>CAZVHO010000355.1:0-1558 GCA_964627515.1 uncultured Thermodesulfobacteriota bacterium | reverse complement strand
TCGGGCTGGTTGAAACCCACGGCCGGGCCGATATCGCCAAACTGGCTGAAGGGCTGGAGGTCATCCCCCGGCGCCGGCAGGAATACCGCGGTGTTCCGGTGGAAGAGATGGATGTGGAGGCCATCCTGAAGCGCAAACCCCAGGTAGCCCTTATCGACGAACTGGCCCATACCAACGTCCCCGGCAGCCCGAACCCAAAACGCTATCAGGATGTTCAGGACATTCTGGCCGCCGGCATCCATGTCATCACCACTTTGAACCTTCAACATCTGGAAAGCCTCTACAACATGGTCGAAAAGGCCGTAGGGGTCAAGGTCCGGGAGCGTCTTCCCGATTCGGTACTGGCCGAAGCCGACCAGATCGTGGACGTGGATTTATCCACCGAGGACTTACAAAAACGATTGGAAGAAGGTAAAATCTATCCCCGAGAGCGTATCCAGACGGCGCTTTCTAATTTTTTCAGGACTTCCAATCTGGAAAAGCTACGGGAGTTAACCCTTCGTGAACTCGCCTCCCAGATCGATTTGAGAAGGCGGGAGACGGAGGAAAAAGAAAGTGAAATCACCCCGGACCAGGTGATGGTCTGCCTGAGTTCGCGTGGTCCTAATAGCGACAAGTTACTGCGTTATGCCTCGCGCTTGGCAGGAAAACTGAGCCGAAACTGGTATGCCGTCTATGTTCAAACCCCTTCCGAGGAGGCCACGATCATCGATGCCCGCACCCAGCGCCAACTCTCCGACACTTTGACTCTGGCCAAGCAATTAGGGGCACTGGTGTTTACCTATAAGGGGGAAGATATCGTCGATACCATCCTCCGCTTTGCCAGGGAATACCGGGTGGGGCATATCATTATCGGAAGACCGGGGACTAAACCTTTCTTTAAAAAATTCAGAAAGAATAAAGATATTGCCGGCGATCTGATCAAAAAAGGCCTGGGGATCACGGTGATCGTTTTGGATACCCGCGAAGAAGAACCGGGGACGACCGTGGGCCGGGAAGAGGTTCCAGAAACACCTCCCCCGGTCTCCACCCCTTCAGAGCCCAAACCCCTTTCGCAAGATCAATTGATGTTAAGTCAATTGCTCACTCCTCAACGGATTATCATCTGGGACCAGCCGGCCGTCAAGGAGGTCATTCTTCAAAAATTGGTGGAAGCCGTGGCGAAATCCAACCGGATAGGCGATCCGGATACCTTATTAAAAGAAGTCCTCAAGCGCGAAGAACAGGGGTCGACCTTTTTCAACGAAGGGGTGGCCTACCCACATGCCCGGATCAGTGATCTGACGGCCCCCAGAGTGGCTTTAGGATTAACCCGGCAAGGAGTATCCGATGTCCTTACCGAGAAACCGATTGAGATCGTTTTTCTAATCCTTTCTCCGGCCGAAACCCCGGATATCCAGGTCAAGGTATTGGGTCTAACCAGCCGGGCGGCCCAAAACAGACAACTCCTGAAAACCCTTAAGTCCACCCAAAATCCGGAAGAGGTCTTAGCCGCCATTCGCAGTTGGGAATTGCCGTAAAATTTTTCGGCATTATCATTCGAACCCAAATGGAGTAT
>CAZVHO010000354.1:0-1623 GCA_964627515.1 uncultured Thermodesulfobacteriota bacterium | reverse complement strand
GGACAGACCGGATAATGACATTCCGGACAGTTGCGGCACAGGCCGCCGTGCCCCATGGCGGCGATCTCTTTTCGAGTCGGTTCCTCGCCGGCCAGGATCAAAGGCAGGACCAAATCGAACATCGTGACCTTATGATAGAACACACAGGCCGGAAGTCCCATCAAAGGAGTTTTCCCGATACGGGCATAAAGGAACATGGCCCCGGGCAGGACCGGCGTCCCGTAAAAAATGATCCGGGCTCCGGCCTGGCGGATCCCTTGGCGGGTGACGTCATCAGGGTCGATGGACATCCCCCCGGTGGTGATGATCAGGTCACAACCGGATTCCAGCATTTCCTTGATGGCCCCGGAAATGCGAACGGTTTTATCCGGCACGACGGCCCGATGGGCGATTTCACAGTCATAAGAGATCAATTTGTTACCCACCCAATCATCAAAGCCGTTTTTGACCCGGCCTTTATAAACTTCCGATCCAGTCACCACCACCCCGACCTTTTTCTTTATAAAGGGTTTGATGGAAACCACCGGCCCCGACCGGCTGCAGATAGCCTCGGCCCGGTTAATTTTCCGTTCATCAATCGTCAGGGGGATGATCCGGGTGGCCGCTACCGTGTCACCTGCCTGACAGACCGTGTTATTGTGGAGGGTGGAGACAATGATATCCGGAATTAAATTGATCCGGGTAAGATCAGCCACCCGGATTTTGAGCAAACCTGAAATCCGGGAGATCAGACTGATCTTTCCTTCGGCCGGCCCCTGGACGGTAATATGGTCACCCCGCAAAGCCTCCGCCAACCGTTCAGCCGCATCATTTTCATGCAGTTGACCTGGGGGGATGTCTAATACAAAAATGGTTTCTTTCCCGAGGTCAAGCAGGGCCGGAATATCTTCCGGTTGAATAATATGCCCTTTTTTAAAGGCTACACCTTTAAAGGTCCCTGGAATAATACGGGTCAAGTCATGGCCCAGAACCATACCGACCGCTTTTTTGACGTTTACTTTTTTCATTTTATAAATTCCTTTGCCTTCTGATAATCCTCCCAAATATCTACATCCCAGCCGATTCGTTGGGGGCGGATAGATACCGTCTTCACCTGGTCCCAATATTTTTTGATCAATTCCCGTCCCCCGGTATCCCCGGTTACTTTCAATAATTCCGGTATGATCGAGGTCCTGAAGACAACCGGATTCCCCGGCCTTTTCCCATACAAAGGGACCACAATCAGAGCGGGACTTTTTATGAATTCCCGAATCAGTTTATTAATCACCTTGGTGGTCAACAGGGGTTGATCTCCCATGAGGAACATGACCCCGGATAAAGAAGGGTCTATCTGAGACAATCCAATGGAGATGGAAGTGCTTAGTCCTTTTTTAAACTCCGGATTATAAATCAATTTTAATCGGGAAGGGTCATTTATTTTTTGGATCTCCTTTTTTATCTCTTCGGCTTTGTGCCCAAGGACAACAATCACCGGGGACAAATCAGAATTTAGTATTTGCTTCAAAAGCAGGGCTGCCAGGGTTTGTTCGCCGAAAGGGAGCAAAGGTTTGGGAAACCCCATTCGGCTGGAGCTACCGGCCAGCAGAAAAACGCCGGCAACGGTTTCCAACCTTTTTGCTGGAA
>CAZVHO010000353.1:0-1625 GCA_964627515.1 uncultured Thermodesulfobacteriota bacterium | reverse complement strand
TGACTAAAATCAAAGCCGCCAATCCCGAGGCCATTATCTGCTGGACCATCGGGCCGGCCGGGTCCATCGTGGCTAAAAATATCAAGCAGCTCAATATCAAAACCCCCTTATTCCAGTGCCATGGTCTGCCCGATCCCAAATACATCGAATTGGCCGGTTCGGCTTCCGAAAGCAATATGATGCCTTCCACCAAGTTGATGGCCTGGGACCAGCTTGCCGAAAAAGACCCGCAAAAAAAAGTGATCAAAGAGTTTGTCAATCTCTACAATCACGTGTATCATTACGATAAACAATTTCCGATCAATGCCCATTCCGGTTATGCCTGGGATGCCATTTATATCGTGGCCAACGCCATGAAAAAGGCCGGTACGGATAAACAAAAATTACGGGAGGCTATCGAGCAAACCAAGAATTATATCGGTATCAGCGGAATTTACAACCTGACGGCTGAAGACCATAATGGTCTGGGTACCGATTCCATGATTATGGTCCGCATCGAAAATGGCAAATGGAAATTGGTTGAATAATCAAACCAGGTACACGGTGCAAGGTGTAAGGTGGAAGATGCAGGGCAAAAATTGCCTTTCCTTATACCTTATACCTTGAACCTTAACCCTTAAACCCGATGTCTTATGCCCCGGCCGGGCACTGATCCAAATGCATAGAAAGGGTTCTCATGCCTTCCTTCGAATACCTCAAACCCAAATCCATTGATGAAGCCATTTCTCTGCTGGAATCCCATGGGGAAAAGGCCAAATATATTGCCGGGGGGACGGACGTCATAGTCAAGATCAAAGAAAAGAAAATAGCCCCCCAATATTTGATTTCTTTGAGACACCTCCCGGAGCTTTCCTATATCCGGCGGGATCCGGAAGGAATCTTGCGCATCGGGGCCTTGACCACCCATAGGATGCTGGAAAAATCTCCCCTGATCCGACAGCACTATCCTGTCATCACCGATGCGGTGGAAAATATCGGCTCCGTCCAGATCCGCAATGTGGCCACCATCGGCGGCAATGTCTGCAATGCCGTGCCCTCAGCCGACGGCGTCATCCCTTTGCTGACCTTAGGGACCCATCTTAATCTGGTGGGGCCTAAAGGAAAACGGACCCTGCCATTGAAAAGTTTTTTCCTTGGACCCGGACAGACCCTGATGGAGCACGGAGAAATTTTGAGCGAATTTTTTATCCCTCCCCTGCTTCCCCGGACCAGCGGGGCCTACATCAAGCATACCCGCCGGGAGGCCATGGAACTGCCGATTTTAGGCGTCGGGATGACCCTGTCCCTGGCAGAAGACTTCAAGACCTGTCTCAAGGTACGCATCGGTTTGGGCGTAGCCGCTCCTACTCCGATCCGGGCCTATTTGGCCGAAGAACACCTGACCGGCAAAGAAGTGAATGAGCAGACCCTGGCCGAAACGGCCCGGATTGCTGAAAAGGAAACCAAGATGCGCGACAGCATCCGCGGCCAGGCCTGGTACCGGAGGGAAATGGTCGGTGTGCTCATTAGTCGTCTTGGGGTGAAATGTTTGGAAAGGATTAACAAATAATGCAAAAAATTTCATTTCACTTAAACGGCCATGCCGTGGAAGCCCTGGTGGAACCCCACTGGACCCTGCTGGAATT
>CAZVHO010000352.1:0-1642 GCA_964627515.1 uncultured Thermodesulfobacteriota bacterium | reverse complement strand
AATGACCTTTTTACCCCCAAAAAGAAGCTTTTAAGCGGAACACTGATGCCGAGAGCCAACCGATATTTCGTACCGAATCGGGTCTGGCATACCCCAAGTTAAATAAGCTTTGCATTTAACCTCGATGAAATTTTCAGCAGATTTCATGGGGCAGGCGGGGCAGGTTCCTCATCGATGCCGTAAGAGGGAAAATCATGAGAAACAGTGGACGGAAACCGTAGCGGTGGGGGGAGTGGGATTTTTAAAGGAAATACGGGATGATTTAGGAGTCAGGGTTCTTGGTAGGTCGATAGTACCGGATGGGGAGCAGCATCAGCTCCGGGAAGCTCAATTCTTCTGAGCAAGGGTGGGGTCAGTTCTGGTGAGCGTCAAAGTCCAGCATTTGCAGTTACCGCTAATGCATTCTTCAAGGATTGATTCTATTTTGTTTTTTGAACAAACCTTTATTAATGTCAAGATTTTTTTGAATTTGGTTCAGTGAAGCCAAAAGCTAAATGGTACTGTTTTCTATACAGGAACCAACCTGACGGGTTAATTTAGGATCTTGACAACTGACCTTGATAGCATATAATATGCCATAATTGCGATCCATTCGGGGCATCTGATCCTGATAAAAACCAGGGCAATTCTTAATCATGACTTGAAAAGAGGAGACTAAACCATGGGAACAAACAAAACAGCTACCGCCCGGGCCTTGATCGAGCCGGAGGTTAAAAGGGAGGCGGAATCCATACTTAAGGAACTGGGACTCTCAATTTCCAATTCGGTGGAACTATTTTATCGGCAAGTGGTGGCACAAAGGGGCTTGCCTTTTGAATTACAGGTGCCAAACAAAAAAACCATGAAGGCCATCCGGGACTCTCGAAAAGGGAAGGGCGTCAAGTTTTCCAACACGGAAGAACTTTTTAAAGACCTGGGTATCTGAGGTCATGCGCTCCATCAGACGGGATACCCAATTCAAGAAAGATGTCAACCGACAGCTTAAGCGCGGTAAAAACCTTGATAAACTAAAATCGATTATAGAATCTCTGGTCGCGGCCGAAGAACTGCCGGCTCGCAACAAAGATCATCCACTTAAGGGAACACTTAAGGATTGTCGGGAGTGTCATATCGAGGGGGACTGGTTATTGATTTATAGAATTGAAGGCAGTGCGCTTTGCCTGGTGAGAACCGGATCTCATTCAGACTTGTTTGAATAGGTTGATAAGAATTTCCTTAGAAAAAAGATTGACTATCCATTCCCTTTTCAAATCAGGGAAGAAAGGTACTCTCCGATGCTGGTATCGGGAATCATTTCCTGATCCACGGATTCCGGGACCGCCCGCTTTTTCATCAGCCGGATAGCCAGGGATTTGGCATAATCCGCTGCAGCTTCGGCACTGTCCCACTCGTAAATCCCCTGGAAAGCCCCGGTGGCCTCGTGGAAGGTCCAGATTTTTGTCCTGAATCCTGGAAAACCAACGATAAGAGTGGGTTCTGACGGGGTCGGGCCACGAGAACTATTCGATATGATGAATGTTATTGAAAACTTTACCCCTAAAAATGGTCTATATTGCGTTTTTTGAGGGCAAAAAGGCGGCTTTTCGAAAAGAACGTATGACCGATACGATATCCTTCCTGGTCCTCCAGGGGGTGCTTTAAT
>CAZVHO010000351.1:0-1690 GCA_964627515.1 uncultured Thermodesulfobacteriota bacterium | reverse complement strand
CGGCGAGTCGAAGAGGAGGTTCGCAAACTCAATTTTGAACTGGAACAACGGGTGGGGAAACGTACAGGCGAAGTAATGGCGGCCAATATTTTGTTGCATAAAGAAATAGAGGAACGCAAACGGGCGGAAGAGGAGATCAGAAATCGGGAAGCGTTCCTTACGGCAATCGTGGAGAACATCCCTGACATGATATTTGTCAAAGAGGTTGAAAAACTCCGATTCGTGCGCCTCAACAAGGCAGGAGAAGACCTGCTGGGGTATTCGAGAGAAGAGATGATCGGGAAAAACGACTATGACCTATTTCCACAGAACGAAGCGGGTTTTTTCAATCAAAAAGATCGAGAGGTTTTAGAAAAGGGCGATCTCGAGGATATCCCGGAGGAACCGATTCACACGAGATTCCGGGGTGAGAGGATACTGCATACCAAAAAAATCCCGATCGTCGATAAGTTTGGAAAGGCACAATATCTCTTGGGGATATCAGAAGATATCACCGAACGGAAACGGGCGGAAGAGGAATTGAAGGAGTCTGAGGAACGGTACCGGGTGGCCATCGAAAATTCCAACGACGGGATCGTCATGGTCGGAGGCAATCGGTTTATTTTTGTCAATCAAAAATTCATCGAGATCTTCGGTTATAACCGGTCGGAGGAGATTGTGGGACAGCGGATATCCCTGGTGGTGCATCCGGCTGACCGCCATCGGGTAATGGATCTCAACCTTCAAAGGCAAAGGGACGAGGTCATCCCTTCCCGATATGAATTTAAAGGGATTCGAAAGGATGGCGGGGAGGTTTTTATCGAGGTGTCGGAAACCAAAACCACCTATCGGGGGGAAATAGTCGTCCTGGCTTTTCTGAGAGACATTACCGAGCGCAAAAGACTCGAATCCCTGCTGCAACAGGCTCAAAAGATGGAGGCCATTGGCACCCTGGCGGGCGGAATCGCCCATGATTTTAATAATATCCTGGCGGTCATTTTGGGAGGTATCGAGTTGTCTCTTTTGCAGATTGCCAAGGATACGGCCGCCCACAGTTATTTACTGGAGGCGCTCGAAGCAACAGAGCGGGCCACCGATCTGGTCCGGCAGATCCTGACCTTCAGCCGACAAAAGGAACTGGAACGGAAGCCTTTGCAGCTTAGCATACTTTGTAAAGAGGCCCTGAAAATGCTGAGGGCCTCTTTACCGGCGACTATTGAGATTCAACAGGCAATCGATTCCCACTCAGGTATGGCTTTGGTGGATCCGACTCAGATCCACCAGATCATCATGAACCTCTGCAGCAACGCCGCCCATGCCATGCAGGAAAAAGGAGGCCTTTTGCGTTTCAGCCTGACCAGGGTCGACCTCAGCGCTGAAGAAGCCGCCCAGATAATGGATCTCAAGGCCGGACCCTATATTGAAATGACTGTCAGTGACACGGGATATGGAATTTATCCGGCCGACCTGAAACGTATATTCGATCCCTATTTCACCACCAAAGGGATAGGAGAAGGAACCGGTCTGGGTCTGGCGGTAGTGCACGGCATTGTCAGAGGCTATAGGGGGGCGATCAAGGTACAAAGTGAGCCGGGGAAGGGGACTACCTTTCAGGTGTATATCCCCTGGATCGAAGGGGAAAAAGGTCTTAATGTGCCGGGAGAAGCCGTGGAGCTTCCGAGAGGAAACGAACGGATCCTTTTTGTCGACG
>CAZVHO010000350.1:0-1690 GCA_964627515.1 uncultured Thermodesulfobacteriota bacterium | reverse complement strand
CGGCGAGTCGAAGAGGAGGTTCGCAAACTCAATTTTGAACTGGAACAACGGGTGGAGAAACGTACAAGTGAAGTAAGGGCGGCCAATATTTTGTTGCATAAAGAAATAGAGGAACGCAAGCGGGCTGAGGAGACGATCAAGGAGAGTGAAGAGAAATTCCGAGTGCTTTCAGAACAATCGCTCCTGGGAATACACATCATCCAAAATGGCAAAATCCCGTATGTCAACAAGGCGACGTCTGAAATCTGCGGATATTCAATTGAAGAAATTATTAACTGGGGGTCCAATGAATTTGCAAAAATTATCTGTCCGGACGACTTGCCTTTTGTTATGGACCAGACCCGAAGAAAACAATACGGTGAACCGGACACCGTAAGTCGTTACTCATGGAGGCTGATCACCAAATCAGGCGCTATCAGGTGGATTGAATCCTATTCGAAAACCATACCTTATGGGAACAGTCCTGCCGATTTTGTCATGATGGCGGACATCACCGAACGGAAACGGGCCGAAGAGGAATTGAAGGAGTCCGAGGAACGGTATCGATGGGCCATCGAAAATTCCAACGACGGGATCGCCATGATCGAAGGCGATCGGTTTATTTTTGTCAATCAAAAATTCATCGAGATCTTCGGCTATGACCGGCTCGAGGAAGTCGTGGGGCAGCGGATATCCCTGGTGGTGCATCCGGACGACCGCCATCGGGTAATGGATTTCAACCTTCAAAGGCAAAGGGGCGAGGCCGTCCCTTCCCGATATGAATTCAAGGGGATTCGAAAGGACGATGGGCTTGTTTTTGTCGAGGCGTCGGAAACCAAAACGGTCTACCGGGGGGAAATAGTCGTCCTGGCTTTTCTGAGAGACATTACCGAGCGCAAAAGACTCGAATCCCTGCTGCAACAGGCTCAAAAGATGGAGGCCATTGGCACCCTGGCGGGCGGAATCGCCCATGATTTTAATAATATCCTGGCGGTCATTTTGGGAGGTATCGAGTTGTCTCTTTTGCAGATTGCCAAGGATACGGCCGCCCACAGTTATTTACTGGAGGCGCTCGAAGCAACAGAGCGGGCCACCGATCTGGTCCGGCAGATCCTGACCTTCAGCCGACAAAAGGAACTGGAACGGAAGCCTTTGCAGCTTAGCATACTTTGTAAAGAGGCCCTGAAAATGCTGAGGGCCTCTTTACCGGCGACTATTGAGATTCAACAAGCAATAGACTCCCGCTCGGGAACGGCTTTGGTGGATCCGACCCAGATTCATCAGATCGTCATGAATCTTTGCAGCAACGCCGCCCATGCCATGCAGGAAAAAGGGGGCCTTTTGCGTTTCAGTCTGAGCAGGGTCGACCTCAGCGCTGAAGAAGCAGCCCAGACAATGGATCTCAAGGCCGGCCCCTATATTGAAATGACTGTAAGTGACACGGGATATGGAATTTATCCTGCCGACCTGAAACGTATATTCGATCCCTATTTCACCACCAAAGGGTTAGGAGAAGGAACCGGTCTGGGTCTGGCGGTAGTGCACGGCATTGTCAGAGGTTATAGAGGGGCTATCAAGGTACAAAGTGAGCCCGGAAAGGGGACTACCTTTCAAGTGTATATCCCCTGGATCGAAGGGGAAAAAGGCCTTAATGTACCGGGAGAAGCCGTGGAGCTTCCGAGAGGAAACGAACGGATCCTTTTTGTCGACG
>CAZVHO010000349.1:0-1735 GCA_964627515.1 uncultured Thermodesulfobacteriota bacterium | reverse complement strand
GGGAACTATTTATGCGATTAAACCTTAAACAAGCACTGGATTGGTATAAAAAAGATCTTCTGATTCTCGGGCAGGCCGCCCAGGACTACCGGCTTTCCCTTCATCCGGAGCCGATTGTCACCTATGTGGTAGACCGGAATATCAATTATACCAATGTCTGCATCTCGGGCTGTCGTTTTTGTGCCTTTTTTCAGCCCCTGGAATCACCTTCCGCCTATGTCCTTTCACAAGAAGAATTGGGGCGCAAGATCGAGGAAACCCTCGCCTTGGGCGGCACCCAAATCCTCCTCCAGGGCGGCCTGCACCCGCGGCTTTCGCTCGAATATTATGAAGAGCTGATTGGCTGGATAAAAGGGCACTACCCGATCCATGTTCATGGATTTTCTCCACCGGAGATCCTGCACATGTCAAAGATTTCCGGTTTATCCATTGCCGAAGTCCTTGGCCGGCTGAAAGAATCCGGGCTGGGGTCCATCCCCGGCGGCGGGGCCGAAGTCCTCTCGGAACGGGTCAGGAAACTGATCTCTCCTAAAAAGGGATCAGCCGCTGACTGGCTCAACGTCATGGAAACGGCCCATGGTCTTGGGTTGAAGACCACAGCCACCATGATGTTCGGACATATAGAAACCGTGGAAGAACGCATCGATCACCTGTTCGCCATCAGGGATCTTCAGGACCGGACCGGCGGGTTTACGGCCTTTATCCCCTGGACCTTTCAACCGGGGAATACGGAACTCCCGTTAACGGAGGCCAAAGGGGTAGAATATTTGCGGATGCTGGCCTTGTCGCGCCTGGTTTTGGACAATGTCCCCAATATCCAGGCCTCCTGGGTGACTCAGGGGCCGAAAGTGGCCCAGGTGGCCCTTTATTTTGGAGCCAATGACCTGGGCAGCACCATGATCGAAGAAAACGTGGTGGCCGCCACCGGGGTGGCACACCGCCTTTCTTTGCCCGAGATGAGACGGTTGATTGAGACGGCCGGTTTTGAGCCCTGCCAGCGGGACACTTTTTATAACAAGGTCGAACAAAAATGCCGGAATTAGCCATCATTGCCCGGGTCGGGGCCCATAACCCCCTCATCGCTTCAGGGGCCTTGGAAGAAAAATGCCTGATTTTTGAAACACCCTTCGGCCAAAGCGCACCCCTTCATTTTCTCCGTTATCAGGACATCCCTTTCGTGGTCCTTTCCCGGCATGGCGAGGAAGGCTACAGCCTGTCTGCCCCTTTTGTCAATGACCGGGCCAACATCTGGGCCTTGAAAGAGGCCGGGGTCGGCCGCATCCTTTCCTGGTCGGCACCGGGTTCCTTAAACCCCTCTTTTGCTCCAGGGGACCTTTGCCTGGTCGATGATCTGATCGATGAAACCCGTTCCGGTCCCGGAACCTTTTTTGAGGGAAAGGGGATCGGGGTTATCCGCCAGAACCCGGTCTTTTGCCCGGATTTAAAAAAAACAATGGCCGAATCTTTGGAGGAATCCTCCTTCCGGTTGCATCGCACCGGGATTTATATCTCCGTCGAAGGCCCCAGGATGGAGACACCGGCCGAAATTCGCAAATTCCGACTTTTTGGAGGGGATTTAATCGGTATGAACCTGGCCCCGGAAACTTTTTTGGCCAGGGAATTGGAAATGTGTTACGGCGCCCTGTGTTATCCCGTTAATTTCGCCGAAGGGATGCTGGACCGGCCCTATCAGCCCGGGGTCCTCTTTGAAGGGCTTTCTTCTCCCGAAGAAATG
>CAZVHO010000348.1:0-1742 GCA_964627515.1 uncultured Thermodesulfobacteriota bacterium | reverse complement strand
CGGTCGGGGTGGATGACCACCCCGTTGACGATGTAAATCAGATGGCTCTTCCCTGTATTTTCCTTAATGGCCTTGATCATCGGATCATTGGACAACTTCTTTTCGTACACTTCCACCAACTCGGACAATAGTTCCCCCGGCTTGACCGGACAATCTTCCGCTCCGATTAAGGCCCGCATAGCTTCTCTCCTTATTATACCCTCATGCCCCTATTTAAATTTCTCTTTTCCGGCCCCGCAAACCGGACATCGCTCCGGCAGGTCTTTCTCAAAAACATAACCGCAGACCTGGCAGACGTGGTACTCTATTTCTTTGTCGGTCAGCAGGGCGGTCAGGGCCTCTTTATACAACTTGGCATGCCGTTCTTCCACATCCCGGGAACGGATGAAACTCCAGGCCACGTCCTCCCGCTTGAGGTCAAAGGCCTCCTTAATAAAAACCGGGTAGAAATCGTTTTTAGCCCGGAGCTCGTTTTCAAAGGCGGTCTTCAGGTTGTCTTCCGTTTTGCCGACGACCCCTTCGAGATAATTGAGGTATTCATCGGCATGGACCTTTTCGGCATCGGCCACGGCCTGGAAGAGCCGGGCGATCTGGGGATAGCCGTCCTTTTCGGCCTTTCGGGCAAAGGCCAGGTTACGGATATAAGCCTTGGATTCCCCCCCAAAGGCTTCTTTGAGCCGCTTTTCCAATTGCTCCGGCAGGGGGGCATGGAGGATAAATTGATATTTGAAGGCCCCGCAGACCGGGCAGGTCTCGGGCGGGGAATGCCCTTCATGAATATAACCGCAGACGGTGCATTTCCACTGTTTGGACATAAAAATTCCGTATCAATTTAGCTTTTTGAAATATTTTGGCACGGATTTCACGGATAAACACGGCAAGGCAAAATGATTATCCATCAATCCCGGTACAGAAAGGATTGATGGATACCTGCTCTCCGCCTTTGGCGGATGCTGGTCTCAAGAAAACGGATGCCCGTTTTCTTGAGAAATAAAAAACATTATCCGTGTTTATCTGCGAAATCCGTGCCAATAAAAATTTTTCCCCTTTTTTTCAAAACCCTAAAATGTTAAAAAATGCCCTATTCCCCAATTATCTTTACCAGTGCCCGTTTTTTCCTTCGGCCGTCAAATTCCCCGTAAAAGATTTGTTCCCAGGGGCCGAGGTCCAGTCGACCCTGAGTGACGGCCACCACCACCTCCCGTCCCATGATCTGCCGTTTGAGATGGGCATCGGCATTGTCTTCCCCCACATTATGGCGGTACTGGGAAACCGGGTCATGGGGGGCCAGCTTTTCCAGCCAGCGCTCATAATCCTGGTGCAGTCCCGATTCATCGTCATTGATAAAGACCGAGGCCGTAATGTGCATGGCGTTAACCAAAGCCAGTCCTTCCCGGATACCGCTTTCCTTTAAACAGGCTTCAACCTGTGGGGTAATATTGATAAAGGCCCGTCGGGTCGGCACCTGGAACCATAATTCCTTACGATAGCTCTTCATCGGTTCCTTTCGAAAAAAATAATAAACTGAATTAAGATTAACCCCTTGACATCAAGAGTAAGTTTATTGTTAAATTCCGTCAATAGTTATTTCGATTGAATTTTTTCGATCTCATGTCCGCATAGTCGGACCTCAAATTTTTGGCTTTGAATGAAATAATTCTGACTGAGACTAAAGATGAGTTGTTATATGGAAAGCCAAATCGCCGGGCTAAAAGAAAAAAGAGACAATGCCGAAGGACGGG
>CAZVHO010000347.1:0-1756 GCA_964627515.1 uncultured Thermodesulfobacteriota bacterium | reverse complement strand
TCATGACGAGGCTCAGGCCGAGATCATGAAATGCGTCCGGGGTGAGGACTCCCGGGTATTTCAGGATTGCGTCACCTGTTATGCCTGCGAGGAATATTGTCAAAGAGGCAACCATCCCTTTTACCTGATCAGCGAACGCCGGGAAGAGAAGGGTCTGCTCACCGCCCCCAGACCCATTACCAATCAATGGATCAACATGACCCAGATGCAGGGCAAACCCATGGTCGGGGCGGTTAAGGATAAGGCCCTCTCCTGCTGTTTCATCCCTTCCCTTGGCGAATTAGGCATTGGTGAGATCTTCAAGGATATATCGGCAGCCATGGTTTTCGGTGCGGAGTTCATGTGTCCGGCAGTGCACACCCATTTTGCCCGGATGTCGGTCATTAAAGAGAGGCTCCCCTTAGTCATCGATAATTTCGTTAAGCTCGGGGCCAAAGAGGTGATCTGTCTCCATGACGAATGTTACGGCACCTATACCTCGATCGCCCCGGCTTATGGAATTGAAGTTCCCTTTAAGCCGGTTTATTATATGGACTTTTTGTTGGAACGGCTCGAGGATTTAAAAGACCGGATCAGACCCCTGAACATCAAGGCCGCGTACCAACGCCCTTGCTCCAACAGGCTTATCCCGGAAAAGCACCGATTGGTCAAAAAAATACTCGATATCATCGGCGTAGAACTGCCGGACAGGAAATATCAAGGGGAAAATGCCCTTTGCTGTGCCGAAATCTTCCGGGCGGTCTCCGGATACCGTCTGGCCAACGATGTCCAACAGAGGAACATAGAGGATATGCTGAACGTCGGGGCCGAATACTGTGTCTTTAACTGCCCGGCCTGCCAGATAAGCCTGTCGGAAAAGGTTTCCAAAAAAGGATTAAAACCGATCCATATCATCGACCTGTGTAAGATGGCCATCGGAGAAAAGGGAAAGGAGGTGTAAAGCCATGATGGATATAGCAAGTTCTCTCAAGGAAATCGTCGGTGATCGGGGCTTTTCCAATACCCCCGAGGAACTTTGGTTTTATTCCCGGGACCCCGGGGTCTTGACCCCCCATCTTCCGGACTTTGTCGTGGCCCCCAAAACGACCGAGCAGGTGCAAAAGGTGGTTCAACTGGCCAACCGGGAAAGAATCCCCATTGTCCCCATGGGAAACGGCATGTCCTTGACCGGTCTGGTCATCCCCTTAAAAGGCGGCATCGTAATGGACATGAAAAGGATGAATAAGATTTTAGAGGTCAATGGAAAGGCCCGCTATGCCGTTGTCGAAGGGGGCACCTCCCAGGGGGTTCTGAAGGCCTTTTTGCAGGATCATTATCCTCATCTGCGACACAGTCTGCCTGATGCGCCGCCCACTACGACCATAGCCGCCAACGTGGCCCTTCACGGCCAGGGGCGGCTGACCCAACAGTATGGCTTCAACTCCGACATGGTTTCCGGACTGGAGGTGGTGCTGCCCACCGGAGACATCTGTAAGATCGGCTCCCCTTCCATAGGTCCCTACTGGTTTTCCAAAGGCCCAACCCTTCCGGATCTGTCCGGACTCTTTTTGGGCTGGCTGGGGACAACCGGCATTTTGACCAAGGTGGGTTTGAAGCTTTATCCCAATAAAAAGATTCGTGAGGTTGAACTGTTCGTCACCGACCGGGTCGAACTGGTTTCCGATATCCTGTACAAGCTTACCCACCTGGAGATGCTGGAGGATATCAATGTCTGGTTTCAACCCAGACCTTTGCTGTTCAAGGATAATTATCATAT
>CAZVHO010000346.1:0-1760 GCA_964627515.1 uncultured Thermodesulfobacteriota bacterium | reverse complement strand
TCCGTTCCCTGGCTGGTATTAGAATCAAAGGGTGCCATTTTTTTGGTGGAAGAAGCTGGGCTTTTAGTCATGAAGGCCCATCGGGGGCTTAACAAGATCCTGATTGAGACCTGTTCCCGTGTCCCTTTTGGTAAATGTATTTGCGGAAAGGCGGCCTTAAAAAAAGAAATCGAATTTGCCGATCGTATTGACGAGCGTCACGATATCGGTTATGAAACCATGCGCCCTCATGGTCATTACTGTGTTCCCATCCTTTTTTCCAACCAGGTTCTGGGGGTTATCAATTTCTATGTCCGGGAAGGGCATCATAGACAACCTAAAGAAGAAGCCTTTTTAACCGCCCTGGCTAATACTCTGGCCAGCATCATCATACGAAAGCGGGGCGAGGCGGCCTTAGGAGAGAGCGAAGACCGCTACCGGGATTTGGTGGAGACCAGCCGGGATTTGATATCCATCCATGATTTAAAGGGGCAGATCCTCTGGGTGAATGAAGAGCCGGTAAGAATCCTCGGATATAGCAAAACCGAGATTTTGAAAATAAATGTTCGAGACATTTTAGTTCCGGAACGAAGGGATGAATTTGACGAATATCTGGCTGCCATAAGGTCCCAGGGCGTTGCCCGGGGTCTTATGATGATCCTGACGGCTAAGGGAGAAAGGCGAATCTGGGAATATAACAATACCCTTCGCATCGAAGGGGTGCCGGAACCGATCGTGCGGAGCATGGCCCGTGACGTCACTGAACAGAAGCTGGCCGAAAAAGAAGTTCGAAAAACCTTGGAAAAACTCCGAAAGGCCATGGGCGGGATTATTCAGGTGATTTCCCGGACGGTCGAGATGAGGGACCCCTACACCGCCGGGCATCAAAGACGGGTGGCTGATCTGGGCCGGGCTTTCGCCCAGGAGATGGGGCTTCCCGAAGAACGGGTGGACGGCATCCGCATGGCCGGGGTGATTCACGACCTGGGGAAGATTTCGGTGCCGGCGGAAATCCTGAGCAAACCCACCCGGCTTTCGGCCCTTGAGTATAGTTTGATTAAAATTCATCCCCAGACCGGTTATGACATCTTAAAGGAGATCGAATTTCCCTGGCCCATCGCCCGGATGGTCCTGGAACATCATGAAAGGATGAATGGTTCCGGTTATCCCCAAGGGCTTAAAGGGGAAGAAATTTTGTTGGAGTCCCGAATCCTGGCCGTTGCCGATGTGGTTGAGGCCATTGCTACCCATCGGCCGTATCGACCGGGGTTTGGGATTGAAAAAGCCTTGGAGGAAATATTAAAAAACAAAGGGGTGTTGTATGACCAGGAAGTTGTGGATGCCTGCTTACGGCTCTTCACGGAGAAAGGATTTACGCTGAATTGAAAGTT
Source organism: uncultured Thermodesulfobacteriota bacterium (assembly GCA_964627515.1). GTDB lineage: Bacteria > Desulfobacterota > RBG-13-43-22 > RBG-13-43-22 > RBG-13-43-22 > RBG-13-43-22. The sequence continues at coordinate 390 of CAZVHO010000346.1, read as the reverse complement.
TGAAAATTTAAATAAACAAACAGGCAAGGACATAATCTATGATCCCTCAAGATAAGATACTAATCGTCGACGATGCTCCGGTAGTGTTGGACCTGCTAACGGATATCCTGTCGGCTGAAGGCTTCCAGGTGCAGTCTGCCGGTACGGGTGAACTGGCGCTGCGTTCAGTTGCATCCGAACCGCCCAAGCTGATTTTGCTGGATATCGATATGCCGGGAATAGACGGGTTTGAAGTCTGCCGGCGGCTCAAAGCGCAGAAAGAAAGCCGGGAAATTCCGGTAATATTCATCAGCGGCATGACAGGTCTTGAGGAAAAGGTGAAAGGTTTCGGACTGGGCGCAGTCGATTTTATTTCCAAGCCATTCCAACGGGATGAACTCCTGGCCCGGG
>CAZVHO010000345.1:0-1840 GCA_964627515.1 uncultured Thermodesulfobacteriota bacterium | reverse complement strand
CCCAGTGTGACGGAATGATCATCAGTGCGCCGGTTTTCGAACTGAGGCCACCGGGACTGTATTGTGTAATGAATGACCGTTTCCTGGGTTTCGGCCCTGGGTATCTGATGGGTCTTTTCCAAAGACCCAAAAGGGCCGGGGCCCTCATTTCGGTCGGGGGGTCCGACTGGGTCCAACTGGCCCTGCCCCAAATGAACCTGGCCATGTTTATGCTCAACTTTAAGGTTGTGGATCAATATCAGGAGATGTGGACCGGTCGGCCTGGTCACACCCTTTTCCACGAAGAGGCCATTGCCCGGGCAAACCAGTTGGGCAAGAATATCGCCGAGGCCATGAAAAAGCCTCCGGAAAAAATGGAATTTAAAGGGGAGGACCCGGGGATGTGCCCTTACTGCCATTCCAACCTGCTTTTAACCAGAGGAAAGAATATTGTGGAGTGTCCTATCTGCGCCATTCGGGGTGAATTGGAAATGAAAGGCGGAGAAATCAGCGTGGCTTGGTCAAAGGAAGATATCCGGATGATTAAATGGGAGCCCCTGGGCACGGGAGAACATTTCAAGCACATCATGGAAAGGCATATGTACTTCGAGGAGAACAAGGACAGCCTAAAACCCCAGCTTGATAAATACAAAGCCTACAAATCTTATTCGCTTCCGCCAAAGACTGAATAATTATGGGGCGAACGAAGCATGAAGACGGGTTTTCCGAACCCTGAACCCTGAACCTTGAACCGTATTTTCGCATTAAGGAGATAGAAAACTGTGGAGAAACTGATTATCACCGCCGCTCTGACCGGCAACATCACCCTGCCTACTCAGACGCCCTACCTGCCGCTGACGCCCCAGCAGATCATCGATGAGGCCGTCCGGGCAGCCGAGGCCGGAGCGGCTTCGGTGCATATTCATGGCCGGGACCCGCAGACCGCCAAGCCGACCACCGACCCGGCCGTCTACCGGGAGATTGCTGCGGGCATCAAGGCCCGCAGCAACGTGATCGTCTGCATCACCACCGGGGGGACGGCGGATATGACACCGGCCGAACGCGCCCAAGTCGTTCCGGCCCTGAAGCCGGAGCTGGCCACCTTCAACACCGGGTCGATCAACTTTTCGATCCACCCCATCGCCGATCGGTACAAGGACGAGGATTACAAATATCCCTGGGAGAAGGAGTTCGCCGCCGGGACCAAGGATTTCATCTTCCGGAACACCTTCGGCGACCTGGAAAAACTCTGCCGGATCATGGAGGAAAACCAGACCAAACCCGAGTTCGAAGTCTACGACGTGGGCCATCTTTACAACCTGAGTTTCCTGATCCGGCGGCAGATCGTCAAACCGCCCGTCTGGCTGCAGTTCGTTACCGGAATCCTGGGCGGGATCGGTTCCGCCCTGGAGGATATCCTTTATTTGAAACAAACGTCCGACCGGCTGATCGGTCCGGCTAAATATCAATGGTCGGTCATTGGCGCCGGCTATCCGGCCGAATTCCAAGCCGCTACAATGGCCATTATGCTAGGCGGTCATGCCCGGGTGGGGATGGAGGATAATATTTTCATTGCCCGAAAAATCCTGGCCAAGAGCAATGGAGAGTTGGTGGAAAAGGTCGTCAGAATTGCCCGGGAGTTGGAGCGAGAAGTCGCCACGCCCGACGAGGCCAGGGGAATTTTAGGGCTTAAGGGCCGGGAGAAGGTGAATTATTAATGATAAGATTTTTAAGCATGAAACTGAAGAGGGCATCGGCCCGACGTATTTCTTTTGGTAATGTCTCATGTCCCCTTGAGACGGGCACCGACGAAGCATGAAAATGGAAGAATCAAAGACATTTTTTGGCACGGATTTCACGG
>CAZVHO010000344.1:0-1970 GCA_964627515.1 uncultured Thermodesulfobacteriota bacterium | reverse complement strand
TTGCAGATGATGGGTATCGGCGACTTCGATCATAAACTGGTAAAAGGCCTTCTTGTCGGTGGTGGTTGAGGCGTCGGCCTTTAAGATATTGGATTCGGCCGAAGTGATGGCCGTACTGACTTCCGCCAGCATCCCTTTTTTATCGTTGGACCAAACCTCGATCTTGACCGGATATAAAGTCTTTCGGTCTGAAACCTCCCACTGAACCTCGATCAGTCGCTCCTGGTCTTCTAAAACCACCTGGGGACAGGACCGGGCATGAACAGTAATCCCTCTCCCCCGGGTAATGAATCCCACCACCGGATCGCCTGGAAGGGGCGTGCAACATTTTGCAAAACGCGTCATCACATCCTGAATCCCTCGAATCAACACCCCTCCTTTTTCTTTAGGGGGATGGCGCTGGGGGGGGAAGGCCATGGATTCCGGCTCTTTCTTTTCTTCAGCCTCTTCCTTAGGCAACATCCGGTGGATGACCTGGCGTATGGAAATCTTTCCGAAGCCGATAGCAGCCAGCAGGTCTTCGACCTTTTGAAGGGAAAATTCCTGAGCCACCCGGAGCAAGGAATCGCCCTTCATTTGCTGGCTCACGCTCAACGGACTTTTCCGGAGTTCCTTCTCTAACAGATCCTTTCCGATATCGATACTCCGCTTCCGTTCTTCTGCCTTAATCCATTGCCGGATCCGGTTCTTGGCCTTGGAAGTCTTAACGATCTTCATCCAATCCTTGCTGGGGACCCGGTTGGCGGAAGTCATTATTTCCACCATGTCTCCGTTATGAAGAACCGTCCGCAAAGGGACCATTTTCTTGTTCACCCTGGCCCCGCTGCAATGATGTCCCACATCGGTATGGATGGCGTAGGCAAAATCGATGGGGGTGGATCCTCTGGGCAGCATTTTGACTTCACCCTGAGGGGTAAAAACATAAACCTCATCGGGAAACAGATCCAGACGGACCGATTCCAGAAATTCCCTCGGGTCCTGGTATACCTTCTGAGATTCTAAGAGCTGCCGGACCCATTTGAATTTTTTAGCGTCGGTCTCATCCAGGTGTTGCCCTTCTTTGTATTGCCAATGGGAAGCAATTCCCTCTTCCGCCACCCGATGCATCTCCTCGGTCCGGATTTGAATCTCGATCCGTTCTCCAATGGGGCCGATGACCTTGGTGTGCAGGGATTGATAACCATTGGCCTTAGGCAGGCTGATATGGTCATTAAACTTCCCGGGGATCGGTTTCCAAAGGGAATGGATATGGCCCAGGGCCTCATAACAGGCGGCCACTTCCTTAACGATGACCCGGAAGGCGATCAGATCATAGAGCTGGCTGATATCCAGGTTCTGGGTGATCATTTTTTGATAGATACTATAGAAATGTTTCGGCCGCCCTTCCATGCGGCAGGGAAGATTAACGGAGTCCATTTTTTTCTGGAGCAGGTCTTTGACCTCCCGGATATACCGTTCCCTTTCCTCCCGTTTCTTGGCCACGCCGTCTTTAATCGTTTGATAGGCCTCATGCTCCAGATAATAAAGGCAGAGGTCCTCCAATTCGGTCTGGATTCGACGCATCCCCAGCCTGGCCGAAATGGGGGCATAGATATCCAGGGTCTCCTGAGCGATGGCCCTCTGCTTTTCCGGAGGATGGAAACCCAGGGTCCGCATATTGTGTACCCGGTCGGCCAACTTGACCATAATGACCCGGATATCATCGGACATGGCCAGGATCATTTTCCGGATATTTTCGGCCTGCCGTTCCTCCTGGCTTTGAAAATGAATAGCGCTGATCTTGGTCACCCCGTTGACGATGTGCAGGATCTCAGGACCGAACTTTTGCTCGATGATTTCCGGTGTCGCCAGGGTGTCTTCGATGGTATCGTGGAGGAGGCCGGCAGCGATGGTGACCAAATCCATCTTCATCTGAGTCAATATCCAGGCCACTTCCAAAGGGTGAGAAAGATAAGCCTCCCCGGAAAGCC
>CAZVHO010000343.1:0-1972 GCA_964627515.1 uncultured Thermodesulfobacteriota bacterium | reverse complement strand
CCGGACATGGTCTCATTCATCGGGGCCAGAACGATGCGGTTTTTCAATTCAACCGGTCCTACCTTAATAGGCTTGAACATATTTTCGAAATTATGGGCTGACATTCTGGATACCTCCTATCAAGAATTTAGAATTTTCGTATTAAGCCCTCATGTCCATTTAGGCACCACGAATCATGAAAATGAGAAGCAAAAGATTTCTTTAGGCACGGGGCAGACCCAACTGCCACACAGATTACACAGATGGGTTTTTTGATTTCTCAAGAAAAGGGGCACCCCTTTTCTTGAGACCAGCTTCCGCCACAGGCGGATGATGGTCATCCCTTAATCAAGGCCTTGATAGGATTAAGGGATAATTGTTATAACCGTGTAATCCGTGAAATCCGCGCCAATAATTTGATTTTCGAACTAAATCGTATTGATGCGCCTTTTTGTCGTATCGATCCCCAACAAACGCGCCAGGTTTCCGCCGAAGATCTTGGCCCTGTCTTCATCGGTGATGGGGGGATAACCGTATTGTTCCTGTAAATCTTCCGGAAACTGGTAATTTTTCAACCCCTGTACCGCTCCCTTGATCTGCACGGCGAACCCGGCATAATCGCATCCCCAGGTGATTTTATCCGGACCAAGCCAGCGCATGGCCTCACCGAGAATTTTGCCGAATTTACGCGGGGCGGTGATCGCCCAGGGGATGAGCAGACTCAAACATACAGTGATGTTCGGGTGCCCCATGGCGATCATATTGAGATCGTCGCAGTAGGGGTAACCCATATGAAAGGCATTGATCTTTAATTGTGGGAAATCTCGGGCCACGTCATCAAGCTGCAGGGGCAGGGCATATTTGCTCTTGCCTGGAGGCACCCAGCAGAACCCGGTGTGAATGTCGAGAACGATGCCCAGTTCCTCCGCTTTTCCATAAAAAGGCCAGAGTTCCGGATCATTGATGAAGGTGTCTTCCGGGGGATAGAATTTGAATAACCGGGCCCCTTTTTCTTTGACCCAGTATTCCAATTCCCAGATAGTATTCTTGACCCCTTTATGTTTGATCGGCGAGACGTTGGGCTGGTACATAAATCGATCTGGGTTGGATTCCACGACTTTGGCCATCTCCCCGTTGGACACCCAGCGGCTGGTGTATCCCGTGGTGTCCATCATGGATTCGGGCAGCAGACAGGCGATATCCACACCGTATTTATCCATGGCCTTGATGAGACTGTTCGGATCCGAGTTTTTCACCATTTCCCACTCTTCCATTCCTTCCAGCATGGGCATCAGCAATTTCGGCGGTGCTCCGATTAATAGCGGTCGTTTGATATTTTCAATGGCCTTCCACCACATCTGCACCCCCGGGAAATGATTGATATGGGTTATATCCCCAATTAGATGAGCTTCCGGATCAATCTTAAAATAGTTGTCCTTTTGCATATCAGTCATCTTTCACCTCCGTTTTATTGATCATCGGCCCTAGCCGATGCTTCGCTCCTGACCTTCCCAGAATTTCTTTTTGACATCCTTACGCAGGATCTTGCCAACCGCAGTTGTGGGCAGTTGTGGCCAAAAGGCGACCGCTTTGGGACACTTGTACCCGGCCAAGCGTTCTTTACAATAGGCGATAAGCTCTTCCTCTGTAGCCTGCTTTTCCGGTTTCAAGACCACCACGGCCTGAACCCGTTCACCCCATCTCTTGTCCGGCGCAGAAACCACGGCCGCCATGGCCACTGCCGGATGCTGGTAGAGTATATCTTCGGTTTCCTTGGGGTAGACATTTTCCCCGCCGGTAACGATCATGTCGGCCTTGCGGTCCATCAGGAAAAGGTAACCGTCCTTGTCCAGGTAGCCCATATCCCCGGTGTGATACCAGCCGCCCCGGAGGGTCTCTGCCGTAAGATCAGGGTTCTTCCAATAGCCCATCATGACACATTTTCCGCGGATGGCGATTTCTCCTATTTGTTCCGGTTGGACGGGATGGTCCT
>CAZVHO010000342.1:0-1975 GCA_964627515.1 uncultured Thermodesulfobacteriota bacterium | reverse complement strand
TACAGGAATTCGACCGGAATGGGCGGCGTTTATTGTGCCGCCTGTCATAACAGCCCCCATGCCTGGTGGCCGTCGATGCTGGCAGTAGATAATACACAACCTATTAGACTCCAGGGAAAAGCCCGTGGAATAGGCAACTGTCAGGTCTGTCATACCAACAGCCCAGGAGGCAGTCATGTCCATTAAGATGGATTAAACGGTTATTGGGGAAATTATAAAAATCAGCTCTAACCAAAGGGGAAGATAAAATCTTCCCCTTTTTTAATATTCTTGTTGAAATTTGATTTGTCTTGACAACAAAAATTAATTATTTATACTTTTTTTAAAAAGGAGTACTTTTATGTCGCTTGCCCAAATTTCTTCCAAAGGTCAAATTTTGATCCCCAAGAGAATACGAAATAAATACGGGGTCAGGGTTGGCGGAAAAGTCCAAATTCTGGAACAGACCGAAGGGATTCTTATTAAACCGGCACCCGAGGACCCCCTTGAGACGGCCTGCGGCTTTCTCAAGGGAGATTTTTCCCTGACCAATGATCTTTTAAAAGAACATTCCAAAGAAAAAAGGCATGAAACAGCCCGTCGTTCTCGATAGTTTTGCCCTTATTAGCTTCTTTCACCGGGAGCCCGGATGGGAAGCGGTCCGTTCCGTTTTCAAAGAGCTGGCCGAGGCCGGCGAAAAGGCCTCTCTTTCCCGGATCAACTGGGGTGAATTCTACTACATCGTTAAGAGGCGAATCGGCCGGGGAAAAACCCTGGAAGCCCTGGCTCTTATCGAGCAACTGCCCATAACTGTCCTACCGGTGGACGATCTGCTGATTAGTGAAGCGGCAGAAATCAAATCCGATTATCCCATTGCCTATGCCGATGCCTTTTGCGCGGCTACCGCCAAACGCCTGAACGGCCGCATATTGACCAGCGATCCGGAATTCAAGGCTGTTGAAAAATTGGTTCCGGTTCAGTGGATAACAGGCAGGAAAAGATAATCAAAAAAACGGACGCAAGAGATCCCGGAACATCTCAATCAAAGGATCGCCCCGGAAATTTCCATATTCTTTATGTTTGGGATAGCCGCAAACGATGGATCCGGGCGAGCGGTTCAGTCTCTGGCGACTCACCCGCTCGCCCAATTCGGCCACAATGGCCTTATCGCTTATGGCCCTGAAATTCATGAATCCCCTCTTCGGCCAAACCAAGGGGTTCAACCGGAGACCAGACTAACCCCTCCCGCAATAATTGTCAACAAATAAGCATTATAAATAATTCATTATTGGCATTTTTTGTATTTAAAGCACTAATTATAGAACTTAATAAAAAACAGTCCGCTTCGATGGAACGGCCCCCAATACTGCTCGGTAGCTTATTAAAAAGGTTACCCAATTTCAAGTCTTACCTTCAAAGGAATCGTATGCAAATTTTTGGAAACGGGCTGGGTTCGGCCCAGGGTCCACTCTTGGCAACGGACCCCGTCTCCTAGGAGCTTTTCTATTTCTTTGACCACCCCTTTGATGTTGATGACCGGATGGCGGGAAAAGACCTCGGGCAGTCCATAGGTCAGATTACAGGCCAGACATTTCCCGGGCCGTTCTTCCAGCTCCAGGTCGAAAAAAAGGTTTTTTTGGGCCGGATCATATCGTTGAAATTTCAAACCGATGGTGTAGGCCCCTTCTTCGAAGTCTCCGTAGAGGGCTTCGAAAAACTGGTCCGCCCGTTGACGGGGGAAAATATCCTGTAAGGCTTGATCGGTAAAAAGGGCTTTAAAATCTTTTTCTTCCATGGCTCTTTAAATTCCTTTTCTTATCTTATTGCTTTTTTCCTTTTCATGGTTATTTTAAAAGTCTAAACGTTGATCCTATAAGAGGAGGATGCCCATGAAAAAAATCAATCTGTACCAGGCCAATGATTTCAGCGCTCTGGCCTTTACGCGGCTGTTGGTCCATGATTCCCCTTATTTCAAAATCCTCAATTTCAACTTTAA
>CAZVHO010000341.1:0-2025 GCA_964627515.1 uncultured Thermodesulfobacteriota bacterium | reverse complement strand
TCCAGGGAGCTCCCCGGGAGCTGGAGATGCGGGAGGATATCAAAAAGGGACACCTGGGAGTGTGAGCAGGCAGGCCTGTCCAACTGGACAAAATATTTCTGGTAGATCCTTGGTTTCGGCCTGATTGAAATTTGGGGATCCAGAATCCGGAAGTCGCATGGAAAAACCATCATAACTATCTAAAGGATTATTCCGGACTCTGACTTCTGTCTTCTGGATCCCAGGCCTTGCCAGAAATTAAGAGACCTTAATCACCAGGGCCGCAGCCGTATCCCCTGCCGCGCAGCCGGCAAACAGGCCATAGCCCCCGCCCAGTTTCACCAATTCTTCGATTAATTCCACGGTACAGCGGGCCCCGGTAGGGCCTTGAGGATGCCCAAAAACTAAAGAGCTTCCATAATTATTAAATATCCCTTCCGGAATCTGCATCAGTTTACCCATAACGATATCGTTAACGGAAAAAGGGTTATGGGTCTTGACGGCCGCCAGATCTTTAACTTCGATCCCGGCGTTCTTTAAAGCCATTTCCGCGGCTGGTGTGACGGCTGCGGCCATGTGGGCCTTTTTGGCCCGGGCATAGCCATAACTCAAGAGTTGAATGGTCACCTCTTTCTTCTGGCCGAGTTCTTTGGCCCGCTCCTTGGTGGTAATAATCAACCCGGCATTTCCGTCCGCCGGATGGGTCTGGGCACCAAAAGAGATGCAGCCGCCGGCAATGACCGGTTTGAGCGGGGCCAGACCTTCCGGGGTACAAGGGGAAATCCCCTCATCCGTTTCTATGATATTCGTCTTCTTTTTGGAAATTTGGACCTCCACCGGAATCATATAACCCTTCTGGAACTCCCGATCGTTGGCCACGCTCATTAAATACTGTTCATAGCGACGAACGGCCATGGCGTCCGATTCTTCTTTGGTCACACCGCCGCACTGGACCGCCACGTTTTCAGCGGTCTGGACCATGGCTTGCCGGGCATAGGGATCCTTATTGAAATTGTCCATCATCCAGTTCTCGCTGATTACTTCCCCCCCCGGACCATTTGGGTTAGGCCAGATGGTATGCGGACCATTGGAACAGCGGTCGGTGGTGGCCACCAAGACATTTTGATACATCCCCGATTCCACCCACAGCCCTCCGGTATAAATCGAAGTGGCACTGGTGGCGCAGGCCTGATTGAGGGTCGGCCCGCTGATTTTGTCGTTCCCCAGCAGGGCACAGAACCAGGGATTGGCATAAAACCAGGCCGGTTGCCCGATGGTCATGCCCAGAACGCAACCGTCAAAAATATCCGGGCTGAGACTCCGCAATTCTAAAAATTTACGGGCCGTTTGAGCCGCTAATTCAATGGAGTTCAGGTTCTGAAAAGACATCTGCCAGCGGGAAAAGGGTGAAGACCAATAGCCTTTATAAGGGATGAAAGCTTTCTCAAACATTAGAACCTCCTTGTTCAATAGGGATTTAGCTTTGGAAAATCTTAGAAAATATAGGAAACTGGATCGGGCCTGTCAAGAGAATTCCATCACGATCAATATCACCTATTACGCCCTCATGCCTCGGGGGCACCACGAAGCATGAAAAAGGATTTCGCCGACCCCCGACCCCTGACCTCTGACCCCTGACCCCTGAAGGTTATTTTCAAATGAACCCCTCTTATACCGGATTCAATTTAAAGGCCCAGAGTTTGCTGCCCAGAAAATTGCTCAGGGTCGTTATAAAGATAGCCATGAGCTGGGCCAGGATCTTATGCCAGTGCCAGGAGTCAACCAGGGTCCACAAGACGGCCATATTGATCCCGTAACTGATCAGGGTGACCACTGCATATCTCAGATACTGGTCCCTTATGGCCTTGATCCCCTGGTTGTGGGTCTTAAAGGTCCAACGCAGATTCAGGATGAAATTATTGGTCATGGCCACCAGAAATGAAAAGGTGGCTGATAGAAGATAATGGAAATGCAACAAATAAATAGAACCTGAATAGACCGCCAGATTGACAAAGACCCCGCTGCCGCCCACCAGGGCGAAACGGA
>CAZVHO010000340.1:0-2059 GCA_964627515.1 uncultured Thermodesulfobacteriota bacterium | reverse complement strand
ATAAAGTTCGTCAGAACCGACTTGGGCAGACTTACGAGTTCATCACAATGAATACTGCTCTCGTGCTTTAATCCTTCATTTACACCAACCAGTACTTGAGTGGAAAGACTGTCATAAGTTGAATAAATCGGCGCACAAATAACTGTAGAAAAACGAGAATCGATGAGAACTTGGCGGCTTGCCACAACAAAAACTCTGGATTTTTTTGGATCCTTGGGCGAAGGATTAGCAACCCGATACAGTTCACCACGTTTCACAGGTCTACCTGATAGGTAAGGACATCCATTGCTTCTTGGTTTAGGTGATCGGCAAGGCGATTGATAATCCCGAGGTCTTTGGCATCCTGCTGCCTACGAATCAATTGCCTAATAAAAACCCGCACAGCCTCCTCGATAAACTCGGATCGGTTATTATATTCCTTTGCGTATTCATTGATCGATTTCAGCAAGTCCTCAGATAGGGTTATAGATGTCTTGACTTTCATACTACAAATATACCCCAGAAAGAATACCATGTCAAGGGTACGAAGTATCCATAAAGAATAAACTTGACAACCCTTTAAAAACCATAGAAAATTTCATTAACAACAGAAAGGAGCTAATCATGGGATTGGTTATGGCAGAGATAACCCTCGAAAACCCAAGAGAGCCGACTCTTCAGCCCCTTAAGGTTGAGTCTTTAGTCGATTCCGGGTCGGTACACTTATGTATCCCGGAGCATGTCCGGATTCAACTGAAACTTGAGGAAATAGATAAGAAAGAGGTTACACTTGCCGATGGAGGGAAGAAGTTAGTCCCTTATGTGGGCCCCCTATTAATACGATTCAAAAACCGCATCGGGTTTGCCGGGGCGCTGGTCATGGGAGATCAAGTACTCCTTGGAGTGATCCCCTTGGAAGACATGGACTTGGTAATTTTGCCTAAGGAAAGAACGTTAGACGTTAACCCCAATAGTCCGAACATAGCCACTTCTATAGCTAAATGAAAAAAACTGATAGAAAAGATCGTCACTAATCCCCTTCCCTCCCGGCCCGTAGATTGACTTTGCAAATGGCATCTCCTGGCTTCCATTTAATGCCCAACATGGGCCGAAAACAGGTGTTGCAGGAAGTACAAGGCACGATATCTTCGCTCCGGCCCTCGAAAACCTTTTGGGGCCACTGGGGATCGGCGACCATTTGCCGGGCAATGCCCACCAGGTCTGCCCGGCCCCGGGTCAAGATCTCCTCGGCCACTTCTATCCGGTTAATGCGCCCCACGGCCATGACCGGGCACTGGACCTCCTTTTTAATCGCTTCAGCTAAATGGACAAAGGTACCCATTTTGGCTTTGGGGCCGGGGGAGGCACTGCGGCCTTTGGGAAGCCCGATGGAGATATCAAAAGCATCGACACCGGCTTTCTGCAAACGGGCGGCAAACACCCGGCTTTGGCGGAGGGTGATACCGTTTGGTCGCTTTTCCTCCGCGCCGAACCGGTAAAGGATGGGAAATTTTTCTCCAACGGTCTGGCGCATGGCTCTGACAAGGGCCAGACCGAAACGCATCCGGCCTTCCAGGTCTCCGCCATATTCATCCGTGCGCCGGTTGTCCGCCCCTGAAAAGAATTGGCAGACCAGATAGCCATGGGCACCGTGGATCTCCACAAAATCGAATCCGGCCGACTGGGCGGTTTCAGCCGCCCGGGCGAACTTCTGGATGATCGATTCGATTTCAGGAATGGTCAGGGCCCGCCTGTCGTCAATGGCCGAGGGGGCTACCTGTTCCGCCCCGGCAATCGTCTCGCCGCTGCCGGCCGGCCACTGGTTGCCGTGCCAGAGCTGGATGCCGATCCTGGACCCGGCCTGCCGGATCTCGTCAGTAAAGGTTCTCATCCGTTCTACAAACAGACGCACCCCGTCCGGTCGGCCCCAGGCCCCGTCATCGCTGAATAGATCGACCGAGGTGGCGCACATGATCATGGCGCCAACGCCGCCCCTGGCCCGCTCCAGATAAAAAGCCCGGGCCCTTCGGTTGGCCAGCCCAAGGCGCAGTTGCATGGCCGGCATGATGATCCGGTTCTT
>CAZVHO010000339.1:0-2060 GCA_964627515.1 uncultured Thermodesulfobacteriota bacterium | reverse complement strand
TGGCGGTCGAACGCCAGGCCCGTTGGGCCGGGATCAAACCGGGAATGCGCCTGGCGGATATGGGCTGCGGTTCGGGAAAAACGACTTCGGTCCTCTATAGCCTGGTTCACCCCGGGGGAGAGGCGGTAGGACTCGATTTTGCACCCAGCCGTTATGAATTTGCCCAGAGCCATTACGCCTCTTCGGGGATTCGCTTCCTCTGCCGGGATGTTCGGGAACCCCTGGATGACCTGGGATCTTTTGACTTTATATGGGTCCGGTTTTTATTGGAGTATTATTTGTCGAGCAGTTTTGAGATCGTCAAGAATATTGCCCGGCTTCTGAAACCGGGAGGAATCCTCTGCCTGATCGACCTGGATCACAATAGCTTGAACTATTACCCCCTGCCGGAACGGTTGGAAAAAACCCTTCACGGGTTAGCCGAACTGGTACGGGTAAAGGCCGATTTCGACCTCTGGGCCGGAAGAAAATTATATTCCTTCCTTTATGATCTTGGATTCCAGGATATTTCCGTAGAGGTTACGGCCCATAATTTGATTTATGGCCCCTTGAAGGAAACCGATGCCTTTAACTGGATCAAAAAGGCGGAGGTAGCCCCCCAAAAAATTCAATACGGCTTTCCGGAATATGGCGGTTCTTACCAGGAATTTTTTGAGGAGTTTTCAGAATTTTTTAGAAACACCAGGAGATTTACCTATACCCCCCTCATCGCCTGCCGGGGGATCAAACCCCTTGCGTAATTTTTTCTAAACCCCAGGCCCGGTTGGGGCAGGCACCCTGAAGGATCGGCCCCTTATAGTTTCTGTAAGTACCTGTCCCGATGGTTTAAAAAATCCTTATAGATTTTATAGTAATCGGTATCCTCATATTTTATCTCCGAGATGGGTATTTCATCGAAACTGTAGATGGTGGCCTCCGGATAGGAAAGAAGAATGGGGGAATGGGTGACGATGATAAATTGAACCTGCCCGTTCAGGCTGGTTTCTTTCAGGATTTTTAACAGATCAATCTGTCTCCTGGGAGAAAGGGCATTCTCCGGTTCATCCAGGAAATAAATACCTTTTCTTCGGTAGGTGCTTTCAAAATATTGAATATGCCTTTGGCCATGGGACCTGGACAGGAGGGAATCGCCTCCATAGTAGTCAAAAAGTCTGGGACTGGGTTTGGCCCAGGAGTCGATACACTCGGCCAGATAACGGAATATCTCGGAATCAAAATACGAACCGGGAACCGGTTCATGGATCCATTCAATTTCTAAATATTTATAGAGTTCTTCGGCATATTGATTGCGATAAAAAACCCTTCGCTCATACCCTTCTTCATCCCTCCAGATATGAATGGCGCATCTTTGGGCCAGGGCCTTTAATAAGGTCGATTTACCCGTCCCGTTTTCACCGATAAAAAAGGTGATGGGGGTGTGGAATAATAATGATTTCGTTCGATTAAAAATTTCAAGATTGAAAGGGTAAGACGCTTTGGTCGGAAATTGATCGCTTTTGATATTTATTTTTCTTAAATGCACAATGCTTCCCCTAATGTGTTTCTCTTAGATTTACTGTAAAAGGCCCAAGCGATAAGATGATAAGCCGGGGGAGGGTGAAAGGTCAAGGGGAAAGGGGGCTCTCTTACCGGGAATAAACGGCACTTCATTAAAAAAGTCTTTGATAATACAAAAATACTTTCTCCGGCGGAATTCTTCGAGGTACTCGGCAACCAATTTTAGGTAGGCCTTTCATAGTTCCCCATAGCCCCCTTTTGACGCCTCTATTTTTTTTAAAAGATAAAGAGAACATCGTCAGGTTAGAAGCCGGTGAATCTAAAATTCGGAAGGTCGGACCAAGAAAAAAGGGCCTAACCGCTCTTGGCTAAGCCCCTTATTTTTAATGAAAAGACGTGGTGCCGAGACCCAGAATCGAACTGGGGACACGCGGATTTTCAGTCGGATCAAGTTATTAGGCGATTCTTCATCAAAAATAAATACTTAGATATCAACCAGTTTCAGTGCCCATTTTGGATTACGTTAGGTTAATTTGGATTATTTTCGGTTAAGACAGGTACGT
>CAZVHO010000338.1:0-2110 GCA_964627515.1 uncultured Thermodesulfobacteriota bacterium | reverse complement strand
TCCAGGGAGCTCCCCGGGAGCTGGAGATGCGGGAGGATATCAAAAAGGGACACCTTGGAGTATAAGCAGGCAGGCCCGTCCTTTTGGCCGGAATTGTCCCAGGGAATCACCCTTGCAGCAACAGCAGGCCGTTACTCAATCTCCTGGGCAATTTTAAAGGGACATTGCTGAAAAAAAGTTTCGCAGATCAGATCTGTGATCGCCTTTCAACGGAGAAACGAATTGGGGCTATCGGCCGCAGAAATTGCCAGGCAATTGGAGGTATGCTCCTCAGCAATTACCAAAGCAGTAGAGACTTTTGAATTCAGGGGGGGGCAAGTGTTGATTTTCATCAACGTCCCCATCTTTGGGAATCCAGAAGCCAGGAGCCGAATGGATAAACCTTCATAAACATTTCAAGGGTTATGCCGGATTTTGGCTCCTGTTTTCCGGATTCCAAACAGCACGGGAAATTAAGAGACCTTAACCACCAGGGCCGCACCCGTATCACCGGCGGCACAGCCGGCAAAAAGGCCATAACCCCCACCCAGTTTCACCAATTCTTCGATTAATTCCACGGTACAGCGGGCCCCGGTCGGACCTTGGGGATGCCCAAAAACTAAAGAACTGCCGTAATTATTGAATATCCCTTCCGGGATCTGCATCTGTTTACCCATAACGATATCGTTAACAGAAAACGGGTTATGGGTCTTAACAGCCGCCAGATCTTTAACCTCGACCCCGGCGTTCTTTAAAGCCATTTCCGCGGCTGGTGTGACGGCTGCAGCCATGTGGGCCTTTTTGGCCCGGGCATAGCCATAACTCAAGAGTTGAATGGTCACCTCTTTCTTCTGGCCGAGTTCTTTGGCCCGCTCCTTGGTGGTAATAATCAACCCGGCATTTCCGTCCGCCGGATGGGTCTGGGCACCAAAAGAGATGCAGCCGCCGGCAATGACCGGTTTGAGCGGGGCCAGACCTTCCGGGGTACAAGGGGAAATCCCCTCATCCGTTTCTATGATATTCGTCTTCTTTTTGGAAATTTGGACCTCCACCGGAATCATATAACCCTTCTGGAACTCCCGATCGTTGGCCACGCTCATTAAATACTGTTCATAGCGACGAACGGCCATGGCGTCCGATTCTTCTTTGGTCACACCGCCGCACTGGACCGCCACGTTTTCAGCGGTCTGGACCATGGCTTGCCGGGCATAGGGATCCTTATTGAAATTGTCCATCATCCAGTTCTCGCTGATTACTTCCCCCCCCGGACCATTTGGGTTAGGCCAGATGGTATGCGGACCATTGGAACAGCGGTCGGTGGTGGCCACCAAGACATTTTGATACATCCCCGATTCCACCCACAGCCCTCCGGTATAAATCGAAGTGGCACTGGTGGCGCAGGCCTGATTGAGGGTCGGCCCGCTGATTTTGTCGTTCCCCAGCAGGGCACAGAACCAGGGATTGGCATAAAACCAGGCCGGTTGCCCGATGGTCATGCCCAGAACGCAACCGTCAAAAATATCCGGGCTGAGACTCCGCAATTCTAAAAATTTACGGGCCGTTTGAGCCGCTAATTCAATGGAGTTCAGGTTCTGAAAAGACATCTGCCAGCGGGAAAAGGGTGAAGACCAATAGCCTTTATAAGGGATGAAAGCTTTCTCAAACATTAGAACCTCCTTGTTCAATATGGATTTAGCTTTGGAAAATCTTAGAAAATATAGGAAACTGGATCAGGCGTGTCAAGAGAATTCCATTTAAACAGGGTTTAATTTAAAGGCCCAGAGTTTGCTGCCCAGAAAATTGCTCAGGGTCGTTATAAAAATGGCCATGAGTTGGGCCAGGATCTTATGCCAGTGCCAGGAGTCTACCAGGGTCCACAGGACGGCCATATTGATCCCGTAACTGATCAGGGTGACCATTACATATTTCAGATACTGGTCCCTTATGGCCTTGATCCCCTGGTTGTGGGTTTTAAAGGTCCAGCGCAGATTCAGGATGAAATTGTTGGTCATGGCCACCAGAAATGAAAAGGTGGCTGATAGAAGATAATGGAGATGCAACAAATAAATAGAACCCGAATAGACCGCCAGATTGACAAAGACCCCGCTGCCGCCCACCAGGGCGAAACGGA
>CAZVHO010000337.1:0-2163 GCA_964627515.1 uncultured Thermodesulfobacteriota bacterium | reverse complement strand
TTTATCCGATTTGAAGGAACAAAAGCGCTTCTCATTCGTTATTCTTATATGGCCGCCATGAACGCCCAAGATGAAAACCTTTTGATCCAACAATTCAAGGCCGGCGACCTATCGATCTTCGAAATAATCGTCAAAAAATATCAGGATCGAATCTATAATCTCTGCCGATATCTCCTCCTCAATATTCAGGATGCGGAGGATGCCTCCCAGGATGTATTTCTGAAAGCCTACCGGAATTTAAAGCATTTTAAACCCGAATCCTCTCTGTATACCTGGCTTTATCGTATTGGCGTCAATACCTGTCTGGATTACAAACGGAAATCGCGCCCCGAACCCCTCCAAGACGAATCTCTGGCCGAGGCCTTACCCTCGGCTGAGCCATCCCCCGAGCAACACTACCAATCGAAGGAAATCGGTCAGGCTATCCGGATGGCCCTGGAACAATTATCCTGGGATTCAAGGGCCGTCATCGTCCTGCGGGAGATTGAAGGGCTTTCATACGAGGAAATGGCCGAGGTGCTGCATACCTCCGTGGGGACAATCAAATCGAGGCTGTCGAGAACACGGGAGGAGTTGCGCCGGCTTCTGCCGGGAAAATGAATCTCAACGATGAAAATTTTTGGGAACAAAATCCAATCCCAACCGTTTAATAACATGGAGAGAAAAAAAATGGAATGCGCACAAGTCAAACAAATGATCTCCCGGAATGTGGATCAAGACCTTGCTCCCCATGAAAAAAAGACCCTTGAGCACCACATCCGTGACTGTTCGAGTTGCCAGGAAGCCATGGAAGGGCAAATGGCGGTCCATAATCTCTTGGCCGAGGCGGAAAAATTTGAGGCACCCCTCGGGTTTGCAACAAGAGTTATGGCCCGGATCGAAGAAAAAGAAAGGCGACCATCCTTCTGGAGTTTTTTTACCCTCCAGCCGGCCTTCCTACGGGCGGTGGAAGTGGCCTTCGCCCTGGTCATCTTCTTTATCGGTATGGTCTCCGGAAACCTGCTCGTTTCCAGCGAAATACCCGAAAGGCCCATGACCGTTCAGGAATCATTTTCTCTCGATCTCTTCCAAGCCGCACCTCCCGATTCAATCGGGGGCATCTATGTATCGCTGGCAGGAGGCAATCATGAAAGATAACCTCTTAAAGTATATCCTGATCGTCTCTCTGCTTTTGAATTTCTCGCTCCTCGGCACCGCGGCCTACACCCATTACAAGCAGATCCGCTTTTATCGCGCGGCCCCGTTTTTTGGAGCGAGAGATCTACCGGGTCCGCCGGCCTCTATTGCACCGAAGATGTTTTTCGAAGAGCTGTCCTTGAAGCCGGAACAGATCAAGATCTTCCAGCAAAAGGCAGCCTTATTTCATAACGCCCTGGCCAAAAAAAGCCGGGAAGTGGGCCAACTGAGGACTTCCCTTATCGCCCTCATCGGGGCGGACCACCCCGATAACCAGGCCATTGAGGCGGCAATAACCCATATCAACAAAATTCAGGAAGACATACAAAAGACCGTCGTTGCCCACATGCTCGAATTCAAGTCCATGTTGGATAAAGACCAGCAGAAAAAATTTTTGCATCTGATCGAGGGCGCCATGGCCCAGCGCAAGGAGGCCATTTGCCCGTAAAATTTGCGCTCTGAGGATAATATACAATATTGATCCAAAGGAAACTTCCCGTTCCCTTTCTCGTGTTAAACCCTCATGCCCCCCCTCCCCATTCGAGGGGGAGGGGGGGCACAACGAAGCATGAAAATAGATTCAAAGTCCAAGGTTTTTCATACTTGAAACTTGCATCTTGCATCTTGAAACTTTTTTCGCATTAAACTGGAGGATTTAAATGAATCTACACTATTTAGCCAATGAACTCTATTACCAAAGGAGAAGGACCCTGGCAGCGATCATAGGACTTTCGATAGGCATCGCCCTGCTGATCATCCTCAATGCCCTCTCCTCTGCCTACCGCCAGGCGGCCCATGCCCCTTTGAAAGAGATCGGGGCGGATATCACGGTCCAGCGGCCGGGAAATGTTCCGGAACAACTGGAAGGTGCCGTATTTCCCTGCTCGGCGGTCACCATCCGGGATGACCAGGTCAAAAAGATCCAGGGCCTACCTGGGGTGCGGGGTATAGGCAAGGCCGTTCTTCTTTGGGTCTTCGATCCCGGCC
>CAZVHO010000336.1:0-2189 GCA_964627515.1 uncultured Thermodesulfobacteriota bacterium | reverse complement strand
GGGTCGGACCCTTGGCCCGCCTGAATGTGGCCGAAAGGATCAATACCCCATTGGCCAATGAGGAATTGGCCAATTTCAAGGCCCTATCCGACGGCAAGCCGGTGGAGGGTACGCTATGGTATCACTACGCCCGCCTGATTGAAGACCTTTATGCCATCGAGCGGGCCAAGGAAATCCTCCTGGACCCCAAGGTTACCTCCACCAATCTGGTTGGTGATTCCAAGGGTTTGACCGGTGAAGGGGTGGGGTGTTTAGAGGCCCCTCGAGGAACCCTTTTCCATCATTATAAAACCGATAAAAACGGGATGCTGACCAAGGTCAACCTGATTGTCGCTACTGGGCATAACAATTGGGCCATCAACAAATCGGTGGAAATGGTGGCCAAGTCCTTCGTCGACGGAAAGAAACTGACCGAGGGCATGTTAAACCGGGTCGAGGCGGCCATCCGGGCCTATGATCCCTGTTTTTCCTGCTCCACCCATGCTATCGGGGCCATGCCGATGGTTATTGAATTGTTAGGGCCGGATGGGGAGGTCATAGAAAGGATATCCCGTTAATAATACCAAGCTGTTGCAGGGACTCCGAGCCGGATGAACGGGATTATGTAGTACTGGCGCCCTCGTCTGTCATTAATGGAAACAGACGGGGGCACCATGAAGCATGAAAATGTTTTGAGGCGATGGGCTATGGGCAATAGGCGAAAGGCAAGGTACAGGGTTCAAGGTTTTCCTCTTGCAACTTGAAACTTGCATCTTGCAACTCTATTCTTTAACTGACCCCCAGCCCCTGATTCCTACTTTCTTATTAAAGGTTTTTCAAAAATATGCCGATTATTAGGAAGAGGACTCTTATTAGGGGAAAAATAGATTTAATACCCTCTTCAAATAAATGGCAAGAAAAATGGTTTTCTTTTTTCTTTTTGTTTTCTTGTGCCTGTGGATGCCCTTCCAGGGGTGTAACGCCTTTTCTGCGGAAATCGCTGCTCCAAAGACAAGGAGCCCGGAAAAAAGTTCAGGGCCTGCTTCCAATACCCCTATAAAAGGCTCGAAA
The DNA here is from genome assembly GCA_964627515.1 of uncultured Thermodesulfobacteriota bacterium. Lineage (GTDB taxonomy): Bacteria > Desulfobacterota > RBG-13-43-22 > RBG-13-43-22 > RBG-13-43-22 > RBG-13-43-22. The sequence continues at coordinate 1,139 of CAZVHO010000336.1, read as the reverse complement.
GCCAAAGCAGCCTTTGATATCTTTTTTATCCTGGATCAATCCGGCAGTATGAAAAAAACCGACCCCCAGGATTTCAGAAAAGCAGCCGCTGAATTATTGGTTACCCTGTTAGGACCTGAAGACCGGCTTGGCCTGATCAGCTTTGGGGATTCGGCTCAGACCCTGATCCCGCTTACCCAAAATTTTCCCGAGAATCAGAAGGGATTTTCCAGGGCCGTTCAAAAAATAACTTCCCGGGATTTAAACACCGATCTATATGCCGCAATTAAAAAAGGGTATGAAGAGATTAAACCTTCTCAAAATTCGAACAAAATTCTAATCCTTTTTTCCGACGGTCAAATGGACTTGGGGGATAAAGAAAAAGACGCCTCGGCCCTGAAAGCCTTAGGAAAACTTCTACCGGAACTGGTAAAAGATCATATTAAACTCTATACCGTGGCTTTTTCTGATTTTTCGGACCGGAAACTTCTAAACGATTTAGCGCAAGAAACCAAAGGTCTTTTCAATCTGGCCCAGGCCGATAAAGATATCCATGTTGTTTTTGCCTCCATATTTGAACAAGTCAAAATGCCCGACACCGTGCCCTTGGAAGGGGATTCCTTCTTTATCGACAAGGAGATTCAAGAAGCGACCCTGTTGATTACGAAACAAACAGGGACCCTGACCAAGCTTATCGATCCCAACCGGAAGGAACTCGTTTACGATAAATTGCCTGAAGGCATTGCCTGGTATCAAACCAAAGCCTTTGATTTGATCACCATCAAAAAGCCCATCCCCGGCCGATGGAAGGTACAGTTGAGTACCAAGGAAGGGAATAAAATATTCGTCGTTACCGATCTGGCCTTGAAAAGTTCTTTGAAGCAAAATCATGTTTTTCAAGGTGAGAAAGTTAACATAGATGCCTGGCTGGAAAGGGAGGATCAAACCGTTACGGAAAAACGATTCCTGGAATCCATCTTTTTTATGACCGACATAAAAGGACCTGATGGAAATCATGTCAAACTGAGTTTGTTTCCTCTGGAAACCGGAGATAGCAGAGATAAGGAAGGAAAATATTCCAACGCCTTCACCTTTAAACAGACCGGTGATTATACCATTCAAATACTGGCCGATGGAAAGACCTTTAAAAGAGAACAGGT
>CAZVHO010000335.1:0-2196 GCA_964627515.1 uncultured Thermodesulfobacteriota bacterium | reverse complement strand
GGCCTTTTCCTTCGAAGGGGTCATCGAGGTCTCCAATCCCAATGATATGAGCAGCCGGTTTTCCGGCTATCAATATCGATTGGACGTGGAAGGGCAGCGATTGGCAACCGGAGAATCGGATCAACCTTTTGAAGTTCCGGCTTTTGGGACTTTCACCATCGCCGTTCCAGCTACCATTAGGTTTCAGGACCTCCAGGCCTTAGGTAAAAAGGACCCTTTTAATAGAGATCTGGTTTATCTCCTTACGGGTAAGGTTTTATTGAATTCCTGGTTAGGGAAGATGTCCCTTCCTTTTTCCTTTGAGGGGACCTTCAATCTGGCCGACCTTCTGGTAGAAAAAACCCGCCGGTTTTTACAGGAGCTTTAACATGAAAATAAAGTTTCAAGATGCAAGTTGCAAGTTGCACGCGTAAAAACTTTGAACCCTTGAACTTTGAACCTTGAACCTATTTTTATGATTCGTGGTGCCCTGTCAGGGCATGAGGCTTTAAAATGGAAACGGGATCCAATTCCCCAACTACAACCCAGGTGGCCAAATCCGCCGGATCGGTAGGAATTGCTGTTTTTTTTAGCCGTATTTTAGGCTTGATCCGGGAACAGGTTATGGCCGTCCTGTTCGGGGCCGGAACCTATATGGATGCCTTTGTAGTGGCCTTCCGGGTCCCCAACCTGCTGCGGGATCTGTTTGCCGAAGGGGCCTTATCGGCCGCCTTTGTGACGGTCTTTACGGACTTTGATCAGAAAAAAGGACCCGAGGCTACCTGGAGGCTGGCCAACAATGTCCTGTTGACTCTTACCCTGCTCCTTTCCCTGATAACCATCCTGGGGATGATTTTTTCCGAAGAGATCATCCTGGTTATGGCCCCGGATTTTGATCGGGTTCAGGGAAAGATCGCCCTGACCCAGCTTTTAACCAATATCATGTTCCCTTTTCTGATCCTGATCTCCGTGGCGGCCGTAGTCATGGGGATATTGAATACCAAAGGTCTTTTTTTTATGCCGGCCATGGCCTCCACCTTTTTCAACTTGGGGTCCATTGTTGGAGGGGTCCTCTGCGCCTGGTGGGCTCCATCATTCGGGCAGCCGCCGATTGTCGGCATGGCGGTAGGGACCTTGATTGGCGGGTTTTTGCAATTAGCCATCCAATTGCCCTCTTTGAAAGGCTGCGGCTTTGAGTGGCGGCCCCATTTAAACCTGAAAGATGAAGGGCTGCGGCGGATCATGGTCCTGATGATTCCGGCGGTTATCGGGCTTTCGGCGACCCAGATCAATATTTTTATCAATACCAATTTTGCAGCCCGTTGTGCCGAAGGAAGTGTTTCCTGGCTAAACTACGCCTTCAGGCTGATGCAGTTTCCCATCGGTATCTTCGGTGTGGCCATTTCCATTGCCACCCTGCCGGTTATTTCCCGCCAGGCCTCCCAGGGGGATATGGGGGCCTTGAAATCCACCTATGTCTCTTCCTTGACCATGGCCTTTTTTTTGACTATTCCGGCCTCTTTCGGTCTGGCCTTTCTGGCCAAACCCATTATCCGTCTTATCTTTGAATACGGACGCTTCAATGCCCAGGATACCCTCCATACGGCCGAGGCCCTGTCCTATTATGCCATCGGGCTTTTTGCCTATTCTTCCATCAAGATCACCGTACCGGTTTTTTATGCCCTCAAGGATACCCGGTATCCGGTCATTGCCAGTTTCCTGGCCGTAATCACCAACATAATCGTTATTTCGATATTCCTGGACTCTTTTCAGCATAAGGCCATCGCCTTTTCCACTTCGATCACCACCATTTTTAATTTTATTTTTTTGAGTACCGTGCTTTATAAGAAAGTAGGGGGGTATGACCTGCGATACCTTTTAAGTTCGTTGAGCAAGGTTATCCTGGCCTCCCTGCTTATGGGTTTTTTGGCTTCCTATCTTTATCAGGGAATTGGTCTGATCCTGAATCAGAGAAGTCTTTTGAATCAAATAGTCTCTTTGTTCCTGGTCATTACCCTGTCCGGGTTAAGTTATTTTATTTTGGTTCGCTGGATGGGGATTCAGGAAATAAATGAGGTGATGGGAAGCCTAAAAAAGCGGTTCTTGAAAAGCTAAATTTAGCTTGACCAATTTTTAGAAATCCATTAAAAAGAAAAGCAGGTGCCTGGGTGGCGGAACTGGTAGACGCAAGGGACTTAAAATCCCTCGGTCCTCGCG
>CAZVHO010000334.1:0-2229 GCA_964627515.1 uncultured Thermodesulfobacteriota bacterium | reverse complement strand
TGTAACTCTGTTCATAAATTAAAAAATTGGGCTTCTGCGAAAATCGCTGTTAAAGAACAGGCCGTTAACCCGGAACCAGCCAAGGCATTTAACATGTTTCGTAACTCCAATTTTGGTTCCGGCTGGTCCGGGTTGGGGTAATTCCAGAACAGATTGGGAGGTGAATGATGCGCCAACTGCTCGTTGAATGCAGCGATCCGGGCCTGATTGTGACGCTGGCGGAGGAGCTTGAGAATGTATTGCGTCACGTTGACTTTGAACGTGCCAAGTTCCTTCAAAGTCGCCTGAACGATCTGGCTCGTGAACTGGGGACTGAGTTTGAGGAGGCGTGGCGGGGTTTTCGTCTCGAGGTTCCCAATGACGGCGGTAGCCCGCTTTCTTTTGGCAACCGGGATCCCGTAGACGAGGAGAAAGTCAAACACCTATTGAGCCAGGCAGAGAAACAAGGGATTGGGCAGTTCGGGATGCGGAATACCCTTTTGCTGCCTCAAGATGGCCCGGCGCCGGAGACCCGGGAGCAATATACCAGGGATCTCGCGGATGCCATCCGTAACACATGGATGGAGGATGGTTCCATCCTTCGCCGTCCGCTTGACTTGCCGCCGCCTATGGAAACCCATCGTCTCCAACTCATCGAGGAACACGTCACGCCAGTACTTCGCAGGCAGGCCCGGTATCCGTCGGTGGGGCATTCCTGGATTCACGACACGGTGCAGCGGGTGGAAAAGGCGTTGCAGGAGGTGGACACCCGGGCCGAAGCAGTGATGGAATACGAATTGGCACGGCTGACCCTATCCCAGGTAGAACCAGGCGACTACACTCGCTGGGCGGCCCTGGCGGTTCGTCTTGGGAAAGAAGTGGAAAAATGGTTTTCGGCTGCGGAAGAGCGGCTTGAGCACCTTTATCGGCGGGTCGCTCTGATCGATGTCCTGTGGACTGACATTCGAGGAGTGGGCAGTGCCCGTCCGTTTCTGAAAGATCGGCTGAGGTCTCTTATTAAGGAAGCGAAGAATGTGTATACGGAGGATGGTCAAGAGGCCTTGCGGTTGGTTTACAGGGATCTGTGCAAGACTCCTTGGGGGATAGGGGATGCCGGAGATGAGGAATGACCGGCTTCGCCTGGCTTCGATAGAAATCACAGAACAGTGCAATAATCACTGTCCTTACTGCGATCAACCGAAGTCCGGACTTTTCATGGCGGAGGCGCTATTTTGTAACCTGCTCGACGAGCTTAAGGCCGACGGAATCGAAGCCGTGGCCTTAGGAGGCGGTGAGCCGACGCTTCATCCCTTGCTGCCTGAGATGCTCGGAGCGGTTCGTCAACAAGGGCTTCGCGCTGGACTTACTACCAATGGATTCAATCCTCACTTGGTTCTGGAATTGGCCGACCAGGGATATTTGGAGAGTTTCGGTGTCTCAGCAGGAAAGGGAGAATGGTTGCGGTTAGTCTCTCATCCCAGGGCCATTGTCAACCTCCTGTTGTTGCAGGATGGTATGAATGTGACGATTCGTCAAGCAGCAACCGCAATGCTTCGTGGCGCCAAATGCCTTCTTCTCCTTGGTTACAAGGGCGCCCGATCCGAATTCATGCCTTCCTCTACCGAACTATCCGATGTCTTCACTATGCTGAACATACTGGGGAGGAAACTGGGCGTGACCATCGCCGCTGATGACAACATCCGCCGCCGATTTGGCCTGACAACCACTTGCGGCGTGGGGTTTCTCCGTGTGCGGATTGATGGCACCCGGGAGCCGTGCTGTTTTGCAAATTGCGAATTCCGAGCCGTACCCCAGCCGATTTCACCCAAAATTCATCGATAGTAACCCAATTTATCATCTCCCGTATCGCGTGTTGAAAAATTAGTATCCTGTCCCCGGATTTATGCCCGGCTCCCTACGACCTCCATTATCTGTCCCTGACCCTGATTCAGAACTGCCCCCTTTGGACGGGGGACCGACGCTTTTATCATGCGGCCAGAAAACCATTCCCCAAGGTCCAAAACGCCCTTCGGCCCTAACTCCTGAAAAATGTCAACATGAAAGATGCGCCCCAGGAACACCCGGTCTTTTTTTGTCTTCAAAAAACTCAATATAGGCCTATTTTAAAGGGGTAACTTGACCTCAATCCTTTTTATTCCAATCGGTTAATCTGGCCCGGCCCCGTTTCCGCTCTGGCCATATAGGGCTGTGGCTCGCGGCATCGTTGTTCTTCTTAAATGCCTCTTTTCG
>CAZVHO010000333.1:0-2314 GCA_964627515.1 uncultured Thermodesulfobacteriota bacterium | reverse complement strand
TTTAATATAATACCCCGGCCCTTTTCGAAACGCCCTCCTGCTGCACTTTCCTTTTCGCTTTATCTTCTATTGCTTTGCCCCAATAATTCCCTGTAAGGCCGGACAGGATCTTGAAAGCTGTTTTCTCCAAGTATTTTCCAATCAGGTACCTTTTGGATGGATTCCTGCCATTTCTCCTTGACCAGGATAATGGGTTGTTATATAAAAGAAAATAATAGATAAACCGAATAGCTGTTCATGGGGACCGATGATTTACGGCATAGGGGTGGATTTGGTTAAGATGGTCCGGATACAAAAGGCCATGGAAACCTGGGGAGAACGATTTCAGGAAAAGATTTTTACTGAAAAAGAACGCACCCTTTGCCTTGGCAAACCCCGCCCCACCCGCTATTGGGCCATGCGTTTTGCGGCCAAAGAGGCCTTTTCCAAGGCCATCGGCCTGGGGATGCGACAGGGGATTCACTGGAAAGACATTGAGGTGACCTCTAATGCTTTCGGCAAGCCGGAGCTGATCCTCCATGGCCGGGCCAGGGAAATTTGTTTGCAGGCCGGGATTAAAAACAGTTTTTTGACCCTGACCGATGAGGATGGATATGCCATGGCCGTGGTGGTGCTGGAGATTTAGTGCCCAAATAAAGTTTCAAGATGCAAGATGCAAGTTTCAAGTATGGAACACCTTGAATCTTGAAGATATTTTCATCTTTCTTGGCGCTCCGGAGGGGTGTGAGAGCTTAATACGAAATTAAAGATTCAGGGTCCAAGGTGTAAGGTTTTTCCCTGAACCCTGAACCCTGAACCTTGAACCCGATTTTATTATGATCCTGACCACAGCCCAACAAATAAGACGATTAGACCAACAGGCCATTGAAGAACTCGGCCTGCCGGGACTGGTTCTGATGGAAAATGCCGCCCGGGGAGCGGTCCAGGTCATTGGCCGGCAGTATCCCAAGGTCCGTTCCATAGCTGTTTTCTGCGGGAAAGGGAATAACGGAGGGGACGGTTTGGCCATGGCCCGCTATTTCCAGGCCCTGGGCCTTCGGGTCCGGGTTTATTTGGCCGGTTCGCGGGAAGGGCTCAAAGGGGATGCAGCCTTTCAACTTGGTCTGGTTGACCGATTAAAAATTCCCTTGACCGAGTTGGACGAAAAAACAAACCGCCCATCCCTGCGACAGGAAGTGTCCGGTTTTGACCTTCTGGTGGATGCCCTTTTGGGAACCGGGATCGATAAAGAAGTTTCCGGTTTTTTCCGGGACCTGATCATTCTGATCAATGAAATCCCGGTTCCTAAGGCCGCCGTGGACATCCCTTCAGGGTTGTCTTCCGACAGCGGCCGGCCCCTTGGTCTTTGTGTCAAGGCCGATCTGACCGTTACCTTCGGCCTGCCTAAAATCGGTCAAGTCATCTTCCCCGGTTGCCGTTATGTGGGAAGGCTTTTTGTGATCGATATTGGCATCCCTCCCGCTTTCTGGCCGGCGACTAAGGATCGTGTGGAATTATTGGAGGCGGAGCTTCTGGCCCCTTTGATGGCGGAGAGGGATCCGGAGGGCCATAAGGGTTCTTATGGCCATAGCCTGGTCCTGGCCGGCTCAAAAGGAAAGACCGGGGCCGCGGCCATGACCTGCCTGGGGGCCTTACGGGCCGGGGCAGGGTTGGTAACCCTGGGCATCGCAGAAAGTTTGAACCCCATTATGGAAATAAAACTGACCGAGGCCATGACCGAACCCCTGCCTGAAGGAGAACCGGGTCATTTAGGGCCGGAGGCACTTTCCCGCATTATGACGTTAATGGAAGGCAAAAAAGCCATGGCCCTTGGCCCGGGCCTTTCCTCTTCACCGGGGACAACCGCCCTGGTTCAAAATCTGCTAAAACAATCCATTGACCTCCCCATGGTTATCGATGCCGATGGGTTGAATGCCCTGGCCGGGGTCCCGACGGCTATAAAGAATCTGGCCGGCCGGGCCATCCTTACCCCCCATCCCGGAGAGATGTCCCGATTATCAGGACAGTCCGTGAAAGAGATCCAGGCCGACCGGATCCGGACAGCCCGGGCCTTTTCTCAAGAACATGGAGTGGTGGTGGTCTTAAAAGGGGCCAGGACCGTAATTGCCGACCCCGAAGGACCGGTTTATTTAAACCCCGTCGGCCATTCGGTATTGGCTGCCGGAGGCACCGGAGATATATTAACCGGTCTGATACTCGGGTTTTTATCCCAGGGCATGACTCCTTCCCAGGCTGCCTGCCTGGGGGTCTTCCTCCATGGTCAAGCCGGTCTATGGCTGGCCCGGGAGCGAGGCGGCCAGGGGATCCTGGCTTC
>CAZVHO010000332.1:0-2327 GCA_964627515.1 uncultured Thermodesulfobacteriota bacterium | reverse complement strand
AAAAAAATGGTTGCCCGATGAAAAGAGACTTTTTAAAACTGAGCGATCTGACGGCCGTAGAAATTGAGGGCATTTGGAAAAGGGCCAGAGAATATAAGGAAGGCCGGGTCCAGGATTTGCCCTTAGAGGGAAAGAATATCGGCCTCCTTTTTGAAAAACCATCCACCCGGACCCGGCTCTCTTTTGAAGTAGCTGTAGTCCAAACCGGCGGTTATCCTGTCTTTATCAGCAGCCGGGATACTCAGATGGCTCGCCATGAACCTTTGAAAGATACGGCCCGGGTTTTATCCCGCTACTTGAATGGTTTGGTGGTTCGCACCTTTGCCCAACAGACGTTGGAAGAACTTGCTCAATACGGCACGATCCCGGTCATTAATGCCCTGAGTGATCTTTTTCATCCGGCCCAGATTTTAAGCGACCTTTTTACGATATGGGAACGAAAAGATTCTTTGGAAGGGATGAAAATCGCCTGGCTGGGGGATGGAAACAATGTGGCCCATTCCTGGCTTGAAGCGGCCGCTCTGTTCCCTTTTAACCTGGTGCTGGCTTGTCCGGAGGGCTTTGAACCGAATGAAGAAATTTTGAACAGGGCCAGGAGAGAGGCCGGGGAAAGGGTTGTCCTGACCCGTGATCCAGTCGAGGTGGTTCGGGACGCTCAGGTGATCAACACCGATGTCTGGGCCAGTATGGGTCAGGAGGATCAAGCCGTGGAAAGGATAAAATTTTTTCAACCCTTTCAATTGAATGAAAACCTTTTATCTCTGGCCGACCCTGAATGTCTGGTCATGCATTGTCTGCCTGCCCACCGGGGGGAGGAGATCACCGATGAGGTTTTGGAAGGTCCCAATTCCGTGGTCTTTGACCAGGCAGAGAACAAACTCCATGTGCATAAGGCCTTGTTGGAGTTTATCATTGAAGGGCGGGAAGACTTCGGGGCGGCATGAAACAGGGAAAAAGGTTCAAGGTTCAAGGTTTTTACGCTTGCAACTTGAAACTTAATTTTCGAACTAAACCCTCATGCCCTTTTGGGACGCCGCGAAGCATAAAAATAGGTCAAGATTTAATGGGTTTCAACGAACGACGAACCCCGAACGACGAACGACGAACGTTATTTTCGAACTAAGGAGAATGGATTAATGAAGATCGTTTTAGCCTATTCAGGCGGTCTTGATACTTCGGTCATATTAAAATGGCTTCAGGAAACCTATGCGTCTGAGGTGATCGCCTTTTCGGCCGATCTGGGACAGGAAGAGGAATGGCCGGCAGTTGAAAAAAAGGCCCTGCAAACCGGGGCGGTCAAGTTCGTTGTCAAGGATTTGAAGGAGGAATTTGTCAGCCAGTATGTCTTCCCGGCCTTTCGGGCCAATGCCGCTTATGAACAGTTTTATCTCTTGGGGACTTCGCTGGCCCGGCCGATCATCGCCAGACACCAGGTGATGGTGGCCGAAGCCGAGGGGGCCCAGGCGGTCAGCCATGGGGCAACCGGGAAAGGGAATGACCAGGTACGGTTTGAGTTGACTTATATGGCCTTGAGTCCCGGTCTGAAAATCATCGCCCCCTGGCGGGACTGGGATTTGACTTCCCGTTCGGCCTTGATCAGCTATGCCCAAAGACATGGCATCCCGATCCCAATAACACCTCAAAGGCCTTATAGCTCGGACGCCAATCTCTTACATATCAGCTATGAAGGCGGGATATTGGAAGATCCCTGGATAGAACCCCCGGAAGACATGTTTCAAATGACCCAATCACCGGAGAAGGCCCCTGATTCCCCTGAATATGTCGAGATCCATTTTGAACAAGGTGATCCGGTGGCTCTCAACGGCCAATCGATGAAAGCCGCTGAGTTGTTATCCACCCTGAATCGCCTGGGCGGAAAACACGGGATCGGCCGAATGGACCTGGTGGAGAATCGCTATGTGGGCATGAAATCCCGTGGGGTCTATGAAACCCCTGGCGGAACCTTGATCCGCACGGCCCATCAGGCCCTTGAGACTTTGACCCTGGATCGGGAGGTAATGCACATCCGGGATTCCCTGATCCCCCGTTATTCGGAACTGATTTATTACGGATACTGGTTTTCACCGGAAAGGGAACTCCTTCAAAAATTAATCGACGAGACCCAGACTCGGGTTTCGGGGATCGTCCGGTTGAAGCTCTACAAAGGGAATGTCATGGTGGCGGGGAGGAAATCGGATCATTCCCTTTATCGGATGGATTTCGCCACCTTTGAAGAAGATCAGGTTTATCGTCAAAAAGACGCCGAGGGATTTATCCGGTTGAACGGATTAAGGTTAAAGATTCAAAATCTGGTGTCGAAATCCTAA
>CAZVHO010000331.1:0-2404 GCA_964627515.1 uncultured Thermodesulfobacteriota bacterium | reverse complement strand
TCGGGATTTAAAGTGAAATATCCTCAGGCCCAGACCTGCTGCGGCCAGCCGGCCTTTAACCAGGGCTTTATTAAAAAAGCCAGGGTCTTGGCCGAGCGGTTTCTGACCATCTTTGATTCGGCCGAATGGATCGTCTGTCCATCCGGATCCTGCACAGCCATGGTCCGGAAACATTATCCGGAAATTTTTTCAGAAGAACCGGAATGGTTGGCCAAGGCCAACAAAACAGCCTCAAAAATATTTGAAGTCTCGGAGTTCCTGATCCAATTTATCCCTTTGGAAAAACTCAAAGCCTCTTTTCCCTATACCATCACCTATCATGATGCCTGCCATTCCAACCGGGTCCTGGGCATCTTTGAACAACCGAGAAAACTCCTGGCCCGGGTGGAGGGACTGACCCTGATTGAAATGGAATCTTCCGAAGTCTGCTGCGGCTTTGGAGGGCTTTTCTCTCAAAAATTCCCTAAGCTCTCGGAGGCCATCGGCCTGGAAAAGATTAGGGCCATCCAGAAAACCGGCGCCCGGTGGATCGTCAGCAATGATCCGGGATGTTTGATGCAGATCCAGCGCCGGCTTAAGGAACAAAAAATTTCGATAGGAGTAAAACACCTCGTGGAAGTTTTGGCTTCGAATCCAATTTATGAAAATACAAACCGAAAAATTTAAGACCCAGGCGGATCAGGCCTTAGGCGATAAGGCCTTGCAGGAGGCCTTAAACAGGGCCTGCGGGCACATCGGGCGCATGCGGGCTATGGCCTTTGCCGACTGGCCCGAAGGTGAAGCCTTAAGGACCCAGGCCCATCGAATCAAGAGCGAAGTCATGGACCACCTGGAGACCTACCTGGAACAATTGGAAAAATCAGCTCAATCCTTGGGGGTCAAGATCCACCGCTCGCCGGACGCCGAAGACGCCCGCCGATATATCCAGGGTCTGGTCCGTTCCCGGGGGATCAAAATGGTGGTCAAAAGCAAATCCATGACCACCGAAGAGATCGGGCTTAACCAGGAACTGGAAAATTCCGGGACAACGGTTTGGGAAACGGATTTAGGAGAATTTATCGTCCAGTTAGCCGGGGAGCCCCCCTCCCATATCATTGCCCCGGCCATCCATAAATCCCAGGAAGAGATTGCCGAGTTGTTTTCTAAAAAATTAGGGGTCCCCCATTTCGATACGCCGGAAAAACTGACCCAGGCGGCCCGGGAATTCCTTCGGGAAAAATATTTTCAAGCCGGCATGGGGATCAGCGGGGCCAATTTCGCCCTGGCGGAAACAGGCACCCTGGTTATCGTGGAAAACGAAGGTAATGCCCGGATGTGCACCACCTTCCCGCGCCTCCATGTGGCCGTTGTGGGGATCGAGAAAGTGATCCCGGGGTTATCGGAACTGGCGGTCTTTCTCAAGATCCTGGCCCGTAGCGCCACGGGTCAGAAACTATCCACCTATATGTCTTTCATCCATGGCCCAGGGTGCCCAGCAGAGGAGGACGGTCCGGAAGAAGTCCACCTGGTCTTATTGGACAACGGCCGCTCCAGAATCCTCCAGGATCCGGAACTAAGGCCATCCCTTTTTTGCCTGCGCTGCGGCGGGTGTCTGAATGTCTGTCCGGTCTATCAACGGATCGGGGGCCATGCCTATGGCTGGGTTTACAGTGGACCCATCGGGGCGACCCTGGTCCCCCAATTTTTGGGCTTGCTTCGAGCCAAAGACCTGCCCATGGCTTCGACCTTGTGCGGGGCCTGTGCCGGGGTCTGCCCGGTCCGCATCCCCCTCCCGGACCTCTTATTAAAACTGCGCCAACGGATTCAGGAACAGGGTGGAGCGACCTTTTATGAAAAATCTTTTATAAACCTCTGGGCCGCCTGTCAATCCCATCCCTCCTGGTATCGGGCCGCTGTTGCCCTGGCTAAAACTGGGGCCAAAATTTTCCCCGATAAAATCCCCCCCGGTCTATCCTTTCCGGAAAAAACCTTTCATGAGTGGTGGCAGGATGAGAACCCGGACTGAGATCCTGGAACAACTGGAAAAGGAACTGAAGGCCCTTCAGGCCAAGACCTATCGTGCCGCCTCCCGGGAGGAATTATCCGGAATTCTGGATTCTTTACTCCTTGATTCCCATTCCGAAAAGGTGGCTTTGGAGAACCGTCCCCTGATTCATGATTTAAACTTGGAAGAAGCGCTTCAAAAGGAAGGTCGGAAACTATTAGGCTTGAACCTCGAAGACCGGAAAGCGGCGCTGAAAGAAAAGGACTGGGAAGCGGTTCGAACCATCGATGTCGGCATTAGCGGGGCCGATTATGCCCTGGCCGACACCGGGACCCTGGTTTTATTTTCAGCCGGATCCTCGGGGCGCTGGGTCTCCCTGGCCCCCACAATCCACATCGTTCTTTTGCCGGTGGAGAGGAT
>CAZVHO010000330.1:0-2417 GCA_964627515.1 uncultured Thermodesulfobacteriota bacterium | reverse complement strand
AGGTGGAAATGGTGGTCCGCATTGGGGAACAATTGGGATTGGACCCGGCCACCCCTTCGGAAGCCCGACAATTGTTCGGGTTGAACGCCTGAAAGCAATATAAAATGGTTCCTCTGCGACCTTTGGACCTCTGCGGTGAACCATAATAGTTATTTTGAAAAGCCACTAAATAGAAAGGACTTTGTCATGTCGGACCAAACAATCAGGCAAGGCCATCACGGAAGAGTGATCCCATGAGGTATTGGAAAATCACCGTTCTCTATTACGGCAAGATCATCATACCGAAAGGGGCGGCCACACCGGGTCTCGATCCGGAGTTGATGCTGGAAAGCCCTTATCTGGGGTTTTTATTGACTGATGGAAAGCGAAACATTTTGGTGGATTCAGGTATTGACGATCGATTCATTGTGGATGGCAAGGCATGGGGGGGATTTGCCGCGGAGGGGGGCAGGGCCTTCGTTGAAAAGGCCTTGACCGGCATCGGTATTGACCCACTCCGGATTGACACCGTCCTTTATACCCATCTGCATAATGACCATGCGGCCAACTCTTCCCTGTTTAAAAAGGCCAGGCTGATTTTTCAAAAAGAGGAGTGGCAAACCTTGCTTGATCCTTTACCGGTAATGAAGGTGCGCCGGGACTATGACCCGAATCTGATCCGCGAATTTGAGGGAGGTAACTGCCTTCCGGTTGAAGGAGATTTCGAGCCGGCCGAAGGCATCCGATGCATCCAGACGCCCGGCCATACCCCTGGATGCCAGTCTATCGCAGTCCGGACCGAAAGAGGTATCCGGATCCTGGTCGGAGACCATTGGCACCTCTACTGCATGGCCTTCGCCCGGCAGGACGAGATCGTGGATATGCAGGGCCGGGTGCATAAGATTACGCCGGCCCCGGAAGCCTATGGGCACTTCATTCCTTCGTCCATCACCTACAACTACTACGACTATTACGACAGCAGTTACCGGATTCTGTCCATGATTCCGGAGGATCGGCCGGAATTCATCATTCCGGGGCACGATCCATCGCTTGTTCATACGGGGGTTTAATACGAAGATAACGTTCGTCGTTCGGCGTTCGGCGAAAACAAATTTTCATGCTTTGCCGGTGCCCCGACAGGGCATGAGGGTTTAGTTCGAAAATAGTATTCAGGGATCAAGGGTCAGGGGTCGGGAAAACCAGTTCGGAGTTTTGAGTTCGGAGTAACAATTTAATGACCCTCAACCGTCATGGGGGCGCTGTAGGGGTGGGTTTAAAACCCGCATCTACGGGATTTTCATCATTCGTGGGCCCCCAGTGGCATGTGAATTAATAAAAAAAAGGCCCGGTACATCCCGGATTTATCTTAAAGAAGGAAAGGTGAGCATTCATGAAACTGTTAGCAGTCAACGGGTCCTATCGTGGCCGTCAGGGCCACACGGCCTTCTTGTTGTCCAAGCTCTCCAAAGGCGCTGTTTTTGCCGGGGCCGAGTTTGAAGTGGTGAACCTGGCGGAATTGAAGATTAACCGATGTCTTTCCTGTGGAAAATGCAACAGCCCGGAGCACTATCTTAAATGCGTCTTTGACGATAAAGACGATGTTCGATCGGTATTTGAGAAGATGGCCTGGGCGGATATCCTCGTTTTTGCCACGCCCGTTTATGTCTTCGGCCTGTCGGGATTGATGAAAATCTTTCTGGACCGGCTTTACGCCACGGCCGACGTCTTCGACCTGCAATTGACTCAAAGCGGCCTGGTCTTCCATCACATCGATCAGGCCATTTGTTCAAAACCCTTCGCGGTCCTGGTCTGTTGCGACAACGTGGAAAAAGAGATGACCGGCAACGTCACCTCCTATTTCCGGACCTACGCCAGATTTAACGACGCACCCCAGGTAGGGGTGTTGGTCCGTAATGCCGGACGTTTCGCCGGTCACGGGAAAGACCCGGAGGCCTTCCAGCGAATCCCCAGACTGGCCAAGTCCTATGAGGCTTTTGAGGCAGCGGGGAAAGAACTGGCCACCATAGGTCATATTACCTCATCCACCGAAAAATCGGCTGCCCAGAATATTATCCCCATGCCAGCGGTGTTCAAGATCCTCAAACACTTCAGACCATTTAAAAAGATCATGGTCCAGAAGGCGCGCCAAATGGTGAAATATGAAGAGGGTGCCGTTTGAAAGAATTTGCTTTATTTTTTAAACGTTTCCCATTCCCCCCGGCCTTGCAAAACCTCCCGGAAAACTTCCAGGGCCTTGTTGACCAGGGGCATGCCGCCGTAGGGGGCAAGCTGGAAAAAGACCTCGGCCATTTTTTTCGGGTCGCAGCCGACATTCAGGGCGGCATTGAGGTGGAGCTTTAATTCATCGGCCGCTCCCAAGGCAGCCAGCATGGCGCAGGCCACCATCTGCCTTTCCGGCAGGGTGAGGACCGTTCTGG
>CAZVHO010000329.1:0-2464 GCA_964627515.1 uncultured Thermodesulfobacteriota bacterium | reverse complement strand
TTTCCGGATGGATCTTAAATAATTATAATAGATTAGCTATTCGTCAACTTTAGAAAAATGAAGTTGGCCTGTCAAGGGATATTTTATTTTTCAAGAAAGCCGGTGGGAAATATAAAAAACAGGCAAGAGAGAACTTGTTGTATTAGCTTGTAGAATATGGTAAAAACGAACTGGATGGTATAGGAATTTGCATTTGGACGCAGATGAACTCGGATCGGCAGAAGGCCGATCGTGCAGATTACCAGGATTTTGAATATAAAGAATAGTTATCTGCGGGTATCGGCGAAAATCTGCGTTCAAATTTTTTAATACTACTGTGGCAATAACGGAGATTTTTTTTTAACCCGCAACTCGAAAGAGAGTTTTATGAAAATCAGTGTTTTCGGTTTAGGATATGTCGGGACCATCAGTGCCGCCTGCCTGGCCCAGATGGGCCATGAGGTAATCGGGGTTGATGTCAATCCCGCCAAGATCCGGATGATCGGGCAGGGCCAGGCCCCGGTTATGGAAGCTGAAATCGGCAGGATAATCGCCGAGCAAACCAAACTGGAACGATTTAAAGCCACCGATGATGGGGCCAGGGCCTTTGCCCAAACCGACCTGAGCTTGATTTGCGTGGGGACCCCGGGAAAAGAAAATGGAGCGATTGACTTAACCTATGTACAGCGCGTTTTTGAAGAAATAGGAGACTACTTAACTTCGAAGGTTTCTTTCCATTGGATTGTCTTGCGGAGTACGGTCTTGCCGGGGACTACCGAGCAGGCCTTGATCCCGATCCTCGAGGAAAGATCAGGGAAGCGGGCCGGAAAGGATTTCGGGGTCTGTTTTAATCCGGAATTCTTACGGGAAGGGAGTTCGGTTTGGGATTTCTTTAATCCCCCCAAGACCGTCATCGGACTATTAAGCCCTGAAGACCTCCCTCCCTTGCTGGACCTTTATGAATCCCTTCCGGCCCCGGTGCTCAAAGTATCCCTCAGGGAAGCCGAATTGGTTAAATATCTCGATAATGTCTTCCATGCTTTGAAAATCTGTTTTGCCAATGAAGTCGGAAGGATCTGCCAGACCTTAAAGGTGGATAGTCATGTCCTGATGAATATTTTTATTCAGGATACCAAGCTCAATATCTCTCCCATGTATTTAAAACCCGGCTTTGCCTTTGGCGGCTCCTGCCTGCCGAAAGATACCCGGGCCTTGCTTTATATGGCTAAGACCCTTGATCTGGAACTGCCCTTGCTTCAGGCCATCCTGCCCAGCAATGAAGCCCAGCTTCAGGAAGGGATCCGTCTCATTCTGAAGACCGGGAAGAAGAAGGTCGGCCTATTGGGCTTAAGTTTTAAGGAAGGGACGGATGACCTCAGGGAAAGTCCGCTGGTCCTCCTGGCCGAAACCCTTTTAGGGAAGGGCTTTGATCTCAGAATCTATGATCCCCAGGTTTACCTCGGTAACCTGTGCGGAACCAATAAGGATTTTATTGAACGCCTCATCCCCCATCTGGGCCAGTTGCTTACCCAGGATCTGGAAGAACTCCTGGCCCGGGCCGAGGTTATTGTAATCGGGTCAAAAATACCCGGGCTACAGGATTTATGGAAAATGGTCCGGGAGGATCAGATCATCATTGATTTAGTCCGACCCTCTGACGGGGAAAGAGGGCCCTCAGGAAGCTATCAGGGTATCAGTTGGTAGCGGAGATCATCAGGCCCATTAATCGATGAGCGGCATATTCCAAAAATTTTATTACCGGATTGTTGATCAGGTCATAACGATCCTCAGTTTTATCTTGGGGTATTTTTTGGCCAACAGCCTGGCCGGATCGGCGTTTTTTTTATTCGGCCAGGAGATCACCTTCGGCGGTCTGCGTTCTCTCCAGGAGTTCATTCTGATCTTATTTGTCATTCCTTTCATCTGGTGGGTGGTCTTAAACCGGGTTTCTCTCTATGATCCCTTAATCATAAGAAATAGACGATACCTTTTTCAGGCTCTGCTCAAGGCCCACCTGATGGGCGGCTTATTCCTTTTCGGCCTTTTTTATCTGGCCAAATTTTATTTTCCCAGTCGCCCCCAGATGTTCTTTTTTTTGGGGATTAATAGCCTGTTTCTTTATATCTGGAAAAGGGCGACGGTTTATATCTGGGAGGTTAAAAAACAGAGTCCGGCTTTTCATCGAATCCTCCTGGTGGGAATGGACCCGGAATCGAGAAGATTTGCCAGGCACATCAGAAACTTTCCTGAATTGGGCTATAAAATTGTCGGTTTTTTAGGTGATGAGCCGGAAGGATCGAACGGATCAAACGATATCCCCAAAATAATGGGAGACGTCCATGAGATTGAAAAAATAGTCCGGGATCATCCGGTTGACGAAGTCATTGTTTTTTCCGTCCGGAAATTCTGGGAAACGATGGATTTGGTAACGGCCGTCTGTGAAGATATGGGGATTCGGCTGACCATCGTGCCCCAATGGTCGAAC
>CAZVHO010000328.1:0-2482 GCA_964627515.1 uncultured Thermodesulfobacteriota bacterium | reverse complement strand
CGCCGAACACCTTAGGCCTTTTCCAAAATATGGATGCACATCGCCGCCTCTTCCACCCCGATGTTGCCGCCGCCGTTTTCCGCTAAGGCAATACGCGCTTTGTCTACCTGGCGTTTTCCGGCCCGGCCCCGGAGCTGCTCGACCAGTTCGTAGATTTGGGCCAGGCCCGAAGCACCGATGGGGTGTCCCCGGCATTCCAGACCGCCACTGGTGTTGATCGGTTTCGATCCTCCCAGGGTAGTGTCCCCGGATTCTGCGAATGGTCCTCCCTGCCCGGCCGGGCAAAAACCCATCACCTCGGTCTGATGCAGTTCGCCATAAGCCGTGGCGTCATGCACTTCCGCCAAATCGATAGCTTCCGGACCGACTCCGGCCGCTGCATAAGCCTCTTTGGAAAGCCTTTCCCCGATATCTATGCCGTCCAAATCGCGGTCCGAACCCTGCCCTGATACCGAAGCCCTGATTTTTACGGCTCGCGGTCCGGACAGGGTTTTTAAAAAGCTTTCCGAGCAGACAATAGCCGCGGCCGCCCCATCTCCGACCGGGGCGCACATGGCCCGGGTCAGGGGGTAGGCGATGGACTTATCGGCCAATATCTCTCCCACCGTCATCGGGATTTGATATTGAGCCATGGGATTGAGGGAACCATGAAAATGGTTTTTGGAACAAATGGCGGCCAGTTGTTTCTGAGTGGAACCAAAGCGGGCCATGTGCCAGCGGGCCCCCATGGCATAGGCATCCATGAAGATGCTTTTGCCTTCCCCGGGAGCGGCCTCTCCTTGAGGCAGATCGAGTTTAAAGGATTGACCCACCTGCATGATCATGCCGATGTGCCGGGCCAGGTTTTCCACATCCATGCAGTAGGCATAGGCGCTCAAGGATTTGGCCTTGTCCGGGCTGGTAATCTTTTCCGAACCTACGGCCAGGGCCACATCAAACATGTCGGCTTTAATGCCCGTATAAGCCAGGTGCAGGGCCGTTGAGGCCCCGGCGCAGGCGTTTTCCACATTGACCACCGGGATCTTATCAATCCCCATGCTCCTTAAGACCACCTGACCCCGGATGGAGTGCTGGTTGTCGAACATGCCCCAGAAGGTGTTTGAAAAATAAGCCGACTGCAGATCCTTTTTTTGAAGGCTGGCGTCTTCCAGGGACAGATGGACGGCCTTCTCGGCCATGGTGCGGACCGTTTCATCGGGATATTTCCCGAAGCGGATCATCCCCACCCCGATGATATAAACGTTATTCATAAAAAACTCCTTGCATATAAAGGTGCAAGGCACAGGGCACAAGGCTCAAGGAAAAACCACATTACTTGACTTTAAACCTTGAGCCTTGCGCCTTATGCCTTGCACCCTTTTTTTTAAAGCATCGCCCCGGCCGTAATGGCCAAAATATCATTGGAGCCGTCTTCGATCATGGCCGCCCGGGCATCGCGGAAGATTTTTTCTATGGGGTATTCCTTGCTCATCCCGTTTCCTCCAAAGATCTGGATGGCCTCGGAGGCCACTTCAAAGGCCGCATTGGTGCAGTAGACCTTGGAGGCTATGGAATACTGGGTAGCCGGAGGGGTCGTATTGTAATTATAGATCAAAGCCGCCCGGCTTAACTGACGGGCCGATTCCACCTTGGTGAACATATGGAATAGTTTCTGTTGAACCGCCTGATGTTGAAAGATCGGCCGGCCACCCTGGATGCGCTCTTTGGCGTAATCCAGGGCCAGTTCATAGGCCGAACGGGCCACGCCGGTAAAAATAGCCCCCATGGCGGCATTGGCCGTAGATATGGTGATGTCCAGCATGGCCGGGTAGCTTTCCGGATCGGAGAGCATGAATTCCGCCGGAATGCGCACTTCGTCGAAGAAGATCTCTCCCTGGTTGAGATCCCGCTGGCCCATCTTATTCAAGGGTTTGCCCTTGCTGACCCCAGGGGAATTCAAGGGCACGATGGCAATACCTCCTCCGGCCGGTCCTTTATCCGGTTCGATACTCAGGTAAACCAGGGCGTGGGTGGCAATAGTCCCGTTGGAGACCCAGGCGGACTTCTGACCGCTGATCACCCATGCATTTCCATCTCTTCTGGCCCGGACCCGGCCGGAGCAGGCCGGATCATTGAAATAGGTGGTGCCGCCCATCAGCATATCCGAGCCGTGGTCCGGCTCGGTGATTCCCCAGCAGCCGATGATCGAGGCGTCCTGGCATTCACAAAAAGGGACAATAATTTCATCAACTACCCGTGGTTCGGGCAGCACACCGCCCATGAAGGCAGGAAAACAGGATACACCGATACCGACGGTCCAACCGGCAGAACCCCAGCCCATCTCTTCCAGGGCGATATGGACTTCCAGGGGTTCCAGTCCTAACCCCCCATAACCGTCAGTCACTAATATGGTGTGATACCCCAATTCGTATGCCTGGCGAAAGACCCGCTGAAAGGTCTCTGATTTGAGGACTTCTTCGGGTGTGGCCAGAGAATCCAATTC
>CAZVHO010000327.1:0-2483 GCA_964627515.1 uncultured Thermodesulfobacteriota bacterium | reverse complement strand
CCATTATTTGGTTATACAACGTATCCCGCTCCACCGGGTCCCGGCCGGCTTCCCGGATCAAATGCAGGATCTCTTCGCGGGTCATGGCCTGGGCCGTTTCGGCCCCCGCCATATGGGTGATGCGTTCTTCGATGACCGTACCGTCGATATCGTCCGCCCCGAAAGAGAGGGAAATCTGGGCCAGCTTGGGTCCGATCATGATCCAGAAGGATTTAATATGGGGGAAATTATCCAGCATCAAACGGGCTACTGCGATATTTTTCAGATCGTCCAGACCGGTCGTCCCGTTGAAGTGATCGATTTCGGTGTTTTTGGGATGAAAGGCCAGGGGGATGAAGGTCAGAAATCCTCCGGTCTCATCCTGGGCCTGACGAAGGGCCAGGAGATGGTCCACTCGTTCTTCCAGGGTTTCCATGTGGCCGTAAAGCATCGTGGCATTGGTCTTGATCCCCATTCGATGGGCGGTCATGGAGACGGCCAGCCAGTTTTTGGAAGAGAGTTTTTTAGCACAGAGGGCCTCCCGGATTCGCGGGCTGAACACTTCCGCACCGCCTCCCGGCAGGGAACCCAGACCCGCCTCGGCCAGGATGGAAAGGGTTTCATTTACCGGCCTGCCGGCCAATTCAGCCAAATGGGCGATCTCCACAGCCGTAAAGGCCTGAATGTGCACGGAAGGACGGAGGGCTTTAATCCTTTTCAACATCTCCTGGTAATAGGAAAAGGGAAGATCGGGGTGGATGCCGCCCACGATATGGATTTCGCTTATGGGATCCGCCAGGCGCTCGCGGACCTTGGCCTCGATTTCATCCAGACTCATTTGATAGGCCTGGGGATCATCCGGGTCTTTCCCGAAGGCGCAAAACCGGCAGCGGTTCCGGCAGATGTTGGAATAGTTGATGTGCTGATTGATGATGAAATAAGCAAGGTTACCGTTCTTTGCCTCCCGGACCCGGTTGGCCAGAATCCCCAGCCCCAAAAGGTCACAGGTATTATAAAGGACCAGGCCGTCTTCCTGATTCAGCCGTTCATGGGCATTGATTTTTTCACCGATCTTTTTAAGTTCGGGATCTCTGATTTCCGCTAACATAATGCCATAACCCCTCTTGTGACCATGTGGTCATTATTAGAACAAAAAAAATTACCCCTGAAGGCCTTTACGGAGCAGTTCCGTAAGACCGGCGGCCCATTCTTCGATGGTTTTTCGGGGGGCTTTATAAATCTTATCTTCCCAGGAAAGATAAGGCACGGTATAGGCCAATAGGAACCGGTCCAAAACCGCATCCAATAAAAAAACAGCCTGGTTTAAGGATATTTGGTTTGAAATCTCTCCCCGCTCCATCCCTTGCCGCAACAAGGAACTTAAATATTCACCGGAAAACAACCTTATTTTATGAATAATTTCTGTCCGAAAAGGGGTATCGTTCCCCAGTTGAAGGTTGAGGTAAATCCGATAAATATGCGGATGTTTCTGAATGAAATCAATGCCGGCCAGGAGGGATTTCCTGATCCTGTCAAAGACCTCTTCCTGTTCCGTTTCCTCTTTGACCTGGACCAGGGTCCTTTTGACCAGTCCGACGGCATAATCGAACACATAGAAAAAAAGGCTCTTTTTGTTATTGAAATATTGAAAGATGGAGCCCTTGGAAATTCCAAGACGCCCGACCATGGTGTTGATCGAGGCCCCCTCATAGCCCTTTTCGGCAAACTCATGGATAGCCGTTTCTACAATCCGGCTCTTTTTTTCCTCCGGGAGATTGAGAAAGGTGGATTGGACCTGGATGGCGGGGGTCGGCGTTTTCATGGGAAGCAATTATGACCACATGGTCATAAGATGTCAAGAGAAAAGAGGTCGATAAATTCCTCATAAGACTTATGGCCAAAAGGTTTAATGTCAGGCCGGCTACCTTTGTATAACTCTATCACCCTTATGGTACACATTTTTCTTCCGGTCATAATATTTCCCTAAAGGCAGTTTAAGGAAAATACCGGAAAAATGGATCAGACCAACGGGGGTTTTGCATTGTCGGGAGAAGAGATTCTTCTTGTAATATTTTATTGACAACCACTAAAAGGTCGTTATATATCTTTCACTGACCCCCGGCACAGGGGTCCCATTCAAAGTCTTACCCTCTTTTCCATTTCATGATGCAGTGGGTCTTTTCAGGAAGGCCACTATGTTCCATGGCCTGACCGGCTGGGGGATAGGATGGATTTTCAAAGGATCTTGAAGCCTCTAAAAGAGATCAGGGTGGGGGCTTTTCAGTTCAATCTCAAGGCCCGGGACCCCCTGGTCCTGCCCGCCTATAAGGGTTCCACCCTGCGTGGCGGGTTCGGCTATGCCTTCAAGCGGGTGGTCTGCGCCCTCCGGAACCAGGATTGCCCGGCCTGCCTGCTCAAAGAAAAATGCCTTTATTCCTATGTCTTTGAGACCCCCTCGCCTTCGGACACCCGTATCATGCGCAAGTACGAGGCGGCCCCTCATC
>CAZVHO010000326.1:0-2565 GCA_964627515.1 uncultured Thermodesulfobacteriota bacterium | reverse complement strand
TGTGCCTGACCCGTGCCTAAATAAGCCTTTGACTGGTCTATTTTCATGTTTCGTGGTGCCCCAAGAGGGGCATGAGGGTTTAGTATGAAAATACAAATATTGAATATCGAATATCGAACATCGAATTTAGAATCATGAATGGATTTATTACCTTCCTTCGACATTCGATATTCTCGTATTTCGTAATGCCCCCATGGAGCCTGAGGTTTTAGTCACCTTTTATCTGGGGCTAAGGATCATGGTTTGCCGGGCATGGTCCCTGATGGCCTTATCGCTGAACCACCAATACAGCTTTTCGCCTTCCATAAAGGGTTTGATCTGGTCTGTGGTATGAGGGTCGAAGACCCGGGCGGTGATCCCACCGGGCAGGACCGCGACGATTTTGTCCTCATCAGCCAAATCGGCCACCATGCGCATAGAGGCTGAAATCGTCACCCCGAAGGGTTGGTTGAAGCCATAGATGCCCCGGTACAAGGTTTCCCCCGAACCCCCCATCGGGTGGGAGCCGCCGCCCAGAAGACCCTTTCCAAAGCCTTTCCGCCGGATGGGGCTGACCAATTCCAGTTGATGCACCTTGCCCCAGAGCCAATTTTCAGGGTTCCCTCCGAGGCTTGGGGTTAACTCTTCTATAACGGTTTTGGCGGCCCTATAAAAAAGGTCATCCCGGGTTTTCTTCGTCTGATCCATTGTTAAGTCACCGGGCCAGGGTAAGGTCCCTTTGATCACCATATCCTGGAGCCGTTCCTGCCAGAAGTACCAGTTGTCGAGCATGAGCGCCGTCAACTCCGTGCCCAGTTTTTCGGAAAAAACCATCAGGGCGAATTTACGGTAGACGGCCTGAAAGATGGTCGGAGCGGCCTGGTCCTGGTCATCCTGGAAATTCCACTTCATGAGAATGGCGGCCAGGGGCTTGGTGTCCTCATGGGCCACGAGGGCCTTGACCATAATGGGGGTGATCTCCCTGGCCATGAGGTTCAGGGTATCCCGCTGAAATTGCCAGTGGTCGTCTGCGGATTTGACACCCGGCCCATCCAGAAGCTCACTCAAACGCCGGTAGCGGTAAGAGGGCGACAGGTGGGAAGAGTAATAGTAGGGATAGTCCCTGGGTACAGTGTCATGGTTGCAGGTCCCCAGCCATCCTTTTTCTGGATTATGAGACTGGGGCATCTTTTCATAAGGGATCCAGCCGATCCAGTTGTCCTGACTGTCCTTTACAACAAAGGGGACGGTTCCGTCCTTCTGGGAACGGATGGGCAGCTTCCCTGAGGTCTGCCAGCCGATGTTGCCTTCGGTGTCGGCAAAGACAAAATTAAGGCCGATCCAATTCACCCCTTTCAGGGCCTCACGGACTTCCATAACAGAACGGGCCTCCTGGACCTTGTCCAGTCCCAGAGCCGGTCCCATGGTTTCAAAAGGGGACCAGCGCAGGGTGATCACCTTATCGCCCTTCAAGCCTGGAAGGATCCCGGAGACCACCGGTCCCCTTTTGGTGGTCCTGATCCGGATGGTTTCCAGGCGAAACCCTTCGGGAGCCTTCTTGTCCTTGATCTTGAGGGTTTCTTCGATCAATTGAAATGGAACCGATAGGACCCCCTCCAGGTATCGGCCGGGGTCTTTCGGATCAAGGGTTTCGATATACAGGTCCTGGGTGTCCCCATAACTGTTGGTGATACCCACGGCGATATGGCTGTTCCTGCCGACCACCAGAGAAGGGGTGCCGGGTATTCCGGCGCCGACAAATCTCATCTCCGGAGTGATCAGGCCCACGGGGTACCATGGTCCGGGGAGGATCCTGGCATCCAGATGGGGATCATTGGCCAGAATCGGTTTGCCGCCCGGCGAGGCATTGGGACCCACTACCCAGTTGTTGCTCCCTATCCGCAGGGAATCCGTTTCCAGAAAACTGAGAAGGGCCTGGTCCGGACCGAGGTTAATGCCGGTTACTTCCTGGCCTGATCCGGTATTGGCCTGTCGGCCCCTGTCCTTATTGTCGGGGTTGATATTAAGGGGAAAGATCTCCCGGGCCTTTTCCATTCCGAGCTTTTCGACCAGCATCTGGGCAATGATCTCGGTCCCCAGATTGGCCGATGAACCCCAGCTCATATAATACATGATGGTCAGGGCATCCTCGATGCGCCAGGGCTGGGCGGCGATACCGGAGAGTTTGAATTCCAAGGGGATGGACTCGGGATTTTCCCGGATACAGGCGTTGATGCCGTCCACGTATCGTTGCAGGTTACGCCGGGTCGGTTCGTCCAGCAACGGGGCATGCCTTTGGGCATTGCGGAAAAAGCCGATGGTCCGCATCCGGATATCGAGGCCTTTGGTTTCTTCGCCGGCCATCTCCGAGAGCCGGCCCGAGGCAAAGAGCCGGGTCAGCTCCATTTGGAATAACCGGTCCTGGGCGCTAACGAATCCCTGGGCAAAGAGGACGTCATCCATGTTCTGGGCATAGAGGTAAGCCATGCCCTTTTCATCCCGCAGAACGTTCACCTTTTCTTTAAGGCCCGAGAGGCTGAGATCCCCAGCCCTCTGGTAGCGATTCAAGGCCGAACAGCCGGCAAG
>CAZVHO010000325.1:0-2649 GCA_964627515.1 uncultured Thermodesulfobacteriota bacterium | reverse complement strand
TCGACAAGGCCGGGGTCAGGCACCGGACGGAACTGGCCAACCTGCTCCAATCCATTTAACCCTGATTCCACCTGCCAGTCTGAAACAAAGCCGCCTTTATCGACACCCTCCATCATAAGTAGCCGAACGAACAAAGCGATTGGAGATCTCCAGTAGCGGCAAAAATACTGCAGTCCCCCATCGGATCAAAGCCGTCGTAATCGGAGATAACATTTATTCGTGTGTCGATCTCCGTACCCAGAACAAGGGCGGCGAGAAATTGGGACATGGATCTCCCTGGCAGGCAGTGGCAAAAACTTTCTTCTCCTTTAACAAATTTTCTTCATAATAAGGAAGATATTGTATGTACTTTCCTTATTATGAAGAAAGATATGAATGTGATTTTATAGTAAACGAAGGCCATACGGTTTCTGAAGCCATCCAGGTTTCCCACACCTTGACGGATGAAAAAACCAAAAAGCGGGAAGTTCGGGGCCTGGTAGATGCCTGCAGAGCCTTTGGGCTGAACTCCGGCGTTATCATAACCAACGATGCCCCGGAAACCTTTACGATCGAAAGGATAAAAATAACCAACATCCCCCTTTCTCTCTGGTTGTTAACCGACGCGCCTTGAAAATAAATATCCTGACACCTGTTTTCCGGTCATTACTTCATCGCGGGCAGTAACCGGGAGCCCGTAAATCGGCTTAATTCCCCGCAACCCAGGCCCAACCAACCCAATCAGCATGGTCGCCCTATTAGAGCAAAGGAGGTTTTCTTTTTTTTTATATATCTTCTAAGCCCCCCTGCTCTGTCAGAGACCAAGATTCCGGACTACTTTTTCCAGATGGTAATCCGCGTCGCCGAATGAGACGGCGGCGGCTTTGGCTTTCCGGGTGTATAGATGCAGGTCATGTTCGTCACAAAAAGAGATAGCCCCATGGATCTGATGGGCCAGGCGGGTCACCAGGCCGGAAGCCTCGCTGACATAGGCTTTGGCCATGGAAGCCTCTTTTTCAGCCGGCAGCCCCTGGGCCAGCTTCCAGGCGGCTTGATAAGTAAGATAACGGGCGCTGTCCATGGCCACGGCCATATTGGCCAAATGATGCTGAATCGCCTGAAAGGCGCCGATGGGGCGACCGAACTGTTCCCGCTCTTTGGCGTAGGCCAACGATAGTTCGAAAGCCTGTCCCATGACCCCGAGCATCTCAGCGCATTTAGCCACCGCCGCTCTATTCTCCACGGCCTCCAAAAACGGCCCGGCCCCGCCGACCGGGCCCAAAAGCCCGGCCTCGGGAACGGCAACGTTATCTAAAACCACTTCACATTGTTTTTCATACCCCAAGGTTTTCAAGGTTTTTATCTTCAGCCCCGGGTTTTCGGCATCGACGATAAACAGAGACAACCCGTCACCGACCCTGGCCGCACAGATTATAGGATCGGCCGTCTGGGCACTGTCAACGAACAACTTGACGCCGTTTAACCGATAGGGGCCATTATTTCTTTCGGCTGTAGTGGATATCTTTGATGCGCCATACCAACTGCCCGGTTCTGTGACCGCCAGGGTCATAATCCGTTTGCCGTCGGCCACCTGAGACAAAATACTTTTTTTCTGTTCCTCGGAGCCCAGCCTTAAAATCGCTGAGAGGCCTAACACCACAGTGGCAAAAAAAGGACCGGGCAGGCAGGCTTCACCCATGGCTTCAAGCAGAAGGCACAAATCCAGAAAGTCGCCGCCGGTTCCGCCGTAGGCCTCCGGGATTTCGACGCCCATCCAGCCCATAGCAGCCATTTTATCCCAAAGCTCCTGGGAATAGCCTTGTTCGTCGTCCCGCATGGCCCGGACCAGCGACTTTGGGCATTCCTTTCTCAAAAAATCCCGGGCCGATTTGCTCACTATTTTTTGTTCCTGGTTCAGGTCGAGTTCCATAAATGGTTTTCCTTTTATAGGACGGTGAAATATTAAATTAGGACGCCGATTTTCGCCGATAAACGCAGATTATTTCAATTATCTTTGGTTAGCTCTTTATATTCAAAATCCTGGCAATCTGCACGATCGGCCTTCTGCCGATCCGAGTTCATCTGCGTCCAAAATGCAAATTCCTATGCTATGGAGTTACCAAACCGGTAAACCCAATCCCCGTAAGGCGATGATGTTGCGTTGGATTTCCGAAGTGCCGGCCCCGATGGTCGCCGAAATGCAATCCAGATACCCGACAGGCGCCAGGCCCCTGAAAGGGGTATACTCGGAACCGCGTTCTAACAGGCCGTAAGGCCCGAAAATATCCATGGCCGCCTCGGCCATGGCCCGGCTCAACTCCGTGGCCACCACTTTCAGAGCTGCGGCTTCGACACTGGGCGATAATCCTTTATCCAGCATGTCGGCCGTCTTCCAGACCAGCATAGTGCCGATCTCTATTTGAGTGGCGATTTCCGCCAGCCTCTTGCGGACCATTGGATAGCTTCCCAGGGGTGCACCGTCTCTCTCAATCTTTTTGACCTGGGCGACCAGTTCTTCGAAAACCCGCTTGAATCCGCCAATCCCCACCAGAATGACCCGCTCGAAATCCAGGGCGGTCATCAGATAGTAAAACCCTTTATTTTTTTGTCCGACCAAATTCTTTTTGGGCACCCGGACATTGTCAAAATAGACTTCGTTGAATTCGTGGA
>CAZVHO010000324.1:0-2671 GCA_964627515.1 uncultured Thermodesulfobacteriota bacterium | reverse complement strand
CTTCCTTTCCCCGCATAATAATCGGTTTAAGCCTCTTTTAGACCCCATCTTTTCGAGAATATAATTTCAATTCAGCCACTTCAGACGGCCCACCCCTATTTTACTAACGCCCCTCATTTTTCTCATTGATTTCCGTCTACCGCTTATCTTATACTCTTCCCAGTGGAAAGGAAATACTGGTTATAAAGATGATTAAAGGAACAATTATTGAAATAGTTTGCTGCCGAATGCCCAAGGGATACTGATATGGATTTTGTCCGGGAGCCTCAAGAAACCTATGCCGCGGGGATAGATCAGTCCACTGTCTTCCAGGGAGACGCCGAGAAACTTCTTGCCCGCCTGCCGGCGAAATTTTTCCAGTGTTGCGTTACCTCCCCCCCTTATTGGGGGTTAAGGGACTATCGTACCGAAGGACAGATCGGCGCCGAAGATGATCCCTGCCCATATATAAAACGATTGGTAGCCGTATTCGAGGAAGTCCGCCGGGTCCTTACCGATAATGGGACATTGTGGTTGAATATCGGCGACAGCTATACCAGCGGCAACCGGGGTTATCGGGCGCCGGACCGGAAAAATCCCATCCGGGCCATGTCTTATCGGGCCAAGACCCCGGACGGACTGAAGCCGAAGGAATTGGTCGGCATACCGTGGCGTCTGGCTTTTGCCCTGCAAGAGGCCGGCTGGTATTTACGCAGCGATATCATCTGGGAGAAACCCAATTGCATGCCGGAAAGCGTCAAGGATCGACCCACCCGGTCCCATGAATACCTTTTCCTTTTTTCGAAATCCCCCAACTATTATTATAACTACCATAACGTGATAGAAGCCAACGGACGCAACCGCCGGACCGTTTGGTCCATTTCCACGGAACCCTTTTCCGGTGCTCACTTTGCCACCTTCCCGACCAAGCTGGTCGAGCCGTGCATTCTGGCGGGCTCCGAACCGGGAGACTGGGTTCTGGACCCATTCTTAGGCTCGGGAACGGTTGGGGTCGTTTGCGAACAACAACAACGAAATTATATCGGCATAGAGCTTAATCCGGATTATGTGAAATTGGCCCTGGAACGGATCCGCTCGACAGAACCCCTGCTGTTTACCTTTGACAGGCAGGCCGCCAGGTGAATAGATTAAAAATACCGGAACCCGACCTGCAAATTTCTTTTTACCATCGGCTTCAGGAAATACGCCACACCTACCTCATTGATGCCCTTCTGTCAACTGTTGCCCATTTGAAAATCTCCAAAATCGATCGGCAATTGGGGGAGTTCGTCTCCGATGCCGGACTCCAGAAACTCGCCGGTTGGGGGTTGCGGGGCGAGATTATCTTCCCCATACCTTACATCCTTAAAGAAAACCCCTGTTTATTGGGCTATTACCGCCTCCTGTTGGGCTTTTCTCAAAAACAATTCTACGGCGACCGTTATGGTTTCGCCGGTTTTAAATCGATGGAGGAGCAGGGGAAGCTTTCTTCTCAAAATGCTGACCGGGTCAAAGACTTATGCCAAGCGCTCTGCGGATGTGCTGAAATCCTGGTTGAAAACATAGAAAAACTTTCCAAGGAGATGGTCCATGAGTTAACCCTCCTGACCCTTGGACCCCAGTTACGCGGGGGCGCCCTCAATGTGTTAGGCCATAAAGCCACACGAAGAATTTTTGAATTGATTCAGACTTTGCTTTCATCAGGGGTAATAGCCGATGGGGAGCGTTCCCTGGAGGTCCAGAATGCCGCCGGGAGGAAGGTCAGGGTTGAATTCGCCGCCGATCCCGACATCTGCATCAGAGAGGAACTCCCCTCTGGCCATTTCCGAAACCTTGTGGCCATAGAGATCAAGGGCGGAAAGGATTATTCAAACGTCCATAACCGTATCGGCGAAGCCGAAAAAAGTCATCAGAAAGCTAAAAAGGAAGGCTATGTGGAGTGTTGGACCCTGGTCGGGGTGACGGATTTGGAGATGGACCTAGCCAGGAAGGAATCGCCGACAACGGACCGATTCTACCATATCGATCAGGTCAGCGACCCATCCTCGGAGGAAGCCGAGGACTTTCGCGAGAATCTTCTCGCCCGAGTGGGCATATCGGCCTGAGAATTAACTCAAGCGAGAAATCATTAATGAATGAATTGGATAACGTTTTATCCGCCCCAACCCAACCCATTGAGGTGCATTATGGGACGTAAGGCTATTCATCCCGGCGAACATCTCGCCGAACAACTTCAGGCCCTGAACATGAGCGCGGCTGAATTAGCCCGCAAGCTTAAAGTGCCTACCAATCGTATAACCGAAATCCTGAACGGGCAGCGAAGCGTGACCGGGGATACGGCCTTGCGCCTGGGACATTTCTTCGGAACGAGCCCGGAATTCTGGCTGAACCTGCAGAAGCTATATGAATTGCGTCTGGCCGAGAAGAAATCCGCGGAGATAATAAAGAGCCTGCCGAAACTCACTATGCCGACGAATAAACAAGACAGCCCTGCTCATCCTTAACAGGGAATCATCCAAAACGGACAGGTTCTATCCTGTCGATCTGGGCATCGACCTATCCTCGGAGGGACCCGAGGACTTTCGCAAGAATCTCCTTGCCCGCGTCGGCATACCGGACTGAGAAAAAATCCTTCGCATTAATCAAATACTGAATTGAATGGACAACATCCCATTTTTCGGACACGATCCAC
>CAZVHO010000323.1:0-2731 GCA_964627515.1 uncultured Thermodesulfobacteriota bacterium | reverse complement strand
ATCTGTTTTTTAGCCCATCGGACCAATTTCGCCCAAAAAGGCTGTTTAACAGATCAACATATCGGGTATTACCGTCAGCGGGCCGAAGGGGGTTGCGGATTAATCATCCTTGGAGAACTCTCCATCCATCCTAACGATCGTCCCTGGGAATCGATGATTGAAGCCTATAGCCCTTCGATCGTCCGGGATTACCTGGAATTGGCCCATAGTATTCACGCATCAGGCACACTCATTTTTGCCCAACTGACCCATCATGGCTTTCAGAGCAGCGGGGCGATTAATCGCCTGCCGGTCTGGGGGCCTTCGGCTATAGGGGATATTGCTTTTGGTGAGGTGGCCAAGACCATGGAGCCGGAGGACGTCCAGGAATTGCTTGAGGCCTTTTCCCGGGCGGCCCGACTGGTGCGGGAAGGCGGATTGGACGGGATTGAGATTGATATGGGACCGGAATCCCTTTTGAGACAGTTTCTCTCTCCCTTGAGCAACCTTCGGCAGGACGAATACGGAGGCGCTCTGGAGAACCGGATACGCTTTCCCCTGGAAGTCATTGGGGCTGTTCGAAAGGCCGTGGGAGACGATTTTACGGTGGGCGTCCGGTTGTGTGTAGACGAAAAATTCTGGGGCGGGATTTCCATAGAAGAGTCTCAGGAGTTTGCCCGTTGCTTTGAGCAATCCGGCCGGATTGATTTTGTCAATATCTCCCTGGGGACCTATTACAATCTCTATTTGATCCTGGCTTCCATGCATACCCCCCCCGGCTACACAGTGGAACTGGCCGAGAAAATGAAAGAGGCGGTTCATCTTCCGGTTATGGCCGGTTATCAGATCCATACCCCGAAAATGGCCGAAGAGGTCATCACCCTGGGCAAAGCCGACCTGATAGGATACGTCCGCCAATTGATTTGCGACCCGGACTACCCGAGAAAGATGCATCAAGGAAATCTGAAGGACATACGCTATTGCGTCCGGGACAACAAAGGCTGTATAGGGCGCATCAATCAAGGGAAGACCCTGGGCTGCATCCAGAATCCGGAAGTGGGGTTTGAAGCGTTCGGCGTTCGGCGTTCGGCGTTCGGCGATAATAAAGACCAAAATTCCGCAATCCGCAATCCGCAATCCGCAATCCCAAAAAGGGTGATGGTCATCGGGGCCGGGCCGGCCGGCTTGGAGGCGGCCCGGGCCGCGGCCCTCAAAGGACACGCGGTGACGGTCTATGAAAAAAATCAGGAAGCCGGAGGCCAGATCAATCTGATCCGGAAAAGACCGCCCCGGCAAGGTATGGCTGCGGTCATCTCTTATCTTAAGCATCAGTTGGATCTCCTGGGCGTGCCCATCCTTACCGGCCAGGAAGTCCAGTGGACCCAGGTGCAAAAAGAAAACCCCGATTGCGTGATTGTCGCTACCGGATCCATACCGAACCCCAAACCGGTCCCGGGTCAATACGGCCCTCCTTCGGTTCTCACCGTACGGGAGGTCCTGGAGGACTTTTATCCCCTGGGCGAACGGATCCTCTTTATTGATGAAAACAGCGGCCATCATGCCGCCGCTACAGTGGAACTCTTGGTCGATCGAGGCCTGCAGGTGGACATGATCACCAGCGACCTTTTTGTGGGCATTGAACTGGCGCCCCTGGGAGATCTCTATCTGAGCCGACAGCGTTTGCTTCAAAAAGGGGTGACCTTTACCACGGATGTTATCATCGACGAAATCCGGGAGACCACGGTAAGAGGCCGGGACATCTATACCAACCAGTCCCGAATCTGGGAGGGATACGAGACCATCATCCTGGACATGGGCAATATGGCCGAAGACCGGCTCTATAAAGAGCTTAAGGGCAAAGTCCGGGAACTCTATCGGGTTGGAGATTGTCTGGCCCCCAGGGGGATTGATACGGCCATTTTTGAAGGAAGGAAAGTAGGTCAAAGCCTATGAGCGGCTTCCCTTATCTCTTTTCGCCTCTGAAAATCGGCCGGATGGTGGTGCCCAACCGGATCCATTTTGCCGCCCACCTGACCAATTTCGGGGAAGACAACCGGATCAGCGAGCGGCACATCGCCTACTATCTTGAGAGGGCCAAAGGGGGCTGCGGGCTGATCACCACCGAAGAATTATCGGTCCACCCCACGGATTATCCCTATATTAAACTGGTGGATGCCTATAAACCGGAGGTCATCCCCGGTTTCCGGAAACTGACCCGGACCATCCATGAAACCGATACCAGGATATTCGCCCAGTTAAACCATAATGGGATGCAGGGCGACGGAAAAAATTCCCGGCTGCCGGTCTGGGGTCCCTCGGCCGGCAAGGATCCCCTCTTTCGGGAAACGGCCAAAGAAATGGAGATCGAAGATATCCGGGAATGTCTTTCTTTCTTTGCCCGGAGTGCAATCCATGTGCAGGAAGGGGGATTTGACGGCATCGAACTCCAGATCGGCCACAGCTCCCTCATCCGCCAGTTTTTATCACCGGCCACCAATTTTCGCGAGGATGAATACGGCGGGACTTTTGAAAACCGGCTGCGGTTTTGTTTGGAGGTCATCCAGGCGGTTCGTCAGGCCGTGGGAACGGACTTCGTTCTCGGTGTGCGTTTGAATGCCGATGAAATGCACCCCCGGGGCGGATTGACCCTGGAAGATGCCAAGGCCGTAGCCAAACGATTGGAGGCCACGGGTCAACTGGATTTCATGGACCTCAGTCTGGGGACCTTCTATAACCTGTTTCTGGTGGAAGG
>CAZVHO010000322.1:0-2737 GCA_964627515.1 uncultured Thermodesulfobacteriota bacterium | reverse complement strand
GGATTCCGGCTTTCGCCGGAATGACGTAATGCGGGTTTAAGCGACTTTTTGCGAATTCACCAATAATGATGAGTTCTAAAAACCGGGAGACTCCAATTTCGTCATTCCCGTGGAAACGGGAATCCAGTATTTATAATTGGTTAGGCTTGGCCTGGATTCATCAAATTTTTCAGTTTTTGATTTGGGCTTGAACTTTGAACTCAGGTCATGGACTATAAGTTATTTTTATTTCCCTGGACCTGGGACCTTCCAACAGGGCCGGGGGCATTCCGACAACACTGATGGTGTAATAATAGGTCTTTCCTGCAACTACCTGGCCGTCTTCAAAAATCGTATCCTTCACGGCTTCCGGGGTGATCCTTTTGGCTGTTTTTTCGTTTTCCATCCTTTTATAAACATGATACCCACTGGGAATCATATTTTCAAGCCCTTCCCAACGGATTTGAATGCCCCTCGGCCCCCCTATGACCACCAATTCCTGAACAGCCGAGGGCGGACCTGTCCGTGTAAAAACCGTACTCTTTTCTTCGGAGATTTCACTTTCCAGGAGACTCTCCTGGATCCTGCGCAAAGCCTTTACCCGATAGGCATACCTGACACCTTCCTGAAGTCCCGAATCAACATAAACCGGTTTCTCCAACGGTTTATCATTGACCTGCATCCAGGGTCCTTTTCCTGTTTGTCGATAAAGAAAATAACCTGCCAAGCCCTCGGGAGAGGTTCCATCCGTTAACGACCGGGGCGGGGCCCAGGAGATTTCCAACCCTTGCGAATCGGGCTTGACTTGAACGGCCGAAGGCGGCTCGAGGGGGAAATCCCAGGCAATCCTCAATATTTTTGAGGGTTGACTTTCCCGTTCCCTTTTCGTTACGGCGGTTACCTGGAAAGAATAGGTATGTCCGGGTTTGAGTTGGTCTTTGGTCAGTTCCACCTGGTCGGCCTCGATCTTCAGGCCTACGGCACTCGGTCCTTTCAAATCAATTCGACGGGTTTCCTGAAACCGATCCGGACAGGTCACACAAAAATCCTTGGTCGCCCATTCCCCCTTCTGAAGAATAAAACCTTTTAGATCGGTCAGGGGACTTTCATCGGTATTTTGATTGGGGATGGTCCAGGACAAAACCAGATTTTTCCCTTTGATCTGGTAACCGAGATGGTCGACGGCTTTCGGTAAGACCTTGACCGGGATGACCGGATTGGCCTTTTTCCCGCAAGATATCAGGCTGAGAATTAATAAGACCCAAACAACTTTTGCCGCCAATTTTTTCCGGCATCCGTCTAACAGGAACATATTCTCTTCTCCATCTCTCGCAAGGCCTTTTGAACTTGTTTGGGGGCCGTTCCTCCCTGTGAATCCCGATGGGACATAGCCGAACGAAGCTCCAGCACGGTGCTTACATCCTTTTCAAAAACCGGGTGAAAACCTTTCAATACCGACCAGGGGATATCCTTTAATTCCAGGCCCTTTTTCAGGGCATGGGCCACGATGGTCCCAACCGTATGGTGGGCGCTCCGAAAATCCAGTCCTTTTTTGACCAGATAATCGGCCAGGTCCGTGGCCAGCAGGTATCCTGTTTCGGTGGCTTTTTCCATGGAATCGGCTTTGAAGGTCAGTTTCGGCCAGAGACGACTCAACAAACGGGTGCAGTTCATCAGGGTGTCTACCGTATCAAAAACAGGTTCTTTATCCTCCTGCAGATCCCGGTTATAGGTCATGGGCAAGGACTTCATAACGGTCAGCATGCCCATCAGGTGTCCATAGACCCGGCCAGTTTTCCCCCGGATCAATTCCGGGACATCGGGAT
The DNA here is from genome assembly GCA_964627515.1 of uncultured Thermodesulfobacteriota bacterium. Lineage (GTDB taxonomy): Bacteria > Desulfobacterota > RBG-13-43-22 > RBG-13-43-22 > RBG-13-43-22 > RBG-13-43-22. The sequence goes on along the minus strand of CAZVHO010000322.1, from coordinate 932 downwards.
TTTTTTTCTGAGGCATGATGCTGCTGCCCGTACAAAAGGCATCACTGATCTCGATAAAATTAAATTCCGAACCGGACCAAAGGATTAATTCCTCGGACATCCTGGAATAATGCATCATCAGGATAGCCCCGGCAGAAAGAAATTCGATCACAAAATCCCGGTCACTGACCGCATCCATACTATTGGCCGAGACCTGACTAAAGCCCAATTCCCGGGCCACCAGATTACGGTCAATGGGAAAGGAAGTGCCGGCCAGGGCCGCACTGCCTAAAGGCAGCACATTGACCCGGGTCAAAACTTCGCTCAGACGCTGCTGATCCCGGAAAAACATCTCCAGATAAGCCAGTAAATGATGGCCGAGGAGCACCGGTTGAGCCCGCTGCAGGTGGGTATAGCCGGGAAGGATCAGATGCCCTTGATCCTTGGCCTTCTGGAGCAAGGCCTTTTGCAGGGCTTGCAGTTCCTTTTTCAGATCCTGGATCTTTTCCCGGAGATAGAGCCGCACATCCAGGGCCACCTGATCATTACGGCTCCGGGCCGTATGAATCTTGCCGCCGATGGGTCCGATCTTCCCGATCAACCGCTTTTCCACGAACATGTGCACATCTTCATCTTCGATCGGAAAGGTCAGTTGCCCCTGGCCCCATTCCTTTCGGATTTCCTTTAAGCCTTGGCCGATTTTCCGGGCTTCATTCTTGGGAATGATCCCCTGATCGGCCAACATTTTCAAATGAGCCAAACTTCCGGCCAGATCATAGGGCAAAAGCCGCTGGTCATAGGGCAGGGAAGCCGTAAAGGCCTCCACCAGGGGATCGACCGGCTCCGAAAACCGGCCGGCCCAGAGTTTTTTATCGCCCGTCTTTTTTTTGGAATAAGATGTTTTCATATTGCAGGTTGTCTTTTAATTCTGGATTCTGAATTCTATGCATTAG
>CAZVHO010000321.1:0-2867 GCA_964627515.1 uncultured Thermodesulfobacteriota bacterium | reverse complement strand
TTTTTATTATTTTGCCCTGGTAAGCGGTATTCCGGCCAGGACCTTGGCCAGTTTCACTTTTTTATCCAACTCCCCTTCCCGGAAGATCATCACCCTTTGGGCCTGGGGGGACCCGGCCCCGTGCATGGACTCCACCAGGGCCGTGCCCCCGGTCATGCTCTCGATCAGCCGGCCGATCTTGATGCGGTCTTCGGTCGGGATCTTGGCGACGCCGGAGAAGTATTTTTTTACCAAATGCCCCACATCTTCACTCCTGAGATCGTATTCGCTGGGCAGGGTCGCCAGAAATCCTCCGGCCAGATCAGCGGCCAGACGGGCTACTTCGAAATGAAAACGGGTGGCATTATGTTTGCCCACATTGGCCAGCATGGTATCCACCATGTAAGCCCCGGAGGGGGTGGGCCAGCCTTCGGCCGCGCAGGCAATGGCAGAACTGTAGAGGGTTTCACCCAGATGGATCATCTCGGTCACCTTGTCCCGTACATGGGAGGCATTGGCCGTTCCCTGAATCTGGGCCAGATAGGTGACGGCCCCGGTTAAGACATCGATCAATCCGGTTTTGCAGCCGCCGTAATTGGCCCGGTGGTGGGCGGCAAAACGGTAGACCAGTGGGCTGGTAAAATCCGTCTCCCCATTCATGAAAACCCGATCCCAGGGCACAAAGACGTCTTCAAAGGCAATGACCGCCTCGCCGCCGACCCCGCCGAAAATAGGGTTTCCGGCATCGATCCGTTCCAGGTTATCCTTACGGGTATCATTGGCCTGGCGGCCGAAGATCATGGTCACGCCGGGGGCATCGGCCGGAACGGCACAAACGATGGCGTAATCTTTGGATTTCTCATCCATGGCGGTGGTCGGCATAATCAGGATCTCGTGGGAATTGACCCCTCCGGTCATGTGCAGCTTGGCTCCGCGGATAACCAGGCCGTCTTCCCGGCGCTCCACGACATGGACATATTGATCCGGGTCGCTCTGTTCGGCCGGGCCTTTGGAGCGGTCCCCTTTGGGGTCGGTCATGGCCCCGATCACCATCAGGTTTTCCTCCTGGATATAAGTCAGCCACTTCTTGAAACGCTCAAAATAATCCGTGCCGTATTTTTGGTCGATTTCATAGGTCACCGAATAGGTGGCATTGATACCGTCCAGCCCGACACAACGTTGAAAACAGGACCCGGTCTTCCGGCCCAGGGCACGCAGCAATTTGGCTTTTTTAATTAAATCCTCCACATTCTGGTGGACATGGGTGAAGCGGCTGATGGTCTTCCCGGTCAAATGGGAGGTGGCTGTCGCCAGGTCCTTATATTCCGGATCATTGGCCAGGGCATAAGTCATGGCTGCGGCTCGCACATGGGGGGCCGTGGCCGGATGTCGGGTGACATCCTTGATTTTTTTCCCCTTGTAATAGACCACATGGTTTAATTTTCGCAGACTTTTCAGGTAATCCTGGGCGGTTTTAATTTTCATGGTTTATATCCTTTCCGATCTCTACTGGTTTTTATTTTTTAAAGGTTTTTTTTGAAAACGCAAGTCTTTAAATTAGGCCGGGTATTTTTGGCCAGGATCAACATTGACAAGATCATAAAAAGTCCGAAAGCACCCATTTTCGTCATTCCCGTGAAAACGGGTCCCGCCTTCGGCGGGATTAATAAGTTATACATGGCCTGTATTCCCACCTGCGAGGGAATGACGCGTTATTACATAGGGTTCAACTTTAATCGATATCGCTATCCCCGGACCCTTCCAGCAGTTCCCGGATAACCGGTTTGACATAGACATCATTGAGCGGAAACTGCCTCAGGGCCTCAATGAGGATACGGATTTTCTCTTTTACGGTTGTCTGGGAGTGGATAATCAAAACATATTTCCCTTTCAGACGGCAGAGCCCGCCGCTTATGGAGGTCTCTTCGGCATTTACGGGCTCGTAGCGGATGGCTATTGCAAGCCGGCCGGCCAGTTCTTCAAGCTGATTCAGGAGCAATTCGTCATGCAAGGCAAGGCCTTTTATTTCATCCCTCAATCCAGACTTAACGGGATCGAGGGATACCCAATTGTTTGAACCGTGTAATCCGTGAAACCCGTGCCAAAAACCTATTTTCGAACTAAAGTATAACAAGGGACCGATTTTTAGTCGAGTGGTTTTATATCCCTTTTTTTATCTTGACAGCCGGACCTGATTGCCTATGATAGGTCCTGAAATCAGGATAAAAGGAGAATGCTATTATGGAGATTAAGGATCGGGTGGCCCTGATTACCGGCGGGGCTTCGGGGCTAGGCGAAGGTACGGCGAGATTTCTTTTGGAAAAGGGAGCCAAAATTTCCATTCTGGATTTTGCCGAAGAAAGAGGGCGGAGGCTGGCTTCGGAATTAGGGCCAAGGGTTATTTTTTGCAAGACCGACGTCACCGATGAAAAAACGGTCCAGGCCGCGGTGGACCAAACCATGGCCGCCTTTGGGGCCATCCATTTCGCCGTCAATTGTGCCGGGGTGGCCACTCCCGGAAAGGTCTTGTCCAAAGAGGGGCCTATGCCCATCGCCCCATTTAATCAGGTGGTGCAGATCAACCTGATCGGTACCATGAATGTGATCCGGTTGGCGGCCGAGCAGATGGTCAAGAATGCCCCTAATGCCGATGGAGAAAAAGGGGTGGTCATCAACACGGCCTCTATCGCCGCCTTTGAAGGCCAATTCGGCCAGGCCGCCTATGCCGCTTCCAAGGCCGGTGTGGCCGGCATGACCTTGCCCATCGCCCGGGAGTTTGCCGGATACGGTATCCGGATCATGACCATCGCCCCGGGGATATTCGGAACGCCGATGCTCGGCGGGATGTCGGAAAAAGTCAAAGAGTCCCTGATTAATATGGCCCTGTT
>CAZVHO010000320.1:0-2925 GCA_964627515.1 uncultured Thermodesulfobacteriota bacterium | reverse complement strand
CTGGAACGGGCCACCAGGTTGGCCAGCATGGTCTTGATGATCAGGAATATGGCACCCCCGAGGGCGACCAGGGAGGCCAGCCAGGAGAATTGGTCCGATATCTTGGAAACCCCGCCCATCAGCTCCAGGAAAGAATCGGAACTGGTGACGGAGACCCCACTCACTTCCCGTGCGATCTGCGTCTTTACCTGGCTCAAGAGCGAAGGATTGTTAAGCCGCAAATAGACGATATTGACGCCCTTGGCCTCTCCGGAAAGGAGCTTTTGGGCATCCTTAAGGGACAGGTAGACATTGGCCGAGGCGATCTGAGAGCCTTCCCTGATCTCCAGAAGGCCCACCACAGTAAAGGGTCGGCCCTCGATCGTCATGGTGCCGCCCAGGGCCGTGTGATGGAATTTGGCATAATGTTTTTCCAGGACCATTTCACCCTCTTTTTCAGGAAACCGTCCTTCCTTCAGCCACTCCTTGACCTTGACCGGTCCCAGGCTCGGCTGGGAAATATCCACCCCCATAATGGTCTGGAAACCGCCCCGGTCAAACACCCAGAGAAGCAGGGAAGAAGCCACCGCGCCTACACCTTCTATGGAGGCCAGTTTCTGAACCTCTTCAGGTGCCAGCACCTGGTTCGAGAAGGGTAGCCGGATACCCCGCATCGATGCAGGTGCTTGGACCGCATCGACCGCGCGCTTTTCGGGTTTCTGGACCACGAGGTCCGCCCCCAGGTTTTTGAAAGGCAGGTTCACCGCCTTTTGGTAGGCGGTCGAGACGGCGTTGATGGCCACAAAGAGGGCAATCCCTATGGCAATACCCAGGATGTTTACCAGGGTCCGGTGATGGTGGTGTCGAAGCTCGTTCAGTACATAGCGATAATTCATGATAGCCTCACTTTTTGCTTGTTGCCAGGTTGAGGGCGCTTTTGAGGTCTTCCAGGGTCCATTTGCCTTGAAAGGAGGCCGGTCCTGAACCCGTGGGGAAGCCGGCGAAGGTGATCAGCTTGACACCGATGGTCCACTTGGGTTTGCCGTCTATCCAGATGATCATGGGTACGTGCTGGCTTATCCCCATCCTGGCCATGAACTTCTCTCCTTCTTCCGTATCGAAGTCATGCCAGGACACCGTGATCTTGTCGCCATAACCGGAGAAAACGCCCTTCATCTTGTTAAGCGTTTCCATGAGGGGGCCGTGGTTCATGTAGAGCACATCGACCTTGATCGGGGTTGCGGCCTGGCTACTTTCCCCCAGGAAAAGGAGGGCTAAGGCCAACGAAAAGAGGAAAAATATTTTTTTCATGATACCACCTTCCCATCATGCATACGGATCAAACGATCTGCGGTTTTGGCGAGTTCTGCTTCATGGGTAACCATAAGAACGGCAACACCTTCTTTGTTATGGAGCCTATCCAGTATCTCCATGATGGCATCGCCGGTAGCCGAATCCAGGTTCCCGGTCGGCTCATCGGCAAAGAGGATCTTCGGGTGGTTTATGAGGGCCCGGGCGATGGCTACCCTCTGCTTTTCTCCCCCGGAAAGGGCCGCGGGCAAGTGCTCCGCCCTGGGCAGCAATTCCATGCTCTCCAGTAATTCCATGGCCCGTCGTTCCCGCTCTTCTGCCGGCATCTTTATCGGAAAAAGCGGCAGGGCCACATTCTCCCAGGCGGAGAGCGTGGGGATCAGATTGAAGGACTGGAAGATGAAACCCACGTTGACCCGGCGGAAGAGGGCCAACTCATCCTCGGTGGCGCTGGTTATATTTTTTCCGTCCAGCATGACCTTCCCTTCAGTCGGGCGCTCCAGCCCGGAAAGCAACGACAGGAGGGTCGTCTTGCCGCAGCCTGATTTGCCAACCAGGCAGACAAATTCTCCGGCGAAAATGGAGATCGAGATATCCTTGACGACCGCCAGATCGCCATATTTCTTGGTGAGACCGGACCCTGTTAAGATCGTTCCGTTATTCATGTCTTAAAACCTCCGATGGTTTGATTTTTGAAATGGTTTTCCCCAGGAGTGCCCCGGTGAGTCCTCCGATCACAACGGAAAGAAGGATGGCGAATGCTGCCAGAGACCAGGGTATATGCACGGGAAGCCTGAGGGTTTTAAAGATCTGATCCCCCCCACCGGGCAGAAAGTGGGGGGTGGGGCTCATCTCCCAGGGAATGGGGATGTTTACCTTGATGAAGCCAAGCCCGACCGAGGCGATCAGGGCGATGAGCAGACCCAGGATGCCGGCCAGGAAACACTGGATGACCGATTCCGAGAGGAGTTGGGTCACTACGTTACGGTTCGTCCAACCCACGGCCTTGAGGACGCCGATTTCCCTGGCCCGTTCGGCGATGTTTCCGGCCATGGTCTTAAAGGCGATCAAGACGGCCACGATAATGGCGATGAGCGAGGCGGCCATAGTGAATTTATCAGACAGGGCAAAGAGGCTGCCGAGGAGCTTCAGAAAAGAGTCAGGGGTGCCGATGGCCGCCTTTTTGCCGACGATAGTCGGAAGAGCTGATGCCAGGGCCGTAATCTTTTCCTGGTCGGCCTTGATGAAGAGGAGGTTGACATCCTCCGGATCAAAGGGAGAGACCGAATGGACCTGAGGGGAGTTGGCCGCCAGTTTCTGGGCTTCGGCCAACGGCACATAGACATTGGCCACGGCAATCTTGGCCGCCCGGGAAGCGTCTACCAGCCCCACCACCGGATACGATCTTTTGGCAATCGATATCGTATCGCCCACTTTGAGGTTGAATTGCCGGGCATAGGAAATCTCAACGAGTGCCTCCGGCTTGGTCTCTTCCAGAAAACGTCCCTCCGTCACCGCCCTGGACAGGGTTGCCGGTCCAACGGCGTTGTTTTGCTCGATACCCAGGACGATCCAGGCCCGGCCGGGATCGAAGACCCAAAGAAGAACGGCCTTGCCTATACCCCGCACCCCAGG
>CAZVHO010000319.1:0-2936 GCA_964627515.1 uncultured Thermodesulfobacteriota bacterium | reverse complement strand
ACCAGGTTGTTCATTTCATTCACCTCTTTGAGAAAGGCCCGGTTACAGACCGTACAAATGGCCGTTAAACGGAGCCGGCGGATATCCAGATCCTTCGCCTTCATTAAGGCGTAAACCCGGTCGATCCGTTTGGCCAGGGCGTCGTAGGCCCCGGGATAGGGGCACTCATGGCCACAGGACATGATGATAATGCCGCCGATCCCTTTTTGAAAACAATCCAGATAAAAGGTTTCCGGGAAGAGCACCGGGGAAGGCACCCTGAGGATATAGGTGTTGGCCGGATAAGGGCTATGGGCCTGCCCGACCGAATTGGCCCCTGGATAAGCGCAATGATCGGTGGCCAAAATGAGGATCTTCCTTTCTTGGTCCTGTGGCGTCATGGGTCTGTCCTATTTTTTCCTTCTCACAAAAAGCCGGTCATAGCCGTCCGATTCCAAAATACCTAAATAGTCATGCCCCACTTTACCGGCCCAGGCCGGGATATCCGTGCGGGTACCGGGATCGCCGGACAGGACCTCCAGGATCTCCCCAACCTTGACCTTGCCGATCCCCTTTTTGGCTTCCAGAATAGGGCCAGGACAGGCACTGCCCCGGGCATCGACGGTGTTGGCGATCGGCAGGGTTGTCAAATCTGATTCGGTCATGATTATCTTCCTCCTTTTGAGTTATCGGTGTAAGGTGCACAGTTGATCATAGGTTTAGCATAATTGGTGCCAAGGAGTCTTATAGGGTCTTTTAACAGGCGGATTCCGGGAAAGGGCTTTGAATTCAGGCTGTTTTTTTTCCGGGAGACCCTTTGGGGGGCTTGCCAAGAACTGTTTAATGTGTTAAATTATAATTTAACATTTGTTTAATTATTTAACAGGAGTAAAGCCCTATGTTGAAGCCTGAAATGAACCGCTATTGGAAAACCGTCGTGGACACCATTAAGGAAGGGATTATTATCGTCGACCGGAAGGGGATTATCGTTTCGGTCAACAAGGCCGTGGATAAGCTCCTGGGGTATAAAGAAGGGGAGTTGATCGGAAAACCCTGTTCCGTCCTGGATTGCAATATGTGCCATATCGTCCGGGATCAGGCCGGGCAACACTGGTGCAACCTGTTTAAATCCGGTGAAATCAGAATGAAGCAGTGCACCATGAAGAAAAAAAACAGGCAGTCCTTTCACCTTTTGAAAAACGCTTCCTTACTCCATGACAGTTCGGGCCAGGTCATCGGGGCCGTGGAAACTTTGACCGATATTTCCGAGATCATTGAAAAAGACCACCAGATCGAGGAATTCCGACGCGAACTCCGATCCAAAGACGGCTTTCATGGGGCCTTGGGAATATCTCCTCCCATGGTCCGGGTCTTTGATCTCCTGGCCAAGGCCGCCCGGTCCGATGCCCCGGTGATTATATTCGGGGAAAGCGGGACCGGAAAGGAGTTGGCGGCCGAAGCCATTCATGAAAGCGGCCCCCGCCAGGGCAAACCCTTTGTCAAGGTCAATTGTGCGGCCCTTTCGGAGTCCTTGCTGGAAAGTGAGCTATTCGGCCATGTGAAAGGGGCTTTCACCGGCGCCATTCGGGACCGGGAAGGCCGGTTTGAGGCGGCCCATGGCGGCGATATTTTTTTGGATGAAGTAGGGGATCTTCCCCTTTCCACCCAGGTCAAGTTATTAAGGGTCCTGGAAAACAAGATGATTGAACGGGTGGGGGATCACAAGCCCAAACCTATTGATGTGCGGATCATTTCAGCAACTCATAAGGATCTGAAAACCCTGGTGGATAAAGGGCTTTTCCGGGAGGATCTTTTCTTCAGGATCAACGTCATACCGGTCCAGTTGCCGGCCCTGAGAGAAAGGCGGGAGGATATTCCTTTGTTGGCCGAGACCTTTTTCCGACGGATGAAACTTAAAACCGGAAAACCTATCCAGGGAATAAGCCAGGAAACCATGGAGGTCTTCATGGGCTACGATTGGCCGGGCAACATCCGGGAACTCCGGAGTGTTTTTGAATACGCCTTTGTGACCTGTCCGGAAGGTTTGATCCAACCCCACCATCTGCCTTCCAGTCTTTTTCAGGGGGCCAGCATGAAACCTTCCCTGGAAAGGGTCCCGGTCAATCCCATGGATAAGAGAAAGCAGGAACTTCTGGAGGCCCTCAAGCAAGCCAAAGGCAATCAATCGGAAGCGGCCCGGATCCTGGGGGTTTCCCGGGTGACCATCTGGAACAGAATGAAGCAATTCGGTGTCCTGGCCAGGGATAATTTTCAATCCTGAGGCCCTGCAAGCAAGTAACATCGGTGTCCGATGGCTTGGTTGGTGCCGTCTGCGGGGGCGCCAATGATCGGGTTGACAGGTGCGCGGGTGCTTATTCGCACATCTTTGTCCTGCCCGTTGTTATGTTATTCTGTTCTTCCAGAAACCAGGCTTTCGCCGACCGTGGGCCACTGCAATAATTTCAAGCTTTCCGGCAGTTTCGCGATACACCAAATAGAAAGGGAAACGATGGAAGATATACCTCCGAGTGCCGTGGACATACCTTGGCCATCTCTCTGGGCTTTCGGTTATTGCGGCTACGGCCGAATCTAACTCGGCAAGATAAAAGTCTGCGGCTGAAGCGCTTCTCTCTCGATACCATCGGTTTGCTGCTTGTGCCTCGGCCATGGCCGAGGGATGGATTTCTACGGGCAGTGAAGCCATTACTGTCCTGCAATTCTTGCTCTTGCTTCGGCCCAGGGAATCAGAGTGACCTTCCCTTCGTCAATCTCCCGAACACGCGAGGCTATTTCCTCTTCCCACTCTGATTCTGCAACACGATCCAATGGTTCGTCGAGGCTATCAAGCAATGAACCAGCAAGCGCCGCCCGTGCCTCAGGAGGGAGTTTCAATACCTGTTTTAGGATATTATTGATATTTTCTTTCATGATTCAATTCTACTCCTTTCTAAAATTGA
>CAZVHO010000318.1:0-2980 GCA_964627515.1 uncultured Thermodesulfobacteriota bacterium | reverse complement strand
TCCAGGTATATGCTCTCCTGTTCATCGGCGTAGGAAGAAAGGTTTAGATAGATCGCTTCCGCCGTGTCTGGGTCCTCCGCAAACAGGGGGCCGATTTTATAGCCCCGGCGGCATCTTCGGATCAGGCCGTATCCCTGCAGTTCTCCCTTTTCAACCACCCCTACCCCATGGGCCACCGGCATGCGGAGCCAGGCGCGGAGAAAGACCGTTCTTTCGGCCGGAAAACATTGGCGATCATATTCCTGAATTTTGTGGAAAGGAATTTCCTGGAGAGAGATCAGTTCCGCTTTATCCGGAGAAACATTTTTTAAGGCCAGGGATTCAAAGCGGATATTGCGGTAGGCCAATTTGAAACCGGATTTCTTATAATTTTCCTGTTGCTCCAAAACACCGTCCAAACCGATATTTTGGCTGCCCAAGCGTTTCATGGCCGCATCCCATAACCGGATACCGTATCCTTTGCCGCGATATTCCGGCGCCACGATATAAAAGCCGATGAACCCGAAAACCTGTTGGTAGGAAACCGCAGAAATACAGCTTATGGGCGTAGAATCGATGGTGCCGATCAGGAAGCCCTGGGGATCGGTCTGGAAAAAACAATCGGCGTCATGCAGTCCCGGGTTCCAGCCCTCCCGGGCCGCCCATTCCACGGCTAAATCGACTTCTTCCCGGTTCATGGTCTTTATAACGAAATCACTGCTCATCTTTTCTTAACGATTTGGTTCTCGTGCCCGACCTTGTTCTAAGTTCTCTAATGAGCTTTGGCTTCTTTTTCTTTTTTGACTCTATCATAGAGCCAGACCTTCATCAAGGCACCTCGATCGACACCGATGGATTCCCGGATCGCATCGATTTCTTTCACTAAAGACTGGCTGATATCCAAAGTAATACGAACTTTTTTGGCAGGCTTATTGATAATCACCCTTGAAATATCAATTAACTGATGAATGTCTTCGCCTTGATCGAACCTTTGATCGAACTCTTCATTGGTTTGGGCCGGTTTTTTCTTTTTCATATAATTTTTTCTCTCCTTTTCGAGAACGTCTTACCGAAATAATCCTGATCGTTTCATTTCTTATTGTATAGATGGCCGTCCATAGACGATTATTGATATTCCCGACCAAGATAAAGCGATTTTCCAGCGGATAAGGGGCTTCGATTTCTATTCGTTCAGGATCTTCCCAAAGCATCCTGGCCGAGGAGAAATCAATTCCATGTTTTTGCCGGTTGAGTTCATTCTTGTGGGGATCCCAATCAAATTTCATGGAAATATTGTACATATTTTGCATAAAAATGCAAATTAAATGAAAAAAAACAAAAATCGGGGAGTTGGCAGAGCGTTATCTTTTAATTAGCGGGAAAATGCTACAAATCAGGGGAAAAATCAAATTTAAAATTCGGATTGCATTTTTGTGTTGTTTCGAAGAAAATATGCCCTGGAAGGAAACATTAATAAGGAGAAAGGCGATGCTGATCATTCAGGTTAAGGCCCATATCAAACCCGAATTTATCGAGGCTTTTGCCGAAGCAACCGGGGAAAATGCCCGGCAGAGTGTTTTAGAGCCGGGGATCGCCCGCTTTGATGTCATTCAGCAGATCGATGACCCCGCCCGATTTCTATTGGTGGAGGTCTACCGGACGGAAGATGATCCAGGCCGGCATAAAGAGACGGCCCATTATAAAAAATGGCGCGACAGGGTTGAGCAAATGATGACCGAACCCCGGACCAGTCTGAAATACAAGAATATCTTCCCTGATGAACAGGGTTGGGGATAACCTTGGTCTTTGAGTTCGCCACAGCCGGTCGAATCATTTTTGGTCCCGGGACCCTGAGGCAAATCGGTCCCCTGGCCGGAGAAACAGGAAGCCGGGCCTTTGTGGTTTTAGGACAAAGCCTTTCGAGGGCCGAACCCTTGCTGGTCTTATTGGACCGGGAAAGGATCAAAACCGTTACCTTCCAGGTCCCCGGGGAACCCACCATCGACCTGATTCGACAGGGGGCCCTCCTGGCCAGAGAATCAGAATCGGATCTGGTCATCGGATTCGGCGGTGGAAGCGTCGTGGATGCCGGGAAAGCCATAGCCGCTCTGGTGGCCAACAAAGAAAAAATCGAAGACTATCTGGAAGTAATAGGACAATCCCGGCCCCTGACCTCCCCTCCTCTCCCGTATTTTGCCGTCCCGACGACAGCCGGCACCGGGGCCGAAGTGACCCGGAATGCCGTATTGGTTTCTCCGGAGCATAAGGTCAAAGTCAGTTTGCGCAGCCCCCTGATGCTGCCCAAAGTGGCCGTCATCGACCCCACATTGACCTACTCTCTTCCTCCTCAGGTTACAGCCGCCACCGGCCTGGATGCCCTGACTCAACTTATTGAACCCCTGGTATCCCTTAAAGCCAATCCCATGACTGACGCCCTGTGCCGAGAAGGTATCTCCCGCGTAGCAAACTCCTTACGAAAGGCATATAAAGAGGGAACCAACGCCGCCGCCCGCCAGGATATGGCCCTGGCCAGTCTTTTTGGGGGTCTGGCCCTGGCCAACGCCGGCCTGGGGGCGGTCCATGGATTGGCTGCGCCTATTGGCGGGATGTTCCCGGCCCCTCACGGATTGGTTTGTGCCAGACTGCTGCCTCTGGTCATGGCGGCCAATATTCGGGCCTTACAAGAACGCTCCCCGGACAGCCCGGCCTTGAAAACCTATGACCAGATCGCCTTTCTTTTAACCCGAAAAGAAGGGGCCAAGGCCCTGGAGGGTGTTGAATGGGTCCAGGAAACATGCACCAGGTTCAACATTCCGGCCTTGGCCCGTTTTGGGGTGACGGTGGAAGTCCTTCCGGAATTGATTAAAAAAGCCGCCGGGGCCAGCAGTATGAAAGGTAATCCGATTCAACTGACGGCCCAGGAGCTTAGAGTCATCCTGGTAAAGGCTTTAGTTCGAAAATAGATTTTTGGCACGGATTTCACGGATTACACGGTTAAAGC
>CAZVHO010000317.1:0-2982 GCA_964627515.1 uncultured Thermodesulfobacteriota bacterium | reverse complement strand
ATGCTCAACGATAATTCCTCAAGGTATGCGGACGAACCGGCTCAGGAATTGACCATGCTGATTGATCGAGCGGCCAACTGTTTCCGCTTGGCGTTGGTGGATGACCAGTGGGGAGATTTGGTTGAGTTCATCAATTTCATCGCCCATAAAAGGCTCCACGGCGGTTTCACGCTTTCCGAAGTCCAGAGGGCTTTCGAGCAGTACCGCGAGACCGTTCTTCCTCTGCTGATAAAGCATATTAAGCCTTCCTCCTTGACACCGACCCTTCTGCGACTGCATCGGTGCCTGGTATCTACCGTAACCCAGTTCAGTTCCTATTTTCAGGAATTGCACGAAGAGTTCCTTCGTAATCAGGCAAAATATCTGGAGCAAGAGGTGGCGGATAGAACCGGGAAGCTGGCCGATTCGGAACGTAAATACAAAACCCTGGTGGAGGATATCAACGACGGCTATTTTGTCCTGGCCGAAGGAACGATCCTCTATTGCAACAATGCCTTTGCCAGAATGCACGGATATGGTGCTGAAGAAATCGAAGGACGCCCTTATCTGGAATTCGTCGCTGTGGAATCGAGACCGGAGGTAGAAGCCGCTTATGCCGATAGCCGCAAAGGCCTGCACAGCGCTTCCCGACTGGAATACCTGCGGTTACACCGGGACGGTCGGCACCTGTCAACCGAAATCATGGCCAAACTCTCCTCATTCGGGGGACAAGTGGCGAACATTGGCGTCTGCCGTGATATAAGCGAGCGTCTGGAGTTGGAAAGAAAAAACCGGGAGGTAGAAAAGCTTGGCGCCTTGGCCAACTTAGCCGGTTCGCTGGCCCATGAGATCAACAACCCGTTGACCTCCATTAAAATGAATCTGCAACTGTTTTCGGAGGGACAATTGCCGGAGGATGCCCGCCGGAAACTCCTCGCCTCAACCCTTCGAGAGACGGAGCTGATTCGGAGAAGGGTTATAGAAATGATGGACCTAACCATACCTTTTCGCCTCAAGATCCGATTGGTTGACCTAAGGCAATTGATCAAGGGCTGCATCAAAATGGTTGAACAAAGAATGAATTATCAGGGAGTCCGTGTTATTACCCGATTCAGTTCAAAGGTCGGTACGGTGTCCGTGGATCCGGAACGTATCGAGCAAGCTTTGATCAACTTGCTGCTCAACGCGCTGGAGGCGTTAGCAACGGGAGGACATATATTTATCAGCACCAAATGGTTGCGGGAGAAAGGGAAGCTTTGGGTGTGCTTGCGGGTTGCAGACGACGGCCCCGGAATTCCCTTAGAAAAGCGTCCCTATGTATTTGATCCTTTTTTCAGCCAGAAGGCCGGAGGTATCGGCTTGGGTTTAGGAAACGTCAAGAAAATCGTCGAGGCCCACGGTGGCCGGGTATTCGTCTCCGAGCGTATCCCCAAGGGGGTGGGCTTCACGATGCTGCTGCCCCAGAAATGAGAGAGCCCATGAGAGCCAAAGTGTGTATCATTGATGATCAAAGCTCCATCCTGGAATCCATGGAGATGTTTTTTAGACTGAGGAACTGGGAAGTATATACGGCCACGAATGGTCCCGATGGACTGGCCTTGGTGGAGAAATTCCGGCCTGCACTGCTGATTTTGGATATCAGGCTGCCGGGTATGAGCGGACTGGAGGTCCTCCAGCGGCTGCGGGGCAAATTCCCGAAGCTGCAAGTGATCGTAATCACCGCCTACCAGGATATGGAAAGCACGATTCAAGCGATAAAACTGGGGGCGTTTGATTATCTCCATAAGCCTATCGATGTGGCTGAAATGGATACCGTCATCCGCCGACTGGAACAAACAACCCAGGCCCACTACCAAAATGAAAGCGAAGTCCTTGATCCGGCAGTGACTCAATCCGGTCCCCAGCCTCTGATCATAGCGCGCAGTCGGAAAATGAAAGAGGTGTTTAAAATTATTGCGCTGGTCTCGGAATCTCGGGTGACGGTACTCATCCAAGGTGAAAGCGGCACCGGTAAGGAGTTGATCGCCAGGAGCATCCATCACAACAGCCCGTGGAAAGACAGGCCTTTTACGGTGATGGATTGCTCGACTTTGGTGGACTCCCTCGTGGAGAGTGAACTTTTCGGTTATGAGAAAGGCGCTTTTACCGGCGCCCATGAAACTAAAAAAGGGCGCCTCGAATTAACCGGGGAGGGTACTATTTTTTTTGATGAAATCGGGGAACTGCCCCTGACCATGCAGGGTAAACTTTTACGGTTTCTGCAATCGGGCGAGTTCGTGCGGGTAGGTGGGAATCAACCCAATTTCTCGAGGGCCAGAATCGTGGCGGCCACCAATCGGGATCTCACCAAATTGGTTCAAGACGGCAAATTTCGGGAAGATCTTTACTACCGGTTGAAGGTGGTGACGATCAATGCGCCACCGTTACACAGTCGGAAATCGGATATTCCAATTTTAGCCGATTTTTTTCTCAAGAAAATGGCCGAGCAAAACGTTTCCAAACTGAAGCGGCTTTCACCGGGGGCGTTAGAGCTGTTGATGCAATATGACTGGCCGGGAAACGTGCGGCAATTGGAAAATGTGCTGACCCGCTGCGCCGTGTTAACCTCGGATCTGTTGCTGACCAGAGAGCATACCGAGGCCTGCCTTCAAGACTCCCCCAATCCTCCAAGAATGGAGGGCCCCGGTGAAAATCTGGAGGATTTTGAACGGAACCATATCCTTAACATTTTGAACAGCAAAGACTGGCATTTAGGAAAGACCTGCACCCAGTTGCGGATGTCCCGACCAACATTACGGGCCCGCATGAAAAAATATGGTTTAAAAAAGAAAGCTATACCGCGTCCACCGGTATCCCCCCCAGGGGCAAAAGGTCGGGAAATAATTCTCGGGCTTCTGCCAGCACGGTGGGATCGCCGTAAACCGGAGCACTGAATAGGACTGTTTCTTGATCCACAGAAATCTTCCGCAGGGTTACACAACCTTCCCGATCTTCCACCAATTG
>CAZVHO010000316.1:0-3016 GCA_964627515.1 uncultured Thermodesulfobacteriota bacterium | reverse complement strand
AATTTTTAATAATAAGGATTCATGCATGGCCATTATCGGCACCCGTGATTTATGCTGGGGGTTTTCTAATCCCCCTTTGCTGGACAATATTACCTTTCAGATCGAAAAAGGGGAACGGGTCGGTCTTCTGGGTCGTAACGGCGCCGGAAAGTCCACGCTTCTTCGACTTTTACAGGGAGAAATCCTGCCGGATAGCGGCCAGGTCTGGCGGCAGCAGGGTGTTACTGTAGCCTATTTGTCCCAGAGTGTCCCCCGGGATTTTGAGGGATCGATCTTCGATGTGGTGGCCGGGGGCCTCGGTCCGAAGGGACAGTCCCTGTCCGGTTACCGCCAGGGTCTCAACTCGAAAGGCGACAGCGGAGGCTTTGGTCCTTCCCTTCCGCCCCCCCTTCTAAAGGATGAGCAAACGCACCTTTCGGCTTCCGAAGATTGGTGGACCCTGATCAAACAGGTTGAAACCGTTTTGTCCCGGACCCAGCTTCCTTTGGAGGCTGAATTCGCCGATCTTTCGGCCGGCATGAAACGGCGTACCCTTTTTGCCCGGGCCATGGTGGCCGAACCGGATATCCTTCTGTTGGATGAGCCTACCAATCATTTGGATATCGAATCCATCCTCTGGATGGAGACCTTTATCTTCCGCTACGTCAAGACCCTGCTTTTTGTCACCCATGACCGTGCTTTTCTGAAAAAACTGGCCACCAGGATTTTGGAGCTGGATCGAGGACGCCTTTTTTCCTATGCCTGTGATTACGAAACCTTTTTGAAACGCAGACAGGAGTTCCTGGCGGCAGAAGAAACCCAAAACGATTTGTTTGATAAAAGACTCTCTCAGGAAGAGGCCTGGATCAGACAGGGCATCAAGGCCCGCAGGACCAGGAACGAAGGCCGGGTCACGGCCCTGATCAAGATGCGCGAAGCTTTTCAGGCCCGCCGCAAAAAGAACCGTAATGTAAAGCTGCAGATTCAAGAGGCCGAAAGGACCGGAAAACTGGTAATCGAGGCGGAAAACATTTCCTTTTCCTATGGGGAAACCCCGGTAGTCCGGGATTTTTCCACCATCATCCTGCGGGGGGACAAGGTCGGGATCATCGGACCGAACGGTGTGGGCAAGACCACCCTGTTGAACATCCTTTTAAAGAACCTCCCGCCCCAGACAGGCCGGGTTCGTCACGGGACCAACCTCCAGATCGCCTATTTTGATCAACTCCGCATCCAACTCGATGAAGAAAAAACAGTCCTGGAAAATGTCGGAGAGGGAAATGATTTTATTGAACTGAACGGGCAGCGGCGGCACATTATAGGCTATCTTCAGGATTTTCTCTTTTCACCGGAAAAAAGCCGGACCCCGGTAAAAGTTCTTTCCGGGGGAGAAAAAAACCGCCTCCTGCTGGCCAAGCTTTTTACCCGGCCGGCCAATGTCCTGGTGCTGGACGAACCCACCAACGATCTGGATATGGAAACCCTGGAACTGTTGGAAGAGCTTCTTTTCGATTATCAGGGGACCCTTTTGCTGGTCAGCCATGACCGGACCTTTTTAAACAATGTGGTGACCAGTACCCTGGCCTTTGAAGAAAACGGACAGGTCATCCAATACGCCGGAGGCTATGACGATTGGCTGATTCAAAGAGCCCAACCGGCGGAAGGTCCCCGGACCAAGAAAAAAGACAACGGAAGAAATGTTGCAAAGCCCAAAACCCGGGACGTTCAGAAACTGGGTTTTAAGGAAAAAAGGGAGTTGGAAGAACTGCCCGAACGGATCAACGCCCTGGAAACGGAGCGGCAAGGGCTCTATGACGCCTTGTCCGATCCCCTGTTTTACAAAAAAGAAAAGGAGGAGATGGAGCGGATTAAAACCAGACTGGGCGAGGTGGAACAAGCCATCGAGACCGCCTACCAGCGGTGGGAAGATCTCGACGGGCGGAGCTGAATCGATTCGCATTTTCGCATATCCTTTTTGGACAGACTTTAACAGCATTCGGGTCTCCATTTGCCCTGGGCCACCTCTTTAGGCCATGCACCCCGCGTCAACCGTGACAAAACTTTTTTCTCGGGTTTTGTCCTCACCTGTCAGTCTGAGCCATTGCCAGAAACCAAGGGTTTTCTTTGTTATCACTTTTCAATTGACAGTACCCTAAGAAATTGATTTCATAAATTAAAGGATTCAAATGCCGGCCGGTATTCGCCTGTGCCCCGGCTTCCCGCAGCACGGTGATGTACCCTCGATGCCAGAGCGGATGGAGGCTCTGCGGCGTCACACCCCGGCGATTCGTTTGAGGCATAGCAGCCCCCCCTTAATTGGATCATATGCCTCATATTGGCATAACGTTTATGGTGTATCAAACTATTTTTATGAGGCATAGCATCCGAGAATCCGTGAAATAGGGATGCTATTTTTGAGGATTAATACTATGTTCGGCGTCGGAGGCTTGGGTAGCGCCATGAGGCTTGAGTGCAGTCTGTGCACCATTCGAGATTGGCGGCCTAGTGATGAGGCGGCCCTGATTGCCGTTGCCAATAACCAGAACGTTTGGCGAAATCTTCATCATCGTTTTCCGCATCCTTACACGCACGCCGACGCCAGTTACTGGTTCTCTATGCTTGCGGTAATGCCTGAGCCGACCCACTGGGCTATTGAAGTGAATAGCGTCGCTGTCGGTGGCGTTGGCGTCGATCTCGGAGAGGGTATCTTCGCCAAGTCAGGGCAATTCGGCTACTGGCTCGGCGAACAGCACTGGGGGCAGGGCATCATGTCAGAGGCCGTTCGTGCAGCTTCGGAATACGCCCTCAGCCACTTTGGCTTGGCGCGCTTGGAGGCGCCAGTTTTTGCCTGGAATCCCGCCTCCATGCGGGTGCTCGAAAAGGCAGGCTTCGTGCGCGAGGGCGTTCTGCGCAATAGCGTGCTTAAGGATGGTCAGTTGATCGACCAAGTTCTTTATGCACTCGTCCGATAAAACGACGCCGAACCCGGCAGTCGAGCGGACCTGCGCAAAAAGCCGCGCAGGCCGCTCACTTCTAC
>CAZVHO010000315.1:0-3042 GCA_964627515.1 uncultured Thermodesulfobacteriota bacterium | reverse complement strand
AAGTTCCGCTGTCTTCTTGATTCTCTCGGAGCCATTCAGGCAAATAATCACATCCGCTTTCCCCGGCCGGTCCGCCTCGGCCACCCATAATCCGGCCAGAGTAAAGGCCCTTAAGCCCACCAGTAATAAAATTGCTGCCGCGAAAAAGATGGTCGTCCATGACGGTCTTTTTGATATCTTCAACATCCCCTAACCATTTTCAACACTTTTGCGTCAATCATAGTAATCTGCGGACCTATGCCATTTCCAGTTCTAATCCTTTAACCTTGATTTCGTAGATCAAAGGAACCCAGGTATCGTGATTATAGGCTTCAACGGAAATGGGTACGGGTTCAAGACGAGCATCCACTTTTCCAGCAATTCTGAAAAGTTTAATTCCTTCCTCGATCCTGTCCTTCCCGAAATCTTTTGATACTATGGCTACATCAATATCGCTATCGCGCTGCTCCTTCCCGATTGCATAAGAGCCATAAAGGATAGCCCGATCCACAGAGATTCCTTCTTTTTTCAATTTTTTTACAAACTTCCTGATGATTATTATAGCCTGGTTTTTATCCATTTAAAAATCTCCATGATTTCTTTAAACTTTGCTTCAGTATATTCCTTGGTGCATTTCTTATAAAATGCCCGAGTCGAATCGGGGTAACGTGCTTCCAAATGAAATTCCATAAACTCACTTAATTTAATCTTCATCGGCGCAGGCATCTTTATCCCCGACCCTTCCAAAAGATATGGAAGTGAATGACTGAAGGGCGCATGGGCCTTGGTTTTCTTTACGACAAGCGCTTTGAGCAGTTTTTCCAAGGAAAGATGTCCCATAAAAAGCGCGTAGGGATATTTCTTGACCTTAAGCATTGCAACCGCGACTCCTAAATCATATTTGGCGCCTTCGATCCAATAAGAAATGGTTTTCTTTACATCAAAAAAGATTTCTTGATCCTTACTCATACTTTTCGGAAACCCACCTTGGTCGGCATTTTCAAGCAAATTTTATAAATTATACCGATTTCCCCGAATAAGATCAAATGATTAATCCGCGTAAATCTGGGTAATCTGTGGAGAGGTAAATACTCTCATCCGATTTCCCCTGCCGGTCCGCTTCGGCCACCCATAATCCGGCCAGAGTAAAAGCCCTTAAGCCAACCAATAAAAATATCGCCACAATGAAAAAGATCAACGTCCATGACGGTCTTTTAGATCTCTTCAACATCATCTAAACAATCCCAATATCATTGTTTGTTCGGATTGGGGTATTGGTGCAGGGAATAAACTTGAAATTCAATTTACCCAAAATTGCTCAAAGCCAAAACGGGATAGATCAGATAACCTTGTGAGGCTCCACATTCCTCGGTGAACAGAAAATGCTGACGGATAATTTGAAGAAGATTTATTCAAGGTTACACGCTGAGAAGATTTACTGAATAATTCCAAGATGATCGGCAATCTCGTTTCTTTTATACCCACGGGCGATGAGCTGTTCTATGATAAATTTCTTCGCCCGTCGGCCATCGGCTTGGTCTATTTTCCCTTTCCGCCTTAATTCTTCTATTTTTTTGCTCAGGGCCTCATCATCCAATAAATCCTTTCCTGCCGAAATTTTCAACCGGCCTTGAATAATCCCGTCACCAAAAGTCGGCAATGCGGAAATAAGCTTTTTAAGAAGATGATTAATAGCCGTTTCTTCTTACCGTTTTTGTCTTTGAGATGAAATCGGTAATAATTTGACCTAAGGAGAGGGAATATAGGATCATACATTTACTGAAAATGGCTTTGATCAAAAAAAAGGTAAAATACAGGTCCCCGGTGATTCGCCCAAATCTGTTTGTTTTTCCCTAATAATAGGTGGTCTATCGGAAAGGAATAATTATTTCAGCCGGGATGACGATTTTTTTACCGATAACGTCCTTGAGATGAAAACGGTAGGAATTACCATGAAATTTAGTCCATCAACTCCTTTATTTTATTTAAGTTTTTCCCGCGTTTCTGCGTCTTTCCGCGTGATTCTGCGGTTAATTATCCGCCTCGGGTTTCAGAATCCCTTTAACGTCTTTAAGCATTATCATAAGTTGCAGGGGGGAGAGAGGAGATGGCTCGAAACCAAACTGCTCATAGAAGCTTCGCGCCCTCTCGTCTTTAGCCTGGACGAGGATGGCGCGTATGCCCGCGAATTCAGCGGCTTGAAGTGTTCTCATTACGGCATCTTTCAGTAAACTCTGCCCGATCTTCTTCCCCTGGTAGGCCACGTTTACAGCCAGTCTGGCCAGGATCATCACCGGAACCGGATGCCGAGCCAAGCCCTTCCGGATACGCTCGGAAGCAGCCGCATAATCAACCGCCCCTACGGCCAAGCTGTAATAGCCGATTACCTGGTTTTCCCGGCAAACCACAAAAGTTCTTGCCGCATTAGCCCGCTGGTTCTGAAGGGCATAGCGGCGCAACCATTCGTTGAGCACCGGATTGCCGCAATCGAAACTTTCACAATCATGAGTTGCCGAAAGTGGAACAGGTGTTTCACAGGGGGCCTTTCCTGTCATTCCGTTTCTTCCCAGACAGACGGTTCAGTGAGAAGACGCCGCAGTCCGGCCTTCATCTGAGCAGGTCTTTCAAGGGCATCCTGAAATTCCCGCCAGGATTCCTCCGAGACCGAAAAAAATCGCTGATCCAAAAGAGTCTGTTCCGCCTTTTCACAGGCGCTGGAAAGTACAAATTCGGTCACACTCTTCCCCTTCACTTCAGCGGCGCGCTGAATGATTGCTGCCTGAGCCGGTGTAGTTCGTAACCCAAGCCGGGCCGAACGGACGATTACAACACCTTCGCCAGGGCGAGCGGTCCTGCTCTTTGATTTCATAGTATCCCTCCTTTTCTTGATTCACTTTGTACGTACATAGTACACACATAACAATATTTAGTCAAGAAAAAGATTAAACACACAATCCGGTCCCCCCGCCGTCCCCGAAGACTTCCAAGCACACATTGCACGGCACTCTTGAATCGGATGTTCCAGCCGATGACAAGCCGTAATCATTGTCAATATTTTGATTT
>CAZVHO010000314.1:0-3044 GCA_964627515.1 uncultured Thermodesulfobacteriota bacterium | reverse complement strand
AGGATAATTCCATAATCGGATTTATTGTTTCAATTATGAAACCTTTTCTGAAGCATGATCATAAAAACAGGGTCGTGGTCACTTGAAAATTGCATCTTCAAACTTAAAACCGTATTTTCAAACTAATTCTCCTGCCCGCCCCAGGTGGGCGCAACGAAGGATGAAATGGGCTTAAGATTATGTAGAACAGCCGCCCTCGGCTGTTCCCGCCAATAACAGCCGAGGGCGGCTGTTCTACATAAAAGCAAATTCTATTATCAAATCCCTCGTGCCCTCTTTGGGCGCCACAAATCATGAAACGGCTTTTTCCGAACTCCGAACTCTAAACTCCGAACTTATTAGCGCCGTTCCTTTATCTTTTGAATCTTACGCCACAAGGTGGTCTTCCCGATCCCTAATTGAGCGGCGGCCTCAGCTAAGGTCGTATTTTGGTCCAGCACTTTGGCAATCAGAACTTCCTCCTGGGCCGCCACCTGTTCTCGCAGATTACCGCCGACCGATTTTCTTTCTGTGTCCTGTACAATGTCAGGGGCTATATTCTTGAGTAGAGCAGCCCCACTATCTCCGGTCTTCCAGTCATCGAGAAAGAAGGAAAGACGCTGGGAAAAGTTCATCAATTCCCTTACATTTCCGGGCCAGGAATGCTTCATCAGATGAGGCATCATATCGGTCAGAAGGGGTGCGGCGACGGCCCTCTTGTCCGGAGGCAGAAATTCCCTGATCAGCGAGGGAATGTCTTCCTTGTGCAGGCTCAGGGGCGGCACCTCCAGGTATAACACATTGAGCCGGTAGAAAAGATCTTCCCG
Source organism: uncultured Thermodesulfobacteriota bacterium (assembly GCA_964627515.1). GTDB lineage: Bacteria > Desulfobacterota > RBG-13-43-22 > RBG-13-43-22 > RBG-13-43-22 > RBG-13-43-22. The sequence goes on along the minus strand of CAZVHO010000314.1, from coordinate 2,238 downwards.
GATAAGACCGGTTTCTAGCAATTTTCGGGCCGGTTTATTGGAAGCGGCGATAACCCGGATATCTACAGGGATAATGCCTTCGGCCCCGATCCGTAAAACCTCCCTTTCCTGCAGCACCCGCAAGAGGCGGCCTTGCATGTCAATCGACAGGGCATCGATTTCATCCAGGAATATGGTGCCTTCATGGGCCATTTCAAACAACCCGGCCTTGCCCTTACGCTTGGCCCCGGTAAAGGCCCCTTCGGCGTAGCCGAACAATTCACTCTCCAAAAGCGACTGGGGCAAGGCCCCGCAGTTTATGGCCACGAAGGGGCCGGAGGATCTTTTGCTGGCATGGTGAATACCCTGGGCGAAAAGTTCTTTCCCTGTACCGGAAGCCCCATTGATAAATACCGTCAAATCGGAGGCGGCGAACTTTCTGGCCAGGTCCTTTTTTTGTTTGATGATGGGGGATTGGCCTGAAATATCGGCCAGCGTACGCCGGGAGCGGAATCGTTGTTCCATTTTTTCCTTGCGCATCCGATGCTCTATCTGGGCGATGCGGAAGGCTTCCTGAAAGGTAGCCACGGCGCCGACAATCCGCCGGCCGTCGTTAATAGGGACCCGGCTGGTGACGATACGCACCTCGCCGATATCCTGGAATTCATTGATATGGGACTGTCCGTCGCTGACCACTTCATGCATGCGGGTGCTGGGAATCACCTCTTGAATGTTCCGCCCGATGGCTTCCTGCACCTTAATCCCGAGAATCTTCTCGGCGGCATTATTAAAAATATCAATCCGTCCTTTCTCATCTACGGCCACAATGCCCTCATGGGCACAGTCCAGAATAGCCTGAAGCCGGCTGGATCGGCGTTTTTCTTCATAATGCAGCTTGGCCAATTCTTTGGCCCGCAGTAAGGCTTCCCGGATGGTATTGCGGCTGGTATGCAGGAAGACACTGGGAATGCCATACTTGTTGGCGTAAAGGATGGTCGCTCCCCCTCCGACGAGGCAATAATTACCCTCTTCCGCCAGCTTGGCGATCTGGTTTTCAAGGGTCGGCAGATCCTTTATGGTCAATTCCGTAAGGGTTACCCCCAAAATTTCTTCCACCAACTCCAACCCGACTAAAGGATTAAAAGTGGTAATGACTATATTGGGGCTGAACTGTTTGGCCTGCTTACAGCATTCGATAATATCAAAGAGGCCCGTATTGGCGGTTACCACCGGACGGTCCAGATTACGGGCCAGATAAAAGGCCGTGCCCCCGCGGCTGACCAGGACCTCGCCGGACAAACGACCGGATTTGGCTTTGGCATGGTTGGGCTCCACCACCCAGCCATGCTCCCCCATAATCCCTTCGACGATTTCCACATCGATACCCATCTCATCGGCCACAGACCGGACTAACAAGGATTGATCCCGGTATTGGGATACAAAAGTGATTTGACTCATCACCGACCTCCAATGGACGAATTCTTGACCTGTAAGCCAAAGGAACAAGGCCTGGCCCCTGTTCATACGGCAAACCTTTTGCTGTGAATCTATCAAATTGTCGTCCAAAGTCAATTAGCTTTCGATTTCCTCAGCGTTGAGGCTATGGGTTATGGAATGGGTTTTATAAATTCCGAAATCCGAAATCGGAGCGTAGGGATTAATAAACACTTTTATTCCAAAGTGCAGGGAAAACCCTTCAATTAAAAAATTCCCGAATAGTTTCTTAACAAAATTAATATTAAATATCAATAAGATATAAATAACAAAAATTGGCATACCCCTTGCAATGGTTGGGTTTAGGGATTTCGGTTTCTTTAAACTAATCCCTCATTCCCCAGGGGGAAAACAAGAAGAAGGAAAATTTTTTATGGGCTATGGGAAATGGGCAAGGTACGGGGTTCAAATTTTTTATCCCTGCAACCTGAAACTTGTAACTTGCAACCTTTTCTTCAACTTCTTCAACCGATCCCCGTCCCCCGACCCCTGATCCCGTTTTTCAAACTTGAAACTTTTGCTAATTGAAAAGGAGACCAAAAATGAAAAAACTCATAAAAATATTGCATGTCGATGCCAGTTGGAAGGTCCTTTATATTTTAATTCGTGGAGGGGCACTGGTTAAAACCGCGGTCTCTATAAAAACTGCCCTAACGTTACTGAAAAAACAAAAATTTGATCTGATCCTATCGGAACCTCAGAATATAGCTATCCTTGATCCGCAAGCCACCATCGACGATGAGACGATGAAGCGTCTACCCTTTT
>CAZVHO010000313.1:0-3061 GCA_964627515.1 uncultured Thermodesulfobacteriota bacterium | reverse complement strand
CTCTCGACAAACAGGTCCGGCCAGCGGTCATTGGCCGGATTGTAGGTGACCCGCACCGCCTCTTTCCAGGGGCGGCTTATTTTCCAGAGGAAGATTTCGTAATCGGCCAGATCGTGTTCATGGTCTCCTTCCGAGGCGCCCCAGACCAGCCATTTCCCGTCGTTGGAAACCTTGGGAAAGTACTCATGACTGAAGGTCAAGGGCAGATCCATCAGCACCTTTTTCCCTCTTCCGTCCAGGCCGGAGTGCAGCATTTGCGTTCCACCCCGGCCCCCGGCTTCCACCCAGGCCAGTTCCCGGCCGTCAGGCATCCAGGTCAACTCACAACTGTTGTCTCCCAGCCGGGTCAGGCGATTTTGGGATAAGCGGAGGAGAAACACCCCGGACAGCTTCCCCCGCAGGGTTATGGCCAAAAGATCGGGGTCCTTGGGAGACAGCTCCGGGGTCTGGGGTTCGGCCTCGTAGGGGGGCCTCCGCCCGTTAAAAAGGAGGGTTTCCTTTGATCCGCCAAGCCTTTTCATCAGGACCAGATCGCCCCTTAAAAAGGTAAAATGCTCTCCATCCGGCAGCCAGGCAGGAAAATTACCGTTTTTAACCACCAGGGATTCCTTACCCGAACCCAGGTCGAAGAGATATACATCCCAAGGGCGCTGATCCCGTTCGGAGACCCAGCGCTGCTGGGACCGGGCAAAGAGGATCCGGTTCCCATCGGGGCTGATCCGGGGGTAGTAATTCACGTGGGGATGGCTGGTTAACTGGTACTGTTTCAAATCCGGCAAAGTCAATAAGAAAATCTGATGATTTCCGGAGCGGCTGGAACTCCAGACCAGTTTTCCCTTGGCTTCTCCCCATAACTGCCTTATTCTATCCGGTGTTTCTTCAGGCCATTGGGTCTCGGCCGGTTTTAGAAAGTAATATCCAAAATAGCGATAAACGAGCCGCGGACCGTATTGGTAAGCGAACAGACCTCCCAGCAGTATCAGGAAGGCCAGGAGGGCCCATTTTATTTTTTTAAAAAAAGGACTCATCTAAGTGGTAAGGAATGGGTATGCGGTCCATTTTTTATCAGGAGTTTAAAAAGTCGGGGTTTTTTTAATGGCTTAAGCATACCCTGTCGGCAGGAGAAAATCAAATCATTCCAGGCGATGAAGCAAAGTTTCAAGTTGCAGGTTGCAAGTGTGAAAAACATTGAATCCTTTTTCATGCTTCGTGGCACCCTCAAGGGCATGAGGGCTTAGTACGAATAAAAGGAGTGTTGTTTGCGGCCCGTCATAAAAAGCCTCCTGCTGTTTTTCGGTTCGGCCACCATAACCGCCTGGCTGGTTTATAGCCTGTTTACGCAAACACAGCGCGGCGACTGGGAGAAGGTACTTGGGTTAAATTATCTCCACCTCCTGGTATACCTCGCCCTGTACGCCCTCAACCTTTATCTGAGAACCTGGCGATATTACACGCTGCTTAAAGCCACCCACACCCCCAGGCTGCCTTCCTTCGGGGACTTAACCCTGGTAACCCTGGTCCGGAATATGCTGGTCGATTTTCTGCCGGCCCGAATAGGCGGCCTTTCATATATTGTTATATTAAACCAAATCCTTAAAGTTGAGATGGCCCCCTGCCTGACCTCCTTTACCTATGCCGCTCTATTCGACCTGCTGGGAATGGCCCCCTTGTTAGGGGTTTTCTTGTTTATATCCCTGCCGGAGTTTTCGGGAACCGGCCTGGCTTTGGGGCTGGCCGCCTTGCTCTTAACCGGGTCCTCCCTCTTGTTCCTCCGGTTTGTCGAACCGGTGTTGGGTTTTTTTCAACGGCTTCTCACCCATAGAGGAAGACGCTGGCAGACCAGTAAATGGTTCCTAAAAATCCAGGTCAATCTCCATCAGTTGATCGAGTCCCTGGCGGCCTTGGGCAGCGGTAGGATTTTTTGGCTGACCCTGACTGTTTCCGTTCTGATTCGCCTGATCAAGTACCTGATGTTGTCGATTCTTCTCCTGTCGATCATAAAGGCCGTAACTGGGGAAGTTACAGGCCTCCCCTGGTACGTACTATTTTTGGGGCTCATCGCGTCAGAGGCGGCGGCTGCTCTCCCCATAGGGGGGTTGGCCGGGTTCGGCCTTTATGAGGGGGTTCTGGGAATGATCCTGGCGACCCAGGGGATGGATTCATCCCAGGCCCTGCTGATTTCCTTTATGCAACACCTGATCACCCAGTTTTTCGATTATGGGGCCGGGGCCGGGGCCTTGATTTATTTGCTGGCGTTAAGGAAGCAGGTTAAAAGGTGGCCCGGTAAAGACGTTCGGAAATGACGAAAAAAGTGCCACTGTAGTGTTAATGTTTATAGAATTCGAACATAGCCGCAGAGATTTCAGTACTGGTCGGCCAATGGCCCCGCCGTTGTCCGGCATGGGTCGTGTAATTGTCCAGACGGGCGGGATCGGGTTGCACCACTTTGCCGTCTTTTAGAAAGACCAGCCCGGCCTTGTCCGTCGGCATGCACCTGACAAAAGCCTCGGCCTCCTCCAATATGTTACGAAGGCGACGATAAAAGGTCTCAGGGTCGATTGGCTCCAGGGTCGGGACACCCCGTAAATCCTCATCCCGGTAACGGGCATTGCGGCGGATTTCGGCAATTAAACCAAATAACCTCAAGTCCCTCGGCTTGCAAAATTTCGCTGTCCGTTTCGGCGGCGTGGGCCACTCGTTCCTCGCGGTCGTGGAAAATGTCGATGTCATCCGATATGCGCAATCCGCCGCGGTTAAGGGGCGTACTTCAGGCGACGTAGCTTTCCGGGTCCCGCTGCGCAGCTAAAAGGCGCAGGATTTGTGATTGGAGCTTAGATAGCGACACGGCATGCCTTCTCAATCTGCTCAGCCAAACGACGAGCGGCCATGTTGCCTTCAATGCGTAATTGCCGCGTGATCGCCAGGGCCTCTTCGGGACTCGGGTTTTCAATCTGGCGCACGTTCCATAGCGCGCGGCAGCCGAATTCCTTAAAGGCCCGGCGGTAAAAGGCCAGGTAATCTTCTTTTTGTATTTGTGCCGCGCCCATAAACTTTGTTTGAT
>CAZVHO010000312.1:0-3105 GCA_964627515.1 uncultured Thermodesulfobacteriota bacterium | reverse complement strand
TTGAATGATAGATTGGCCGCGTGGGGGGGCAGGGTCGACCGCATCGAATAAGCTATGGCTCTGGAAATAATAGGAAACGAGATGGTTCACTCTATCCATTATGTTGTCGCCTGCCTGAAAAATGGTCCCTGACCCGTGCCAGGGCGATCGGCTTAGGGCTGACGCGTGAGCAACAGAAAACCACGAATATTAATAGAGAAAATATCTTGGGGAAAAGCGCGACCCTAATTGGTTTATTTATTCATTGGTATAATGATTAATTGAATTAAAAAATTATGTCAATAAAAATATTTTGTTGAAAAAATTTTTATTATTTTCTATCCTGCGTTCAATCAGGGGGTCGCTATGCCGAAATTTAAGCCGATAAAACAGATGCGTGTTTCCGAAGAGGTGGCCGGACAACTCAAAGAGTCCATTATGGTCGGCCATTTCCTGGCGGGCGATCGCCTGCCTTCCGAAAGGGATCTGGCCGAAGCCTTTCAGGTCAGCCGGGTGGCCATTCGGGAAGCCCTCCGGTCATTGGAGAACTCGGGTTTTGTGGTGACCCGCCAGGGGGCGACCGGAGGGGCCTTTGTTACCGACCTCACTTTCCAGTATCTGGCCAACGCCTTCGTCGATCTCTTCCGGTCGGAAAAGATTTCAGTCCCGGAAATGTACCAGGTCAGGCTGCTCATTGAACCCGAAGTGGCCCGGCTGGCGGCCACTAAAATTACTCAGAAATACACCCAACGGCTTCAGGCGGCCCTGGAGGCCGAAGAGCAGCCGGTAACCTCCCTCAAGGAGGATATGGAACGGAAAACAGCGGTCCATTACATCCTGGCGGAAATGGGCGGCAATCGATTTTTTGAGGCCATGATCCGCTCTTTTGTAGAGTTGACCTTGAGGGTTATTCAGGCGGCCGAACCGGATTTTCAATTTATCCACCCGGCAGGGATGCACCGCTCTATTGTTGAGGCGGTTCTGTCCGGTAATCCCAATAAGGCCGCCCTGGCCATGAAAAAACATGCTGTTGAATTCGGGAAGATCCTGATCAAGATGGAAAAAACCTTCCGGAAAAAGAAATCCCCCCCTTCTTTTTAATTGAGCGCTTTTTCTTCAGGCAACGGCTAAATAAAATTTTTTCAAAATCTTTACGTTTTCTCTGGTCACTGAGGGTGACTATAAACGCGACTCGTTATTACAGGGCAATCTTGACAGCCATTGGAAGGCGGAGGCGGTGAGAATGGACTAAGAATAATTGGAAAAAATGGTTTGAAAATCAGGGAGAAAAGCGAGGGGCATAAGGTGTTCAATCCTCGCTTTTCTCTTAGCAATTTCCTCTTTTTAGGCTTCGGCAAAATTATTTAAACGTCCCCTGATCGGTGGCCCTGGCCCGCTCTTCGTGACTCATCTCCGCCAGCCCCTGGACGGCCTTTAAGTCCAGCCCCAGCCCTTCGGCCACCCGGCGGCCGTAATCCGGGTCGGCCTTACAAAATAGGGCGCATTGCCGCATCTGGATGCGTTTTTGAGCCCCGCCCAGGTGGCTGACGATATTACCAATCAAATGATCACGATCATGATCTTTCATCACGTTTCGATACAGGTTGCCGGGTTGAACAAAGTCGTCATTGGGAAAGGTAAAGGCATATCGGCCGGCCGGTCCTGAAACCTCGAAGGGAGGCTCCCCGGTTTTGGGGTCCGGCACAGGACCGCCGAAACTGTTGGGCCAGTAATTGGGTCCGCCTTCTCCGTTGGCATCCACCCGCATAAACCCGTCACGCTGGTAGCTGTTTTCCGGGGCCTGTCTCGGGGCGTTTACCGGGATCAAGTGATAATTGGGGCCTAAGCGGTGGAGATGGGTGTCGTGATAGGAAAAGACCCTGGCCTGAAGCATTTTGTCCGGTGAGACCGCGATCCCCGGGACCACATTGCCGGGGCAGAAGGCCGCCTGCTCCACCTCCGCAAAATAATTTACCGGGTTGCGGTTGAGGACCAATTTGCCAATCTTAATGGGCGGGACCTCTCCATGGGGCCAGACCTTGGTGATATCCAGGATGTCCCAGCGAAAATCCCTGGCCTGCTCCGGGGTCAGGATCTGCATCTCCAGGGTCCAGGACGGATAATCGCCGCGTTCGATAGCCTGGTAAAGGTCCCGGGTGGCATGATTGGGATCTTCCCCGGTCATCCTGGTGGCTTCTTCACGGGTCAGGTTTTTAATCCCCTGATCAGTTTTGAAGTGGTATTGCACCCAAAAATATTCGCCTTTGGCATTGTACCATTTGTAGGTATGGCTGCTGTAGCCGTTCATGTTGCGGTAGGTGGCCGGTGTGCCCCGATCGGAAAAAAGTATGGTCACCTGATGGATCGATTCCGGGGTCAGGGACAGAAAATCCCAGAACATGTCCGGGTCCGGTAAGTTGGTAGCCGGGTGGCGTTTTTGGGTGTGAATAAAATCCGGAAATTTTAAAGGGTCCCGGATGAAGAAGACCGGGGTATTATTGCCCACCAGATCATAGTTGCCTTCTTCGGTGTACATTTTAATGGCAAAGCCCCTGGGGTCCCGGGCGGCATCGGCCGAACCCCTCTCTCCGCCGACCGTGGAAAAGCGGACAAAGACATCGGTTTTCTTGCCCACTTTAGAGAGAAATTTCGCTTTGGTGTATCCGGTCACATCGGCGGTGACCTCAAAGGTTCCATGGGCCCCGGCCCCTTTGGCATGGACCACCCGTTCAGGGATGCGTTCCCGGTCAAAGTGGCCCAGCTTTTCCAAAAGATGGGCATCCTGCATCAAAACCGGTCCGCGCGCTTCGGCCGTCAGGCTGTTTTGATCATCGCTGACCGGGATTCCAAAGGCAGTAGTCAACTTGTTTTTTCCGTCTGCCATTTTTCTTCTCCTTTCTGGCCTAAAAAATTAAATATTAATGATATTTTCCAGAATAAGTAAATGGGGTTGGGACGGTATTTTTGGAGGGAAAAGACTGTATTTAAACAGCCGGGATTCGTTATCCGTGACCGTTTCAAGTCGAACTCCCGACGTATTTTTTTTGGTAATGTCTCATGCCCGCTTGAGGCGGGCACCGACGAAGCATGAAAATGGAAGAATCAAAGACATTTTTTGGCACGGAT
>CAZVHO010000311.1:0-3137 GCA_964627515.1 uncultured Thermodesulfobacteriota bacterium | reverse complement strand
AAATGGAGGTTTTTCCCCTTTGGAAGAAAAAAAAATCGATAACCTTGACCCATTACAAAATGCCCTGGCCTATGAGTTTAAAAACCTTTTATTCTTAAAACAAGCCCTTACCCATCGCTCCTATGTAAATGAACACCCGGGATCCCAATTGATCCATAACGAACGGTTGGAGTTCCTGGGTGATGCGGTTTTAAATTTGACCCTCTGTGATCTCTTGTTTAAAAAATATCCGGAAATACCGGAAGGACGGCTTTCCAAAATTCGGGCCAGCCAGGTCAACGAGAAAAAGCTGTCGCTATTATCCCAACAATTAGACCTTGGAGCCTATTTATTAATAGGAAAAGGAGAGGAACGGACCGGTGGCCGTAATAAATCCTCCATCCTGGCCGACGCCTTTGAAGCCGTCCTCGGAGCCATCTATTTAGACGGGGGATATGCTTCGGCCTCGAACTTTATTAACCGTCTTTTCGAATCCCAGCTTGACGATGATCAAGAGCAGTTTAATCAGGACTTTAAGACCCTTCTCCAGGAATCCTGCCAGGGGAACCTGAAAACAGTGCCGGTCTATACGGTTTTTCGGGAAGAAGGCCCGGACCACAAAAAGATCTTCTTCGTGGAAGTAATCATCCAGGGCCAAATTATTTCCAAGGGAAAAGGCCGGACCAAGAAAGAAGCCCAGCAAAAGGCGGCAGAAAAAGCCCTGATAGAGCTCAAAGCTCAAGGCTGAAAGCTCAAAGCTCAAAGCTCAAAGTCGAGGGATGAAAATGCTTCGCAAGGGACAAGGGGCGATGGAAAGGTACAGGGTTCAAGGTCTTTACACTTGCAACTTAAAACTTGCATCTTGCAACTTTTGATGGTCTCGTAAAAACTCGTCATTCCCGCGAAGGCGGGAATCCAGGCTATATGTAACTAATTAAAAACACTGGATTCCCGTTTTCACGGGAATGACGTAAATCGGCGCTTTTGGACTTTTTACGAACGCATCAACTTTAATTTCGTGTTAAACCCTCATAACCCATTGGGTCACCACGAAGCATGAAAATGATTTGCTTTTAAATTCCGAAATCGAAAATCCGAAATCGAACTTTATTTTCTAACTAAACATGTCCCCATTCATTATCCCTATCTTCCTGCCCCAAATGGGCTGTCCATATCATTGTCTTTATTGCAATCAAAAGACCATTACCCAAAGCCCGAACCAGGGCCTGACCAGGGAAACCTTTATCGCCACAGTTGAAGCCGGTTTATCTTCCAAAAAGAAAAAACCCGGCCAGGAGATAGAGATCGCCTTTTTCGGGGGGACTTTTACCAATCTTCCCGAGGCCTTTCAGGAACGGCTCCTGAAATGGGCCGCCCCCTATCTATCCGGACAGAGCATGAACGCTAAGGGTCTATCCAGCCACCAGCCTGATACAGACTCCGCAATCCGAAATCCGAACTCCGAACTCGGTATATCCACCCCTCCTGATACAAATTCCGAAATCCGAACTCCGAAATCCGAACTCGGTATAAGTTCTATTCGTATCTCCACCCGCCCCGATGCCCTTTCCGAAATAAAGATTGAGCAGCTCCTGGCTTCCGGGGTGGGGACCATAGAATTGGGAATTCAATCCCTTGAGGATAAGGTATTGACCCTCTCGAACCGGGGGCACACTGCCCAGGCCGCTTTCCAGGCCCTTGGTTTACTAAAAAAATATCCGGTCCGGATCGGGGTTCAATTGATGGTGGGCCTCCCCGGAGATACGGCCGGGGAATTCCTCCGGACCGTCAAACAGGTAACGGCATTGAAACCCCACCTGGTCCGGATCTATCCGACCCTGGTCCTTAAGGACACGGCCTTATCCCAATGGTTCTATGAAGGACGGTATCATCCTCTGTCCCTTGACGAAACCCTGTCTTTATGCAGTCAGGCCCTGGAAATTTTTAAGGACAACGGCATCCGGGTCATCCGAATGGGTCTTCAGGAAAATGACGGATTGCGCCTTGGAAAAGACCTCATTGCCGGCCCCTATCACCCGGCCTTCGGGTCTCTGGTCCGGGGTGAATTATTCCTGAAAAAAGTCCTTAAGGGCTTACAATCCCAAAAACCGCTTCCCCCCAGGCTCACCCTTGAAATTTCTCCCTCTGATGTTTCCTACCTTACCGGAAATAAAAGAAAAAACCTGGACCGCTTGATCCGGGAGACCGGCCTCTCCGGGATTAAGGTCCTGGTGAAAAAAAGCTTTAAGACCGGTCAGTGGAATTGGTTTTACTGAATTTATTCTTTGCTTCTTGAAACTGCCAGACTTTTCCCATAAAATTACCCTTTTTCCAATCGTCCACTCAATTCATAAATCCTTTCTTTTACCCCAAGAGGATCGGATATCCCTTTAAAAATCACGGCCACTTCCCCGTCGGCAGCCGAGATGGTGGCAATAGTACCTATGTTAAGCAGTCGTTCCAAGGGATTCTGTCTTGTCTGTATCTCTCTGATATGTCTTATTTTCATTTCGTTTATGTTCCTGGCTAACAGCCCTACTTGCATGATCAACCTTTCTTCGGTCACGACAAACCGGTATCTGAACCTGAAAAGGGCCGCCAGGGCAACCATAGACATAAAAAACAAAATACCGCTCACCATCTCTCGTCCCTGGGAAAAAAAGATAAAGAAAGCAATTCCCGCGAGATATAAAAAATAATAATACAACCAGGAAGGCCGAAGGATATAAATTATTTTTTCTTTTCTCTGGCTCATAAGAAGCCGCCGATTCCTTATTCTGAATTCTGGCTCCTCAGCCTGGATTCCAGAATTCGTGATAATTTAGTCCTTTGAAAAATTTGAGCCCTAATCTGAAAATTAGGATCTTCTTGCACGTCATTCCCGTGAAAACGGGAATCCAGGGTTTTTTCATCTTAGAATAGTTCTGGATTCCGGCTTTCGCCAGAATGACGGAGTGATTGTCGGCGCTTTTTGAAAAAGCTAAACTGATTCCAGAATTTCAAATATCTTTGTTTGGGACCTTACTTATACTTCCGAAATATCATCCCGATCAACCTGAAGGGGAATAAAAAAATGGCCTTAATGCCGTCATAGATAATATTTTCCATCACCCGGTTGAATAGTGCCCTGCCGGCCAGGATTCTCAAGCCAATAAAAA
>CAZVHO010000310.1:0-3165 GCA_964627515.1 uncultured Thermodesulfobacteriota bacterium | reverse complement strand
CCAACATAAAGCCCGCCGGGCTTTCGACCCTATGGCCGAGCATATCAAAGACCTCCTTAAGCAAGCGGACTTGATTTACAAACTGGCCGCCCGGGTGGCCGATCTGGGGAGTGGATTCAATGGGGATGAATCTGTGTCGGCGGTCTATGACCGCAGGTTTGTCTCCAAGCTGGTAAAGCAACTTGATGGGGAACGCAAAGCCGCCGTTGACAAGCTTAGGCATGCGGTCTATTTCCATCGGCAGGTGGCCTGGCTGCAAGACCGTTTCCCCAAGGCTGAACTTGAAGCCGTGCCGGGGTTGATGAAGCTGGTCGATAGTAAGGAGATAGAAGCCGCCGACTGGAGCCTGACCCCGGGACGGTACGTCGGCGTAGCCCCGATGGTAGAAGACGAAGACTTCGATTTCGAGCAGACCATGCGCGACATCCATACCGAGCTGGCCGATCTGAATAAAGAGGCCGTAGAACTGGCGGCCAAGATTCAGAAGAACTTCGAGGAATTGGGGATATGAAGAAATCTATCCGAAAAACTCTGACTACCATCGATCCAGAGCGAAAGTCACGGGGGCGAAAACGAGAAGACGCCTCGTTTCCCGTGGTACCACCCCGCGTGGGATTACCCGACAACTACGCTGATGTTCTCGGCGAGATCAAACGACGTATCCAGACCGAACGGTTGCGTGTCGTCATGGCCGCGAACTCGTCCATGGTCATCCTGTATTGGGACATCGGGCGGCTGATTTTGGAACGACAGGAGCAGCAGGGCTGGGGCGCCAAGATCATCGACCGCCTATCCGCCGATCTGCATGAGGCTTACCCGGACATGAGCGGCTTATCTCCCCGTAACCTCAAGTACATGCGCGCTTTTGCAGCGGCTTGGCCGAACCAGTCAATTGTGCAACGGGTCGTTGCACAAATTCCATGGAGGAGTAATATTGCCATTCTGGACAAGTTAGGTGACCCTGCTATCAGGCTTTGGTATGCTGAAAAAGCAATCGAACACGGCTGGTCACAACCTGTTCTTTGCTTTCATATAGAATCTCAACTCCATTCTCGCCAGGGTAAGGCTGTAACCAACTTCGTCTCAACTCTTCCTCCTGATGATTCGGATATGGCCGCGCAGATCTTTAAGGACCCCTATCTTTTCGATTTCCTCGGCACAGCGGACCCGCGCCGCGAGCGGGAAGTCGAGCAGGCCCTGATCGATCATATCCAGCATTTTCTCCTCGAACTCGGTTCCGGCTTCGCCTTTGTCGGAAGGCAAGTCCATCTCGAATTTGCCAGCAAGGATTATTATCTCGATCTTCTTTTCTATCACCTGAAACTCCGCTGTTATGTCGTAGTGGAGCTCAAAGCCGTTCCCTTTGATCCGGGTTTCGTCGGCGTCATAAATATGTATCTTTCCGCGGTGGACGACCTATTGCGACATCCTGATGACAAGCCATCAATCGGACTTCTTCTGTGTCGTTCGAAAAACGAACTGGTGGTGGAGTATGCACTGCGAAATTTCAAAAAACCAATCGGTGTCGCCGAGTGGGAAACCAAAATTGTCAAAAAACTCCCCAAAGAATTTAAAGGCAGCCTCCCCACAGTTGAAGAAATTGAAGCGGAATTGGTATGGAAAGGTCGGCCTGAATGATCATGATAGCGGAGCGACAGGAAAAGATTTAGAAAAATTTTGAGTAGATGGAGATATGAAACCATCCTTGCATATAGAATGGGCAAAAAACTCGCACCAATGGTGAGAGAAATCGGTTGCTCCCGTAAGTTTATCAATCGTCTGCCCAAAGAACTCAAGGGGCAGTTGCCGGGGCCGGAGGAGATCGCCAGGCTTCTGGAGGATGGGGATGAACGACGCAGGAGGAAAAAACATAGAGGGAATGCGAATATGAGTTGGACCTACGTTAACTTTGAGACTCTCTATGCTTCCCCATCGAGGAATGGCATCTACAAACCCAAAGAGTTTCATGGGCGCGGATGTCGTATTGTAAACATGGGAGAATTGTTTGGTTTTGATTTCATTTCTAATCAGGAGATGAACCGCATCGAACTGAGCGAAACCGAGTTTGCAGTAAATTCGCTCGAAGACGGTGATCTATTGTTTGGCCGCCGATCTCTCGTTGAGGCAGGCGCTGGTAAGTGCTCGTTAGTTATCGATCCCTTGGAGCCACTTACATTTGAGTCATCGATTATTCGAGTTCGGCTCGACACAGAAGCAATGAACCCTCGTTTTCTTTATTACTACTTTCGGTCTCCCCAAGGGCGGGGTCGAATTTATTCCATAGTATCCGGTACTAACGTAAAGGGCATTCGTGGAAGTGATCTCAAACGTATTTTGATTCCAAATCCTAGGAAGGCAATTCAGGATGAAATCGCCGACATCCTCTCAGCCTACGACGACCTGATCGAAAACAACCGGCGGCGGATGAAGCTGCTGGAGGAGTCGGCACGGCAACTTTACCAGGAGTGGTTCGTCCGCCTCCGCTTCCCAGGCCACGAACACACCCGAATAGTGGGTGGTGTCCCCGAAGGGTGGGAGCACACATCTTTTGAGGATGCTCTCGTCCTCCAAAGAGGGTTTGATCTACCGGTTCAAAATAGGGTGGAAGGTGATGTGCCTATCTATGGTTCAACAGGGATTAATGGATTCCACGACAAGACAAAGGTTCTTGGCCCTGGTGTCGTTACTGGACGAAGTGGTACGTTAGGCGAGGTGCACTATGTCCCAAATGATTTTTGGCCATTGAACACATCCCTTTGGGTAAAAGAATTTAAACGGGTTACTCCATTGTTCTCACTTTTTCTCATGCGAGAGATGGATCTTAAACAATACAATGGTGGTGCTTCAGTTCCCACGCTGGACAGAAAGGCTGTACACAGAGTTGATATCCTCATCCCTGCGGACAGGTTGTTATTAGCTTTTGATGGATTTGTGGTTCCATTGTTTGACCAAATTGGAAATTTAACACTTCAAAATCAAAAACTACGAACATCTCGAGATTTACTCATTCCCCGCTTGATGAATGGAGAGATTACGGTTTAACGATATGCTGTGAAGGAATTTAGAAGGAAAGCTCTGCGATGATTACCGACATCAACAGTGAAGACCGCTTGGTCCAGCAAACCTTTGCCGAGCATTTGCACGATAGGCTTGGCTGGGATAGTG
>CAZVHO010000309.1:0-3197 GCA_964627515.1 uncultured Thermodesulfobacteriota bacterium | reverse complement strand
AATTCATAGTATTGCTATGGCAGGCGGGACAGGCTTATCAGCTCATCCATTCAGGTTTATCTCAGTTAACACAACAGCTTGGAGTGATTTCATGACCATCAAAAAACGTAAATTTTCTTAACGTTTTGGGAGACAAAAGCTTATCGAGCATCACCACCAGAGATAGGAGAGGTCGATCTCGATTTCCTGAAACGGCTCTGCCCGGATCTTATCATTGTCAGCATGGGTGGATAGGAGCGACCATCTGCCGGATTCCAGACGGAACACTTCAAGCGTCCGGGCAATAGGGTCTACAAGCCATAGGAACGGGACCTTATATTGGGCGTAAATGGGCATCTTTTTAATCCGATCCCTTCGAAAAGATTCCGGAGAAAGCACTTCACAGATCCAATCAGGAGCAATGGCAATAAAATTGGTTTCCGGTGGATTGGTTAACTTTTCTTTCTTCCAGCCGGCCAAGTCAGGAACAAGAATGTGTTCATCAAAAACGACTTCCGGTTCAAACAGAATTATCCAACCCCCAGGACCGCCTTCCCCAAAACGATACGGCGGGCCGATCCGAATATCCAAAACAGAAACGGTATGGCTATGTCTCGGTGAAGGTCTGGGAGAAACGACCAATTCCCCTGCAATGATCTCGCCGACCATGTTTTCCGGAACATGGTAGAGATCATCATAACCTGCTTTTTTTTTAGCTGTTTCCGCCATTTTTTACCTCTATCGGCTTTCTTTTCCTGATGGAATGAGCATCTTGCCTCCCGGATAACCCATTCATTATATCGGTTGGTAAGGACCGCCCACCTCACCGGTAGTGATATGCTTGACGGGATGAAAGCTCCGGACGGTCATGTCCGACCAAGCGCAGGGGTGTTCAGATAAGGAACATAGTTTTGGTCTGAATCTCTGCATAGCTCCGCCTCTTCGATTACAGGCAACCGGATACTACAACGGCCCATATCGTTTTATTCGCTATTTATGTCATATTTTTCCTATATATGAGTAGTAATTTTATAATATTTACCATTATTTGTCAAGATAAAACCAAAAAAATGAATGTTTGCCTTTTTTCTCACCCCGTTCACCTGGTTGATCAAATTCTCCTCCCATGTTCCCATAGCAACTCACCAACTATTCCGAAACAGAGACCAGTTTGTTAAAAAACACAAAAAAAACAATGAGTAATACACGTTCAGCAAGAGCGTTCGCTCTTCCCTTGACAGATTCTCAAAGATACTACCAATCGAAGGAGGGGGCCAATGGGCCGCGACATGCCTTTCCAGTGCGAGGTTACTGTGTCGTCCGGAGTGAAAGAGAAACTTTCCAGAAAACGCGACATAGATATCTGGGAGATCGAAGAAGTCATCTATGACGATCCCAACGCCTTCTCTATAAGACCTGGAATGTTATTTTGTTTACAGACAGACCTCATCCGGAAGATATTTGCTCGTGCTTTTAAGAATTCTGAAATGAATGACGAAGAACTGGCTGATTTCTGGGAAAAGCATGAACCTGAAGCCTTCGGGGACTGGGAGGAAGGAAGCTTGGATTTTAAACGATCACCCAAGAGACTCATCCAATTGCGACTTGACCCTCAGGACGTCAGGATCATAGATAGAGAATCCAAGCAATCAGGCATTGATAGGGCCCAGCTCGTCCGCTCATGGGTCAAAAAAAAATCAGCCAACTGGAAAAAGAGATGAAATGCCGAGAGCAGAATCCATTCTTAATCAGTTGGATCATCTTTGGCCGTCATGCCGGACTGGATCCGGCATCCAGAGAACCTGCTGATTGCTCAATCTGGAAAGTTAATAAGGACCTATTTTTGAAATTCCCTTGCTAATCCCGTAGCTACCCTTGATGTGACAGGACCATAAGCAGGATAGGGAAGGCGCTCCCTTCCCAGACTCCTTTTTAATTTATTTTCCTGTGCGCAGTACCACTCGACTTCCCGGCGTAAACCTTCCGCCAGGGCCACACGGGGTTTGAAATTAAAAGTCAGGTCAAACTTAGTCGTATCATAGGTATCATCAGCAAGCCATTTTTTTATGGTGCCCGGCAAAGAACCAAACCGTCCATTTCCCTTTACCAGGCCGGAAGCAAAACCGGCCAGGCCCAAGGCCCAGGAAGAGGGCAACTGCCAGGCGGGAACACGACGTCCGAGTGCAGAAGCCAATCCAGTCACCACGTCCCACATTAAAGACGGAGGACCGGAGACATTGTAAATATTAATACCTTTAGTCCCGGGAAAAGCCGCCGCCAAACACGCCCTGGCGGCATCTTCGCGATGGAGAAGACTTTTATAATTGGCACCCTGCCCTATCCAGATAAACCGCTTTTTATCAATCGATCGCATCAAACGGGCCACATTGCCCGGATCGCTCTCCCCATACAAGGTGGCCAGACGAAGTATAACCAGATCCATCCCAGAGTTTCGGGCCACTTCCATAGCCCTTCGTTCTGAGGCTAATTTGCTATTGGCATAATTTCCAACTGGGAGACAGGGTGCCATTTCATTTTCATTGTGGCCATATTCCCCATAAACCGAAACAGAACTGACCAGAACAAAGCACCGTACCCTGGCTTCAGCGGCCGCCGTGGCTACACGGAGCGTGCCTATTTCGTTGACTTCCTTAAAAGGGGCATGGCGGGAATTATGAAAAACATGGGCCAGCCCGGCCGCATGGATCACAGTGGTAATCCCTTTCATAACTTCTTTAAGACCGTTATCCTTTAAAATATCTCCGGAATAATAATCCACCCCAGGGTAGCGGCTGGTATTTTGCAGACCGATTCCCCGGACAGGAATTTTATCTTTCAGACATAGCCGAACGATCTCCGAACCCAGAAAACCATTGGAACCGGTGACAAATAATTTATTATCCTTCATAATTTTTAAGTCCAGTCTTAAATTGCCGATGGCGGTTTAGAAGTTTTTCCGTAATAAATCCCATCAAAGAAACCTTGACATTGTTTTCTTTACAGGCTTGAAGAATTTCAATATTTTGCCGGATAATATTGGTATAGGACCGGTTGGTAACGCCCCCCGTCCTCATTTTTGTAATAACATCCGGCAAATATAAAGATTGGATTTTATAGCGTTCCAAGAGGCGGACCAACAGTTCGAAATCGGCGGCCAAACGATACTGGAGGTCGAAGGCGCCAAATCGCTCGAAAATTGAACGCCGGACAAAAAAGGT
>CAZVHO010000308.1:0-3205 GCA_964627515.1 uncultured Thermodesulfobacteriota bacterium | reverse complement strand
CGCGGCTTGCTTGAAGAGGAATACCGGCGTTGCCGCGATATTCTGGCTGCCCTTTCGGCGAAGATCGCGAATTATCCGAAGGGGTCGCTCAATGTCCGAAAGAAAGCGTACAAAGGTAAAGTGTATGCCTACCACTATCTCGTCGTCCGTGAAGATTGTCGGGTGGTCAACCGCCATATCCCAGCAGCGGAGTTCTCAAATCTGAAACGAAAGCTCGACGACCGCGACAAGTACCGGAAGGAAATGCAGGCGTATAAAAAACGTATCGCATATCTGGAGCAACTCCTCCTGATGCCGCGCCGGCGGGGAGAGCCTAAGAAGTGAGGATCTTGCACATCGACTTTCCGCCTCCGATCGGTGGGCTTCTCCGAACCCTGAGCGAGGTCGGTTTCTTCGACCGCTCCTTGGGTGAGGCCTTCGGATAGAAAAGAAGGTAAAAGACAGGAATCAAGGAACCAGGGATTCTGAATCGGGAGACGAAATGACGATTATATCCCCAAGGCCCATTGATAAAAAGGAATGATGGTTATGGTAAATCCTTGCTCGATAATCTGCCGGCCTTCACCTTCGGCCACGATGATCGTGGATTCTTTGAGCCCGAAATATTTCATGGCTTCTACCAAGGCCGAAATTTCCCTCAAATAGGTTTCTTTGTCCCTTAGGTCATAACAGACATTGATCGCTTCCGTGACCTTCAATCCCTCCTTACACAAAAAGTCCACCTCCTGCTTTTCTGAAAAAAAGTAGATTTCTTCCTTTTCCCTTTTTAAATGCTGATGAACCGCGTTTTCCAAAAGTTTCCCTTTGTCGGTGGAGAATTTAAAGGCCACGGCATTATGAATTCCGTTGTCGGCCAAATACACTTTACGTTGGGCCCGCATCTGATTTTTAAGGGAATAAGAAAACCGGGGGAGAAAATCGATCAAAAAAGAATTTTCCAGGTAATGGGAAAATCGATGGATCGAATCCAGGGAGAGGGAAAAATCGGCCACTTTCTTTACCTTGTTGAAGGTATAGCCCCTGGTAAAATTGGTACTGTAAAAAAGGGCCAGATTCTTTAACTTCCCAACCTCCTTGATTTTATACCGCTCGGCCACGTCCTTGACCAGGATGTCGTTGAAATACTGGGCCAATAATTCTTTTTGCAATAACAGGTCTTTTGTCAGAACCACTTTGGGGAACCCGCCCAAATTTAAAAAGACGTCGGTCATCTGGAGCAACTGTTTTTTGTGCTTAATCAGCCAGAGTTTTTCGGCCCCGATTTCCACCCCGTTGAATTTTAGAAATTCCCTGAAATTTAAAGGGGTGACCGATAATTGCAGATGGCGGCCGGTTAAGACCGATGAATATTCCGATGATAAAAGTTCGGCAGTGGAGCCGGTAACCAAAATCTTGACCGGTTCTTTTCGGTCGTATTTGGACCGGACCCAATGTTCCCAGCCTTTAACTTTCTGGATCTCGTCCAGGATCAGATAGACCGTCCCCTTTGGTTCTAAATAATCCAGATAGGCCTCCCAAATGTTCTCTAATAATTCCAGGGTCAGAAAACTATAAAATTTGGGATCTTCAAAATTGATAACCAGGGTGTTCCTTCGAGGGATTCGATTGCCGATTAAGTGGGCTAAAAGCTGGAGCA
The DNA here is from genome assembly GCA_964627515.1 of uncultured Thermodesulfobacteriota bacterium. GTDB lineage: Bacteria > Desulfobacterota > RBG-13-43-22 > RBG-13-43-22 > RBG-13-43-22 > RBG-13-43-22. The sequence goes on along the minus strand of CAZVHO010000308.1, from coordinate 1,569 downwards.
AGAGGGTACTCTTACCCGACCTCCTTATTCCGGACAGGGCTATAATTTCATCGGTTTTTAGATATCTCTTTAACCGGTCTAAATAGCCTTCCCTGGGGATACCGGTATCAAGATCTTTTTCCCAAAAATTCCAAGGAAGCAAGGTCTCAATAATTTGTTCTTTATTCATGGCTGACTCCTTGCCACTATTGTCTGTTTCATCGGATAATAATTTAATATATTATACGACAGACTTTGTCAATAAAGATAAGTGATAATTCCCGACCAGTGCTTCCCTGAAATTTTCCCGACCACCAAAACCTTGGTTCATCACCGGTTTTAATAGGAATCTCAATAAAATCCAGATCTGCGACCGGCTGAAAGAGGAAATCCCCCAAAGTGCCTTTGTGGCGGTATTGAAAACGGATACGGATTGATGATATAATAAAAATGGTCATCAAGCCCCCAGGGTATCTTTATTCGGGGGTTAAAACGGGGTTCAGACAATTATTCCTGAGTTTCGGCTTTTGCCGGAATGATGATCCAAAGCCAAGCAAAGCATATTTTCATGCTTCGTGGTGGCCCAATGGGTCATGGGGGTTTATTATGAAAGTCTTTATAACCGGCGGAACGGGCTTTGTAGGTACCCACCTGATGCAACAATTGACCGGGCAAGGATACCGGGTGACTCTGCTGGCCAGATCCATCAGGCCGGGCCGCACCTTGCCGTCCGGGGCGGTTTATTTGGAAGGCGATCCCACCCGGCCGGGTCTTTGGCAGAATGAGGTGGCTTCCCATGAAATCATCGTCAACCTGGCCGGGGCCTCGATCTTTCATCGCTGGACCGAAGACTATAAAAAATCCCTTCTTGAGAGCCGTATCCGGACGACCCGAAATGTCGTGGCCGCCCTTGTCCCCCGGAAGGGTCAGGAGACGGTTTTGTTAAATGCCTCGGCCGTGGGTTACTACGGGTTTCATGAGGACGAAGAGCTTGATGAAGAAACCCCTCCCGGCAATGATTTTTTAGCTGTCTTGGCCAGGGATTGGGAAAATGAAGCTAAGAAGGCCTCTGAATTCGGGGTCCGGGTGGTCCTCTGCAGGTTTGGTATCGTAATGGGAGAAAAGGGGGGGGCCTTGGATCAGATGGTCCCTATTTTTAAAAAGGGATTGGGTGCCCCTCTGGGCAGCGGTGAGCAATGGTTTTCCTGGATTCATCAACAGGACTTAAGTGGGGCACTCCTTTTCTTGATCGACCGGAAAGAGTTTTCCGGCCCGGTGAACTGCACTTCCCCCTATCCGATACGCAACAGGGAACTGACCAAAATTCTTGGAGAGGTCCTGGGAAAACCGACCTTTATGCCGGCCGTCCCCGGTTTTATGCTCAGGATCATTATGGGTGAATTCGGGAATGTACTCCTGAAAGGGCAGCGGGTTCTGCCGAAAAAATTGCTTTCTCTGGGTTATCCTTTTCGGTTTCCTCTTTTAAAGGATGCCCTGATGGACCTTTTGAACAAACGGTAACTTAGTTCGAAAATAGATTTTTGGCACGGATTTCACGGATTACACGGTTAAAGCAATGGAGTACCCTAA
>CAZVHO010000307.1:0-3210 GCA_964627515.1 uncultured Thermodesulfobacteriota bacterium | reverse complement strand
AAATCGTTACGTTTTATCCAGACCGTAACGCAGGATTTTTCGCCATAAGGTAGTTCGGGACATCTTGAGAATCCGGGCGGCTTCGATTTTGTTGTGCCGGGTGGCCTCAAGGATTTTCTGGATGTATTCCTTCTCATTCTCCTCCCAGGAAGGCCACGTTGAGGCCCCATAGGTTTCCACCTCGAATTGCCGTAAATCCTCGGGCAGGTCGGCCGGGGTGATCAGAGTGTCTTCGGATAAGGCCACGGCGCTGGCTACGATATTTTCCAATTCCCGAACATTTCCAGGGAAGGAATAGTTCATCAAGGTTTCCAGGGTCTCCCTGGAAAAACCCTGGACTTTCTTTTTGTAGGCCTGATTGAATTTTAACAGGAAATGATTCAGTAATAAGGGGATATCCTCCTTACGTTCCCTCAAGGGAGGGACTTTTAAAAGCACCACCTTTAAACGGTAAAAAAGGTCCTGGCGAAAACGGCCCTGTTCCACCTCCTTTTCCAGTTCCCGGTTGGTGGCGCTGATGATGCGGATATCCAGATCGATGGGTTTGGTGCCCCCCAAGCGACGTAATTTTTTTTCCTGAATCACCCGAAGGAGCTTGACCTGCATGGTAGGGGGCATCTCTCCGATTTCATCCATGAAAAGGGTTCCCCCCTGGGCCGCCTCCATGAGCCCGATCTTGGTGGAATCGGCACCGGTGAAGGCCCCTTTTTCATGGCCGAAGAGCTCATTGGCAATCAACTCTTCTGTGAAGCCGCCGCAATTAAAAACGACAAAGGGAGCCGAAAGTCTTGAACTGTTGAAATGGATGGCCTGGGCCACCAGCTCTTTACCGGTCCCACTTTCCCCCTGGATTAAGACATTACAATCAATTTGAGAGACTTTGCCGATGGCCTGCAAAAGGTCTTTAATCCTGGAACTGATGCCCACAATCCCGTCATATTGAATCTTTTGAAAGACTTCCTCACGGAGCCGTTTATTTTCGGAAGATAATTTTAAATGTTCCGTAGCCCGTTTGACAACGGCCCTGACCTGCTCCGGGGTAAAAGGCTTGGCCAGATAGTAAAAAGCCCCTTTTTTTACCGCTTCCACGGCCTGATCCAGAGTGGCATACCCGGTTATGAGAATGACTTCAGTAGACGGATAATCTTTTTTAATACGATTCAGGATCTCCAGCCCGCTTAGATCCGGAAGGCGGATATCGGAAAGAATGAGCTGAAAGGGTTTTTGGGCCATCCTGGCCAGGGCCGGCCGCCCTTCCCCAAAGGTCTCAACCTCATAGGGGCCTTTCCGGAATATTTGTTTGAGCCTTTGGCAGACCGTAGGCTCGTCATCGATAACTGCCAGGCGTAAGGGATCCATCTTAGACACCGAAAGTTAGTAAGACTTGGATTTTCTCCCCAGATCGACTTTCGGGCTTTTCCTGGGGGGATTATTTCCCGTCTTTATATACCTATCTGCAGGTCTTGACAACCCATATTCATGAAGTTATAGTCAGTTATAATAATTCGTCTGAGAATTTTCCCGGATTTTATTAATAAATCGAAGTAAATCGTTTATGTAGCGATACCAGATACCGGATTTTGTGGTTTTTATCCAGTATCCAGTATCCAGCATCAAGTATCCAGATCCTCTTAAATAAGGCCGCCGCCCATGCCGGAATCGCACCCTTCAGGAAGTGCCCCACTTCCCACCCAGGACGAGAAGATCGTTGCGGAAAAGCCCAGCCTGAGTATACGGACCCGGATTACCACCGGGTTCCTGATCTGCTTCCTTATGGCCCTGGGGATCACCCTGGCCTCCCTGTATTTTATCTTCCGGTTGGAGGAGAAATTACATTTTTTGGAAGTGGCCGATAATTTTACCTTTGAAATCCAGCAGGCCCGAAGATTTGAAAAAAATTTTTTCCTCTATGGAACCAATCTGGCTGAGGCCCAAAGCCATGTCCAGACCGCTTTGACTTTGCTCCAGACCAACACCCTTAAGCTCCAGGGGGTCGTGGGAAAGGAGCCTTTCCAAACGATGGTCGTCCACACTGAGACGTATAAGTCCCTTTTGGAAAATATTCAGATGCTGGTCGAAACCAAATCAGAGGCTATCGCTCCCCAGCGTAGAAAGTTGGAAGCCGATCTCCGCCTCCACGGGGCGGAGATGATCTCTTTGGCCTTTACGATTCTCCAGAAGGAACGTCAATCAGTGGAACAAATGCTGGGTTGGGCCAGGCGGGTTCCCCTCATTTTTTTAGGATTTCTCTTCGTCCTGATGATCTACCTGGCCCATCTCCTCTCCAGACAGATCCTGGGACCTTTGACGCAATTACTGGGATATACCCATCGCATAGCAAAAGGCGATTTTACCCCGGTAATCCCCACCAGACCCTACCGGGATGAATTTTCCGATCTTACTCTGGCCATGAATCGTATGCTGGAGGAACTGGACCGCCGCCATGACGTTTTGATCCTGTCGCACAAACTCCGGGCCGTAGGGACCTTGACGGCCGGAATCGCCCACGAGTTGAATAATCCCATCAATAATATTACCCTGACCGCTCATGTCCTCAAGGAAGATTATAATGAATTGTCGGATGGAGAACGATTGGAGATGATCGAAGATCTGATCAGTCAGGCCGATCGATCCCAAAGCATCATTCGAAACCTGCTTGATTTTGCCCGGGAAGGGGAATCCAAAATAGAACCCCTGGAACTGGGACAACTGATCCAGGAGACGGTCCGCCTGGCCGGAAATCAAATCAAGCTTTCCGGGGCCCACCTGGATGTCAGTATCTTACCGAATCTTCCCCGGATTCATGGGGATCACCAGCAATTAAGCCAAGTATTTTTAAACATCCTCTTAAACGCCCTCGACATCATCCCCAAAGGTGGGCGGATCCAGATCTCCGTAGCCAACGAAGACCCTAATTTTTTAGCTGCCAAGATCACCGATAATGGACCGGGGATTCCCGAACATATCCTGCCCAATATTTTTGACCCTTTTTTTACTACCAAAACCCAAGGGAAGGGCACGGGACTGGGACTATCCGTATCTCAAGGAATTGTGGCCCGTCATGGAGGGCAGATTCGTGTTTCCAGCAAAACCGGGGTGGGGACGACCTTTACCATCATTTTGCCTGTCACGACCATTCCGGCTCCGGAGTTATCTTCAAAACTATTTGAAGAATCCAACCTGCCTTCCTTAGTTCGAAAATAGATTTTT
>CAZVHO010000306.1:0-3217 GCA_964627515.1 uncultured Thermodesulfobacteriota bacterium | reverse complement strand
GGACAGCCGAGGCATTCGGTTTGGATCCGGCGGTCGACGGCCGAGGCAAAAAAAGGATATTCCACCATGCCCACTGATTTGCAGGGATAATCGGGCAGGCCTTTTCGTTTGCGGGCCGATTGGACCCGGCAATCGATCATGCGAAAGATAAAACTCGTCTCGTCGATCTCTTCGATGGCTTGTTTATTGATGCGGGCATAGAGGCGAAAGCCCAGGGCGGTTTTGAGTCCTTCCAGTCCTGGGGATTCGGAAAGGCCCAGCAGTTTTTTGATCCTGAAGGCCTCGTAAGGGGAAAAGCGGGACCAGCAGGTATCGTTGCATCGTTTGGCGTAGTCCATGCCGTAATGCTTTTCAACGGTCTGAAACCAGACGCCGTCATCGGCCAGCCAGTTGACGGCCACGGCATCGATGGCCTCGATCAACTTTTCTTTGCTTAAATTCTTGATGGCCTTGGGAACACCGTCTTCGATCTCAAAGCCAAAGAGGCCGGACAGACGCTTGAGGATGATTTGCCAGGCCAGGTCCCCGGCTTCGCTTTCGATTCTGCTGGCCTTTTGGACCCCGATCTGATATTCCACCTCCCGGAACCAGCAGCCGTAATGGATCACGGTGCGTCGAAACCCTTCCATCAGCCACTGGACGAGCTCTTTTTGTGATAGGTCTTCCATATTTTCAGGAAAAGTATTTTCGGACATCATTGCTCCTTTTTACATTTTAGGTTGTATTGTTTTCCTCTCGCCCGTTCCCTTCGGTGCTTGTAATCGCTATTCGCTCAAGAGCACCATAGGGTCACTGGAGTTCACAGAGATCGCCGAGAAAGGCGAAATTTTAAGAAAAATCGGTGAGAGGCCGATTTTTCTTAAGTGTCCGGCCTGCGGCCCAACGACAACTACTGGTCAGACAGGATCAACAAAATGAATATGATATTTTGATCCGGTCGGACGCCGGAACAAAATATCCCAATAGGTCTTTCGTTCGCGAAGCGATGAGGTTTTTTGCTTTTTCGGGTTTTTCGAAAAAGCAAAAAATTTCTACCTTCCGTGTTTCCCGTGCGAAAATGTTTTATCAGTTCAATCCTGTAAATCCTGTCTATGTCTTTCTCTGCGATCTCGGCGCGCTCTGTGAGAGATAGTTTTTTGTCTTTGGTTGCTGCTATGCTGCGCTGAGTTCTCTGTGTCTCTGAGGTGAATCAATTCTGATGTAAAATGAATTAGTTTTAAAAAATTAAATTGATACGGGAAACTTATTGGCAATAAAGGCCGTCCTTTTCTTTAACCTTACCCATCTCGATCAGCCGCTTCAACTGTTTTTCCAGGTGGACCTGTTCAAACCACTTGTTCAACGCTTCCGGTTTCAGGTAGCGGGGGTAGATCAGGTTTTTTCCTAAAAAAGAGGAAAAGGGTCTGGGCCGGTCCAGGTGCTGAAGCAAGCTCTGATCTCTTCGATAAATGATATTTTCATAGGCCGTGAAACGCTCGGCCAAATGGTCATGGAAGGTCCCGGCATGGCTGGAGATCACCGTTTGGGCCGGTAAGGCCTTTAATCTCCGGATGGACCATATAAAATCGTCGATGTCGGAAAAATCATGGCCGTAAAAAGGGCCGAAGGCATTCAGGTTGATATCGGCGGCGAAAAGCAGTTCGGACTCCGAAATATAAAAGGACAAGTGCCCGGGAGTGTGTCCGGGGGTATGAAGGACCTGGAGGGAAATGCCCCCCAGATCGATTCGTTCACCGTCAACCAAATTTCTTTGGATGGAAAATTCCTGGATTTGGAATCCTTTAAAAAGTGAATCATAGTCATGGCCACCGCGGAGGAGCCCGATCCCGGTCAGAAAAAGCCGCCGATCTTCAAGGTAGGCTGTTTCTATTTCATGGCACCAAACGGGGAATTGGGGAAAGCGGGCCAGGGTCAACCGGTGATCGATGTGACAATGGCTGAGAATCACCAGGTCCACCCCCTCCTTCAAACAGGGCTCCATATTGGCCTGTCCCATGCCGGCGTCAATCAGGAGGCGGAGATCCTTCCCTTTAACATACAGACACCCGCAATAGGGTAAACGGGACTGGTTTTTACCGGGGACCCAATAGATATTTTTTTTAATCTCGATCATCCGGGTTGATTTTTTTTAAGAAAGATGATCTTTGAGGGCCTGGGGAGAAAAGGAAAGGAAGTGGAAAATCCTTTTTTCCAGTTCCAAGGTGTCCTGATAAAGGGCTTCAATAAGGGCAATGATATCCTCAGAACGTCCATAGGTCCTTTTCAGATACTGGAAGCGTTCCACCAAATCGACCACCTCTTCATGGAGGACCCGTTTGTCGGCATAATGGACCAGGACCGTCTCATCGATCCAGCCGCTTTGGTAATAGGCATTTTCCAAACGGACATGTTGAGCCACTATGCGAGCCACCGATTCATAACCCATGGCCCGAACCATTTCTTCACCAACCGAAACATGATTACCCCTGGTTTTAAGACACTCCGTTTTGGCAATATCATGGAGCAAGGCCCCGGCTTCGATTAAGGCCAAATCTAAATCCGGGTGATGAGGGATCAGGTTTTCGCCAAGACACAGGGCTACCCGGGCCACTTGAAGGCTGTGGGCCTTGATCTGGGGAAGCATACCATGCTGATCCATCAGGGTCAGGCAGATATCGCGTGAAGGGATGATAGCTGTCATTATATTAAACCATAATGCCACCCTCCCCTTCCTCTCCAAGGAGGTAGGGCAGGGTGGGCACCACGAAGCACTAAAGGCTTGATCTCTCGCCCGCTACGCTAAAGCCCACAGAGATCGCCGAGAAAGTCTAATATTTTTTCATTGCGGTTGAGAGGACCGCAATGAAAAACCGGCCAGGCGCTACCGCCCTCTGCCGGAGGCTGAGCCTGCAGGTCTGAATCCCCCTCTCAGGGATTCAGACCTGTAAGATTCCTCTCTGAGCTCTCTGCGCTCTCGAGCGTAGCGGGCGAGAGACAAAAAGCTTTCAGATTCCAATCCTAAATGGTATTTCCGGGTTAAACCCCCAGCTCCGGCAGATCCTTGTACAGATCCAATGCCTCGGGGTTGGCCAGGGCGTCCTTGTTCAAAACCGGCTTGCCGTGGATGACATTCCTGACCGCCAGCTCCACCTTCTTCATGTTGATGGTATAGGGGATATCGGCCACCGGGATGATCCTGGCCGGCAGATGGCGGGGCGAGGTATTTTCCCGGATGGTC
>CAZVHO010000305.1:0-3248 GCA_964627515.1 uncultured Thermodesulfobacteriota bacterium | reverse complement strand
CTCCATCTCTTCATAACGGAAAAGCCGGTTAAAATCGATCAAGCCGGCCAGCGCCCGGGAATAGGCCCTGATCCCCATCTCTTCCAGGATGGACATGGGGTTCAACCCACCGATGACGATGGCCCCTACCCTTCCCTCGTTAACGGGCACATCGAGCAGGGCCTGTCCCGGCCTGCCGACCGTTAGCAGGCCTCCCAGACCGATGCGTTTCAACCTTCCCGCCAGGTGTTCCACCATTTCACGGCTTTCCGCCGGAAATTCCCGAAAACTGGCGCCGATCCTGCCTGTCCCGGTCTTGACCGCGCCGATATAATTGGTCATACCGCTCCGGATAAAAACTTCCAGCGGATCTATGCTCGTGCCCTCGTACATGATGATCTCGGCAAACCGGACCGGTTTTCTCTGACGTAGCTCAAGAAGCCCTCCGAACCGGGAGGTAGTCGGGATGCCGTGTTTCAACAGGACCCCATTGACGGTAATGGAGCAGACCGTGCCTACGGCGATCATCCCTTCGGGAACGGTGACATGATTCAAGGTCTCACCCGGCTCAAGAAAAGTGAGCATGTGGCCCATGGCATACCCGTCCTGGTAAACCCGGCTGATCAGATCGAGGTGCTTGGCAAATTTCCGGGGATCTACCAGGGTCATGTTGATTACCACGGTCCCGGATGTGGTGTTCAGGTCGAAGTTCATGCGGTAGGTCATTTGATCGATTTTTGCCGATAAAAAGCCGACTCTTTCGATAATCTTCGAGGTATCGAATTCGGTCAAACCCTGCTCGGTTATTTGATGACCCCTTTTCCCGCTGCTCCGGATCAAGCCCTCCGCCGCCATGGCCTTCAGATAGAAACGCACCGTCCTCTCGCTCACTTCATGTCCGAGAAGAAGAATCTCGGCGGCTATCTTTGCGCTGGCCAGAGGAACCGTGGCATTCTTGAGAACACCGAGAATCTGCAAAACTTTCTTTTTCTTCTTTTCCATCATAATTTTTATTTTATTCGTTTATAGGGGCTGTTGTCAAATACCAAAAGCATATCGGCAAATATTCCGGATTATTGGGACCTATTATTGGCAAATTTGCCATTATAATCCTAAAATTAAAACAGACCAATAAACCGGGTTTATCATAAATTAATCATTTATTACAATTAAATAGTTGACATTTAACATTGTGATTGCTATTATCATACTCTCTATTAATCGGCAATTTAATTCCATTTAATCGGCAACAAAAAACCATAAAAATATTTAAGGAGGGACTGCCATGATCGAATGGTCGAAAACAAATGATGCCATCGGGACGGTGAACCGGGGAAATCCGGCGGAATCAGGACTCTGCACCCTCTGCCGGGCCGATTGCAAGGGGAGATGTGAAACATGGCTTTCAAGTTTGAAGGGCAGGAAGATACTCTACCCCAGGGATTTTGGAACGGTTACAGCCGGAAGTTCGAATACGACCCACCTCGGCGTTTGTTATAACTCCTTGAGGATCCAGGGTTATAACTACGGGGTAAAGGGTCTTCCCAAAGGGCTGTCGAATTCAGCCGATGATTGTATCTTTCCCAATGTGAACATAGCGTCGGAATTCGGAGGCGAGGTCAAGACAAAGTGCAGAATGCCCATCATGACCGGTGCCCTCGGCTCCACATTCATCGCAGCCAAGTACTGGAATTCTTTTTCCATTGGGGCCGCCCTGATCGGCATCCCTATCGTTGTCGGTGAGAATGTCGTCGGTATCGACCGGGAGGCGGTCATCGGTAACGGGAATACCCGGGCCAAAATCGAGAAAGCCCCCGAACTCGACCGGCGAATCGAGACCTATTTAAAGTACTTCGACGGTTACGGGGCGATCATCGTCCAGATGAACGTCGAAGATACTAAAAACGGTGTTGCCGAATACGTGATCGGCAAATATGGCGATCGGGTTATCATCGAGCTCAAATGGGGACAAGGCGCCAAAGACATCGGTGGAGAGATCCAAGTCGACAGTCTTGATTACGCCCTCTTCCTGAAGAAGAGAGGCTATGTGGTCGATCCTGATCCGGCCAGGCCCGAAATCCAGGAGGCCTTCAAGGCCGGGGCCATCAAGTCCTTCGCCCGTCATAGCAGGCTGGGCTATACGGACCTGGCCTCAGCCGAGAAGGTTCGCGAATCATTTATGAAATCGGTCGACTACCTCCGCCGGCTCGGCTACAAGCAAATATCCCTGAAAACCGGTTCTTATGGGATGGAAGCCCTGGCCATGGCCATTAAGTTCGCCACGGATGCCGGGCTCGACCTGTTGACCGTAGATGGTTCCGGCGGTGGAACAGGCATGAGTCCCTGGAATATGATGGAAACCTGGGGGGTCCCCTCGTTGCTTCTCCATGCCAAAACCTACGAATATGCTTCGATCCTGGCTGCTCGCGGTCAGAAGGTGGTCGATATCGCCTTCGCCGGCGGACTGGCCAGGGAAGATCATATATTTAAGGCCCTGGCTTTAGGGGCTCCCTTCACCAAAATGATTTGTATGGGAAGGGCAGCCATGATTCCCGGTTTCCTCGGTTCCAATATCGAGGGGGCCATTCACTCCGATAAGAGAGAGCGAGTCAACGGCAACTGGGATGATCTCGCCGCCTCGGTAAAAGAGATCGGTTCCAGGCCAGAGGAGATCTTCGCCGGCTATTATGACGTGCAGAAGAAAGTCGGTCCAAAAGAAATTAAAAATATACCTTACGGCGCCATCGCCATGTGGACCCTGGCCGACAAACTGGCCGCCGGCCTCCAGCAACTGATGGCCGGTGCCCGCAAGTTCGGTCTAAAAGATATTTCCAGAGAAGATGTCTTCTCAGCCAACCGGGAAACCGAGCGGGAAACGAAAATACCCTTCATCACCGATGTCATGGATGAGCGGGCCAGGGTCGTTCTCAACTCCTGATCAAAAATTCGGAACCAACCGGAGGGCGGCCGGTCCCCTGCCGCCCTCCCCGGCACCTTATTCAACCCTCAAGCCCTCCGGGCCACCAAAATTAAAATTCTATCCTTTCAAATTTCATTTCCCCGAAAAGGGAACTATCCTGTAATTGTCAGACAAGATCGGACCTATTTTAATGAATTTAACTGTTACAAAAGGCTCAGACTGTAATTTTTCAAGAAGACCAGAAGTCGGACTTGACTTTATTGACGGTTTTCCCCTATAAAAAAATTTATCAGAAAACTGGATTATTTTGGAATTTATTGGTACAAGTAGTATTGAAAAGAACTAAACC
>CAZVHO010000304.1:0-3257 GCA_964627515.1 uncultured Thermodesulfobacteriota bacterium | reverse complement strand
GGGATCGGGGATCGGGGATCGGGGATCAGGGATCAGGCACCACGAAGCATGAAAAGGAGCGGTAAAAGGCTTATTTAGGCACGGGTCAGGCACAAAGCCTGACACAGGGATTACGCGGATTAACCGTGAAATCCGTGCCAAAAATCTATTTTCGAACTAATCTCCCGTTCCGACCCGGCTGGGCGCGGATAGGAAGATTGAGATAGAGATTGATGTTTTTATAAGCCATTAAATTAAGGAAGGTGCTTATGAAAAAAACAAAATTCGTTTTGGTTGTCGCCCTTATGATCGCCGCAGGAGGATTATTAGTCTATGCCTGTTCCCCTTCCAAACCGGAGCCGGTCAGGACCGTAACCATTACCGACGGAGATTTTGATCCGGCCAACTGGGGCAAGGCCTATCCCCTGGAATATGAGTCCTGGCTCAAGACCAAAGATCCCAAACCGGCCGGAAAAAGTAAATATAAAAAGGGCTATGACACGGATCTGGTCATCTACGATAAATTAAGCGAATTCCCCTACATGTCCCTCCTCTTTAACGGCTGGGGGTTCGGTGTGGAATACAATGAACCCCGGGGACATCATTATATGCTGATCGACCAATTAGAGATTGATCCTTCCCGCCTCAAAGCCGGGGGGGTCTGTCTGACCTGCAAGACCCCCTATGCCCCGAAGCTGCAACAGGAAATGGGGCTCAATTACTTCCAGCTTCCTTATGTGGAAGTCCACAGTAAAATTCCTCCTCAATTCCAAAAATTGGGCGTGGCCTGCGCCGATTGCCATGACAACAAGACCCTGAATCCCAAACTGAGCCGTTGGACTTTAAAAAAGGCCCTGGCCGACATGGGCAAGGATGTGAATCAGGTCGGCCGCCAGGAGCTGCGCAGTCTGGCCTGCGCCCAATGCCATGTGACCTACGTCATCAGCAAAGATAAGGAGATGAAATCGACGGGAGTCTTCTTTCCCTGGCAGGGCAGTAAGGTCGGGGATATTTCCGTTGAGAACATCATCAAGGTCATCAAAAGTGATCCGGCCAATCTGGAATGGAAACAAGCCGTCACTGGTTTTAAGCTGGGCTTTGTCCGCCACCCGGAATATGAATTTTACAGCCGCAACAGTGTCCACTGGAAGGCCAATGTGGCCTGCGCCGATTGTCATATGCCTTACACCAAGGTAGGGGCCAACAAGATTTCGGATCATAATGTCATGAGTCCCTTGAAAAACGATATGCGGGCCTGTCAGCAATGTCATACGGAAACCTCCCAGTGGTTGACGGAACAGGTGATCGCCATCCAGGACCGCACCGTTTCCATGATGAATCGGGCCGGGTATGCAGCGTCCGTTTCGGCCAAACTTTTTGAGACGGCCCATAAGGCCCAGGAACAGGGCAAAAATATCGATAAGGCCTTTTATCAGCAAGCCAAAAGTCTATACGAAGAAGCCATGTACCGGATCATCTTTATCGGTGCGGAAAATTCCGTGGGCTTTCACAATCCTTCTGAAGCCGGCCGGATCTGCGGCGATGCCGTAGCCATGGCCATGAAGGCCGAGGCCCTGCTGAGACAAGCCCTGGCCAAAGCCGGGGTGGATGTGCCGGCCGATATTAACATGGAAATGTCCAAGTATTTAAATAATCGGGGCGTTAAAAAGCTCAAGTTCAGACCGGAGTTGGAATTCAAGGACCCCTTCGGGATCCAGGAGATGATAACCCCTGTTAAGTCCATGGGGAAATGATGAGATGAAAGAACGTTCAGCGTTCGGCGAAAAGGAAACACGTTTTTCGTCGCCTATTAAATGGCTGCGAGTAGTGGCTGCTTTCCTGGGGATTGTTTCAACGGCCATTTTTTTCGGCTGGAATTCGCCGGGTCAGGCCCAGGGGCCGGAAAAGCAAATCCAGGAAGGGAAAAAGTTGTTTGAAGGCACCTGTGCGGATTGTCATCGCCTGAACGGCCAGGGCCTGCCGAACAAGTTCCCGGCTTTGGATGGAAATCCCTTCGTGGTCGGTGAGGCGACCAAGGTGATTGATACGGTCTTAAATGGTCGAAAAGGAAAATTAGGCCAGATGCCGACCTGGAAAGATACCTTTAATGATCAGCAACTGGCCGCCATCATCAGTTATGTGCGCCAGGCCTGGTCGAATAAAGGCACGGCCGTCGCAGCCGAGATGGTCAAGAAAAGGCGGAAATAGAGTCCAATTTCGAATTTCGAATTTCGGAATTTAAAAGAAAATTATTTCCATGCTTCGTGGCGCCCCGCAGAGCATTAGGCGCTTAGTGCTCTGTATCTGAGAATTTATCTCTAACATTTCGCTGTTGCGGGTTACGGCAGTTCGTTGCATGTTGCTGGTTTCTGGTTGCTGGTTAAAACGAGTAACGAGGAACCAGGAACGTGTTACAGAGAAATTTCAATTTGGTTAGGGTTTAAAATGAAATGGACCAAAGAAGCAGAAGAGGTGATCTCCCGGGTCCCCTTTTTTGTTCGAAAAAAGGTTAAAAAGAAAGTCGAAGAAGAGGCTGCCCGTGGCCGGAGTTCCGAAGTCACCCTGGACCATGTCCATGCCAGCCAGAAGCGTTTTCTTAAAGAGATGGACCGGGAGGTTCAAGGCTTTCAGGTGGAGACCTGTTTCGGACCGTCCGGCTGCCCCAACCAGGTCGTGGAAAGTGAAGGAATCGCTCAAGTCCTGGAAGGGGAACTCGGCAAAAGAGACTTGAAATCTTTTTTAAAAGAACGGGTTAAGGGGCCGTTAAAGCTGCACCATGAATTCCGGGTTTCCCTTTCCTGCTGTCCTAATGCCTGTCCCCGTCCCCAGATCGTCGACTTCGGCCTCATCGGGGTCAAACGCCCCAGGGTTTCCGAAGAATCCTGCACGCAATGTAGCGCCTGCCTTGAAGCTTGCCAGGAAGAGGCCATTAGCTTGGTTGAAGGCGCAGAGAACCCGGCCATCGATTTTGAAAAATGCCTTTCCTGCGGCCAATGTATTACGGTTTGCCCGACAGGCACGCTCCAAGAGGATTCTCAAGGTTTCCGGGTCCTGGTGGGCGGTAAACTCGGCCGCCATCCTCAATTGGGAAAAGATCTGGGTAAAATTTATTCCAAAGATGAAATGCTCAATGTCCTGAATCACTATCTAGATTTTTACCAGACCCATTGTCAGAAAGGGGAGCGATTGGGGGAGATTATAAATCGCTTGGCAGGTAACTAAGGGGTCTGTTTCTTATTAAGCCCCCATGTCTATCCGGAGCGCCACGAAGCATGCAA
>CAZVHO010000303.1:0-3283 GCA_964627515.1 uncultured Thermodesulfobacteriota bacterium | reverse complement strand
CCAGCTTTTCAAGTTCATGCTGGCTGCGGGGGTTTTTTTGATTGTCGGCCTGTGCAGGGAACTCCGGGGCATCCAGGAAGACCGCCATCCTGAGTTTTATTTCCTCCTGATCCTTGGGACACTGGCCATGATGATACTGGTCAGCGCCGTCGAGCTGCTGACCCTCTATGTCGCTCTGGAGCTGACCAGCTATTGCCTTTATCTCCTGGTCCCTTTAAGGAAAGGATACGGCATTCACCAGGAAGCGGGGATAAAATATTTTCTGATTGGTATATCAACCTCGGCCATAATGCTTTTCGGTCTGGCCTTGCTCTACGGGGCCGCCCAAACGACCTATCTCCCCGGACTTTTAAAGGTCCTTCCCCATCTGATGGGATCTCCCACGGTCTTTATCGGCCTGCTTTTCACCTTAAGCGGCTTTTTCTTTAAGCTGGCCCTCTTTCCTTTTCACCTCTGGGCGCCGAATGTCTATCAGGGTGCAGCCAACCAGGTGACCGCCTATATTGCCACCTCAACCAAAGTAGCAGCCATTGCCATCCTGCTTCGTCTGGTGTCTTTGAGCGGCAGCGGCAGCCGGCCCCTGATCCCAATCCTGGCCGTTCTGGCCATCGCTTCCATGACCCTGGGTAATCTGGTGGCCCTGGTCCAAAAGGACCTGAAGAGACTATTGGGGTACTCGGCCATAGCCCATGCCGGATATGTCTTCATTGGGGTCCTGACGATGAACGAGAAGGGTTATGCCGGGGCCATCTTTTATGCCATGGCTTATCTGGTCATGAATTTTCTCTGCTTTCTGGTGGTGGTCAAGAGGGCCGACGAAGGCCAGGATCTTAAAATTGCCCAATTGGCCGGGTTGCATCAAAGGTCCCCTCTTTTGGCCATGGCCCTGTTGCTCGGTTTTTTCAGTCTCGGGGGCCTCCCGCCCACCATCGGCTTCACCGGGAAATTTTTGATCTTCCTGGCGGCCATGGAAAAGGGTTATTTTTATCTGGTTCTGATTGCTATGATTAATGTAGTTGTTTCCCTTTATTATTATGCCCTGGTGGTCAAGGCGGCCTACTTCCTTGAGCCCGAAAAAAATCTGCCCCCCATTCCCTTGTCCTGGCCGACCAGGCTGCTCACAATAGCCATGATTGTTATCAATGTCGGCGGAGGCCTTTTCCCGGCTTATTTTTATGACCTGGCCAGAGCCGCCGCCAGGCTGGTTATATAATACTGGATACTGGATACTGGTTGCTGGTTACTCGTTGCTGGATACTGGATACTGGATAAGGACAGTAACCGATACCGGATTAAAGTAGAATGCCCCAAGGGTACCATGAATCATGAAAATGCTCTTTTTGAACCCGTAACCCGTAACTCTATTTGCTTTTATCCACTTGCCCGGATTCCCTGTCCTGTGGTATTCTATTTGAACTGTTGAGGATATTTTGAAAAAAAGCCATGACCCCAGGCATTCTCCCCAGCCTGACCGCGGCTGATAAATTCCCCTATCTCGGACCGGCTCAAGGTGTCCGGATGGTGGGATGGGACAAAAGCCGCAAGAGTCTCCTTGAATCCATAGAAGACCATTTACATGATTTGTGGCATCCCTGGGGGCATGACGATTTGATAAGGAAATGAGAATGACAAACAATAAACCTCTCACATCCGCTCCTGAAAAAAAAGAAGGAGCCTTTCAACCTTCCACTGGGGAGGCGGAAACGGCCCAATTCGGATATCGTAAGGTTCCCGTGAAGGAAAAAGCCAACTGGGTAAGAAATCACTTCGATACGGTGGCCCAAAAATATGATCTGATGAACACCTTACTCAGCTTCGGCATCCATTATCTCTGGAAAAGGAGGGCCATCAAGTTGTTGGGATTGAAACCGGGAGACCGGGTTCTTGACGTTTGCGGCGGTACCGGAGACTTGTCTATCCTGGCTGTAAAAAAGGTGGGACGGTCCGGCCGGGTATTCATTTATGACATCAACCGGGCCATGATGGAAATGGGCCGGCACAAATCGACCAACGCCCCCGCCCGGAAGGAAATCCTTTTTGTTCAGGGGGATGCCGAATCGATTTCTTTTAAATCGGAATCTTTTGATGCCGCCATGGTCGGATTTGGAATCCGGAATCTGACCCATATAGACAAAGGTTTCCGGGAAATGTTCCGGGTTCTCAAGCCTGGGGGGAGATTGATGTGCCTGGAATTTTCAAAACCCATCTGGCCCTGGTTCCGTTGGCTGTACGATTTTTATTCCTTCCATATCATGCCCTTTCTTGGACTTCTGATTGTCGGCTCCCGTCAGGCCTATACCTATCTCCCCGAGTCTATCCGGCTTTTTCCTACTCCGGCGGAACTGAGCAGCCGGTTGGAGGAAATCGGCTTTCGCCAGGTGGCCTATCGACCTTTGACCAATGGTATTGCCGTCGTCCATTGGGGGATCAAAAATGAAACTGAACTGGGCTGAAAGATGGGTCGTCAATAACCCTCTGCGGGTTTTGGAACAACGGATCGAAATCCGCCGACTCAAGAAGATGATGCCCCTCAAACCGGGGGCCTGCGTCCTGGAAATAGGCTGCGGCCGGGGGGCCGGGGCCGGGCTCATCCTGGATGAATATGGACCGGACCGGGTCCATGCCCTGGATCTGGATGTCGCCATGCTCCGGAAGGCGACGGTCTACCTTCCCCCATCGAAAAAAAAGAGGATCTCTTTATTGGCCGGGGATTGCTCCTGCCTTCCGGTAAAAAAAGGTTCCCTGGACGCCGTCTTCGGTTTTGGGGTCTTGCACCATGCCCTGGATTGGCGCTCTTCCCTGTCTGAAATCGCCCGGGTGTTGAAACCGGGCGGTGTCTTTTTTATTGAAGAACTTTATCCGGCCCTTTACCAGAATTTCATTACCCGGCACATTCTCCTCCATCCTACGGAAGACCGCTTCTCGGGTCCGGATCTCCGTAAGGCTCTATCTGAGGCCAGGCTTGATTTAAAGGAGTTTATCGAGTTGGAGTGGGTGGGACTCCTTGGGGTGGCGGTAAAGACATAGCCAAAAATATTTGAAATTTTGGAATTCAGAATTCAGGAGTCAGAATTCAGAATGAATAATAACCCCAATAAAAAATATACCATTATTCTGGATTCTGGATTCTGACTTCTGGATTCTTGGCATCGCAACAAGCTCGATTATTAAAAATGTTAGAGATAAATCCTCAGATATGCTTTGTAAGAATTTAAAAAGAAGGGTCACTCCCGTTCGATGGGAAAGGTCATTCTGGCCCCGAACCAGCCTATGGCTGTGACTA
>CAZVHO010000302.1:0-3320 GCA_964627515.1 uncultured Thermodesulfobacteriota bacterium | reverse complement strand
CGTAATACGGGACGTTCGTGCAGAACGTGCTTAACAATTAGAGATCAGGCTGTTAAAGAAAGACTATGCCCACGACGGGGGATAAAGCATTTGAAGCAGAAGTTATGGAGGTTAACGAAGAGGCAGACCTGGCTCTGACCACCAAGCTCAACACCGCCCATGGAAAAGGGCCACCGTTTTAGAGCCGGCTTAAAGAAAAAAACTCTTGAGAGAAGAAAAAGGCCGGTTCCAACCAAGGGCTGCCGAGTATTTTAATAAAAGCCAAAACTGGATCAGTAACGTAAATATTGTCAATAATATCAACACTACACTTATTACCCGGGTAATAAAATTGGATTATTCTTCTGCCCGAGAACCGCTCAAACACCCCTCAAATAAACAAGAACTATTAAATTTGCAAGGCAAAAGAAGTTTGTTGCCGGGCGGTAAGCTCACCGGTTGGTCAATTTTACTTTTCTTTTTGAAGGCTTCACTTCGTATAAAGATCGATCTTCCTTGACCATGCAGGCCTGCTCTGCGGAAACTTTTTCAAAGGTAAGTTGCGCGGGGGAAAAAAGATCGGAGGTCTCCGATTTTAAGTAATGAGCGGCCATCCGGCAATAATCGGCGTCAATCTCCACTCCGATGCTGTTGCGGCCTGTTTGGAAAGCCGCGATCATGGTTGTACCTGAGCCGCAGAAGGGATCTAAGACGGTGTCCCCCTCAAAGGAGAACATTCTGATCAGCCGGATTGCCAACTCCAAGGGAAAGGGTGCGGGATGGTGCCTGGTAGACGTCCCTGGAATGGTCCAGATTTGTTGAAACCAACGATCAAAATCGTCCTTGCCTATTTTGCTCGCCTTACGCTGTTCCTCGGTGGGTTTTCGATACCCGCCAGGTTTTCTCTGCATGAGGATAAATTCCATATCATTTTTTATAATGGCATTCGGTTCATAGGGTTTGCCGAGAAATTTTGACCCATTCATCACTTCATAGGAGGCATTAGCAATCTTGTGCCAGACAATCGGGTTGAGATTATCGAAACCAATACGGCGGCAAATGACGCAGATGTCCGCGTGAAGGGGGAATACCAGATGACGCCCGAAGGTGCGCCGGGCGACACAGACATCCCCAACAACACACACCAAACGCCCGCCCGGTACAAGGATGCGGAATATGTGCCGCCAGACCCTTTCCAGCTCTCCGAGGAAGGCTTCGTAGTCTTGAATATGCCCGAGCTGACCAGGGCTTTCATTGTAACGCTTTAGGTTCCAATAAGGCGGAGAGGTGACGACAAGATGGACAGACCCGTCTTCCAAGAAAGACAAGTCCCTGGCATCCCCCTTAATCAACCTGTGGAATGTGGATGGCATATTCTCAGACAAAGGTCGCCACATGGGCAACAAGGATTTTTGCAAAACGTTCGAGAGACAAATCTTCTGACGGGGTTTTAAAGGTGCCGCCCAGACCTTCTTGACCGGATGAAGTAATAAAAGCCGCGGCTGTGTAATGACGTTCCAAAACGAGTGACATAAGGGGACGCGGTTAACTTATAAACTTGAGAGTAAAGAAAACCCTTTCGAATCGGCGGTGGCTTGACCGCGAATAACCGATTTGCTCACAGATTGTCAGGGGTTGAGGGGGGGGGTGGACCATCCGAGGGTATTGAAATTTCGAAGATTCATATATAGAACGAGGGGTAAATAAGCTCCTAAAGTACCATTTTTAATCCTGAAAAGAAGGTTCTAAGCAGGACACCGCAAGTACCCCAGAAGCTACCGGACAAGTCACGGGGCAAGTCACAGGGCAAGTTTCCGCCGAAGTCTTGAAGATGCTGAAAATCATGTTGGGAGAGATGAAACGCGTGGAGATCCAGGCGGCGCTGGGGGTAGTGGTCAATCCTCCGAGGCTGGCATGAATTTGAACGGTTCAGCCGGCTTGAACTGCGCCGCGGCGTTGCCGCTGTAAGTCTTGCCCCCTACCAGCTCAAGCCGCTTCACCGGCAGGCCCTTCCTGAAGTCGAGATCGGCCAGCGGTATCCAGAAGACCGTCGGGCTCGTCGCCGAATCGAAGTAGTAGACCCGGTTTTTGTGGTCGGCCACGGTGCGCCAGAGCGTGCTGGAAATGTTCGGTTGGCCCGGCGTGCTGATGCCCAGCGGGACCGACACACCTCGGATCACGCCAAAGACCGAGGCCACGGCCTGTCTGATATTGTCCGTCTTCGAGATGGCGTTGATGTAGAAGGAAGCGCGGACGAAGCGGTCCGCCGCCCGGTTGGTTCCCGGGAGCATCGTCATCCCGCCGATCTTCTCCCAGTACTTGTTCAGGGCGAGCTGCTCGTCGAAAACCGGCGAGTTGGTCATGACCTGGTACTCAGGCCCGTGGTGGATGACCAGTTTGCCCTTGACGTACTCGAAGATAGCCGAGTCACCGGTCGGGTCCGAAAGAGAAAGGTGCAATTGGGCACCGATTCCGTTGGGCAGCCTCGGGGCGATGATGAAGAAGGGTTCCTGGCGCAGCACCTCGACGGCCTCAGCGACGGTCGCGAAGTTGTCGAGAACGTATTGAGCCCAGAGGCTCATCGAGAGCGTCGGCTTGCTGCCGTCTGGCTTGCCGTAGTCGGACTCGACCAGGTACAGCAGGTTGGTCAGAAGGCCCGCCTCGTTCAGACCGTCGGCGACACCGAGGTCATAGCCGGAGGCTACGACGCTGCCGAACCTGGTCCAGGAGATCGACTTCGCCCCCGCAGCCCCGTCTCGTTTCATACCACGGGGAAAGGCCCAGAGGTTGGTATGGATGTCTTCCACCCAGTCCATCGAGCGGGCCGTGATGACCGTACCCTTGGGCCCGAGATAGACCGCTCGAGTACAGGCCGGGGCCTCCGGCATTGAACCAACTGTCAGGGCTGAAAAGATCGCCGTTGCCCATAGGGCCAGTTTTATCCTTTTTGCTTTCACAAGACTCCCTCCTGCTTTGACTGAGTAAGCTTCGCCTTGAAGCCCCAGTACCAAAATTCTTAACGGGTTCAGCGCGGATTATTGCTGAGGATCGTCTCCATAATGGTTTTACCTGCTTTGACTTGAAAAACCTATTAAAAAATCCGTTCTTTCTCCCCAACCCAAAACCGTAGGGATTAGAACCCATTTTTTGCTCCTTAATGAAGTAAAAATCCTTCAGTTCATGATCCGGCCTAATATCATTTTTATAAATATATGAGTTAATTCATGTACATATGTTTTTACAATAATTTGGTACAACCTTTGCGTATAAATTATCGTGATAGTAGAAAACCTGCTATCCATCTGCGACGGAAGCCGGTTCAAAAAAACCGGAAGCCCGTT
>CAZVHO010000301.1:0-3376 GCA_964627515.1 uncultured Thermodesulfobacteriota bacterium | reverse complement strand
GTTTCCATGGGGATCGTTTATAAAACAGAAGGGGATAGAAATAGGATAGAAAGAAAAAGAAAAAAAAGAGGTCTTATTTTTGCTTCTGCCTTATGGCCCGGCAGAGTGCTTCGGTCTCTTCAGAGGGTTCGATCCCCAGGGCGGCATCGAGCACTGTCCGGCATTGCTGATAAACGGCCAGGGCCTCGGCCCGGCGCCCGAGTTTTTGGTAGCAGCGCATGATTCCGCGGTAGAATTCCTCCTGCAGGTCCTGGACATCAAGGGCTTTCTGATAAAAAGTTGCGGCCTTTTCCCATTCACCGGCCCCTTCGTGGTGCCGGCCGGCCATTTCAATCAGCCGGATAAAGCGGGCCTTCAACCTCTCCCGCATGGGAAAAATCCATTGATAGCCATCTTCCCCGGCCAGGAAGTCCTTCTGATACAGGGCAATAGCCCTCTCGGAAAGGGCCAGAAACAGGGAACCGGTTCTCTTAAAATTTTCCTCCACCTGCCCGGCCGCCTGGCGAAAGGCCCAGACATCCACCCAGCAATACCGGGGGTCCAGGGTCACTTTGGATTCCTTCAGCCGAAGGGCCTCTCCGTTTCCAAGCAGGTTTCTCAACTGATGCAAGGTGAATTTAAACGAAAGATGGGCCCCGTCGCCATCCGCCTCAGGCCAGAGGGCATCGGTCAACTGGGTTTCGGTCACATCCCGGCCGCCAAAGGCAATCAAGGCCTTGAGCAGGGCAAGGGGTTTCTGCCGGGCCTTTCCGGAAAACAACAGGGTTCTGCCATCGTTTATGATCCCGAACCGGCCAAGGGTGTATATCTTCAGGGGATAGGGCCAGTTCTCCACCCAAATCCCCGGTGGGTGGAGATTGCAGCGCCGGATCAGCTCCTGCGCATAGGCCGTCTCGATTCCGGCCTCAAGGGCCTTGGCACAGAGTTCAGCCTTGACGATCGGCTGCCAGACAAAGGTGAGAAAATTACCCGTCTCCCTGCCCAGAGCCAGGGCCTGGGAGAGCAGGTCCAGCCCCGTTTTCTCATCACCGTCCGAAAAGTGAAAGTGGGCCTTGATGAGCAGGCTGGCGGATTTCAAATGATCCGCCTTAATGTCCAGGGCCAGGGCCAAAGCGGTGTCGAGATACCCCGCGGCCTCGCTGAATCGTCGGGAGGCCTGGAGAATCTGGGCCTTGACCAGATAGGTAAAGATAAGGGCAACGGGCTGTCCGATCTCTTCAAAGGTGGCGATGGAGCGTCCGATATGGACCAGAGCGGTCTCGAATCTGTTTTGACAAAAGTCTACTATGGCCGCCAGACAGCGATAAGCTGCATAATCGTATCGATCCAGGGTTGCCGATTTGGTGGCCAATTGTTCAATCAGCCGGCCCGCCCCCCCCTCTTCGGAGCAGTTCAAAGCACTTATGGCCCCCTGCATCAGCATCTTGCCGTCCAGCAGGTGGATGCCCGTCTCCTCCCCGGATTTCAGGCCTTCGGTAACGGCCTTAATGCAGGCCTCATGGCGGGCGGAAAAGGTATACAGCAGGATTTCAGAAAATTTGGCGGATAGCCGGTTAATCGGAGGAATGTCCCTTTTCCGGGCCAGGTGTTTGACCTGGTCGAGGATCATACCGGCCCGGTGCATTTCGCCCCGGCGAACGATCAAACAGGAAGCCAGATTGGACAACAAGTGGATCTTCATTTCGATCTGTTTGCTGCGGTCGGCCAGGAGCAAGGCCCGTTCGATATAGACATCCAGATTGCGGTATTTAGACTGATGGATAGCGGAATATAAGAGAACCGGCAAAACCTTTAATTCGATCTCTTCTGTGGGGATAAAACCGAAACGGTTTATGAGGTCGTCAAATGTTGCGCTCCAGCGGTCCAGGGTTTTGATATCCTCAAGAGAATTAGCCAGTAAAAAGACCAGGCCGGCCCATGAAAGGAAGAGGCCGGTTTTCTCCCCCAAGGCTTCGAAGGCCCGGAAGGCCTCCTCAAAACAGTGGCGGCTTTGAGTCGGGTCGTCAAACTGGCAGCACATCCCCATCCAGTATTGAAGCCAGGGACTGGTCTCGACGACTTGCCGGGGCAGGCCGTTTAGCCATTCCCGAAGGGTCTGATTCCTCCCCTGCCCCAACAGAGAGGCCCCCTGGCCGAGTATCAGCCGGATCACATTTTCATAATCTCCGGCCTGGAGGAAAAGTTCGGCCCCTTCTTCGATTTGACCTGATTCCTCCAGGAGTTCGGCAGAATCTCTCCTGATGGCCTTTATCTTTTCGGATTTGAATAAACCAGGGGCCCGGGATATCAGGAATTCACGAAACAACGGATGGTATCGACAGGAGCCCTCCTGAAGGGTGTATCCGGAGGTAAAAAAATTGTCCTGAGTCAATCTGGCCAAGATCTTTCCGGCCTGGTCACTACCCGTGAGCCTCCCGGCCATTTGGGGTGTCATGTGGGGCAGGAAGGCCGTCTGGACTAAAAAAGCCTGGGTCTCCTGATCGATCCGGTTAAAGATCTCAGCAGCAAAATAATCGAATATTTCATCCCGGGTTAAATGACCGGTGAGCGGAAATGAGGCGGTCTGTCTCCTGGCCGCTTCGATCAGGAGCACCAGTCCGGCCACCCAGCCGTCGGTCATGACCAGGAGGTCATCGATAATTTTTCCCGCCGTCTTGTTTTGCCTTTTCAAACGGATTATTCCCCTGGATTCTGCGGCCGTCAACCTTAACTCGTCCCATCCGATGAGGTCCATCTTCTCATTGGCCCGCAGACGGGCCAGGGACGGAGGCGGTTCGCGCCGGCTGAGGACCAGGACATTGATACCCGGCGGGATTATTTCCAGACCCTGGGCCATCATGGCCTGGAATCTTGAATCAACAGGTACTTCCTGATAGTTGTCGAAAATGAGAAGAAATGCATCTTGGCCGGTCCTGTTCCACCTTGTTCTTTTTCCGGCCTTCCCTTCATATCCCCTGGCAGCAGGGGAAAGGTTAGATTCGGCTGAGGATGAGCTGAGATGATTATAAAGGGTTTCAAAGTAACGGAGCGTAAAGGTGGGAAGGCCCGTCTGGTATTCCGGGGTCAGAAGCGGCAGGTGCTTTTTCATGCCGGGCAGGGCGTTTTGGGCGGCCAGTCCCAGGTAATAAAAAAAGCCGGCTAAATCCCCATCGCCCTCATCAAGCTGGTACCATAAAGAACGACGCGATCCGGATTGCGCATAGGTCGCCGCCAGGGTGGTTTTTCCGGAACCCGGCGGTCCGGACAGCCAGACAACGGGTCTCCGGCAGTAATCATCGAGCAGCCTGAACAGACGCTCCCGCTGGAAAACCCCTGAAACGGCCGGAGGGCTGATTTTGGTAATGGAAGAGGGCAAAGCAATCGCCTCACAGAAAGC
>CAZVHO010000300.1:0-3378 GCA_964627515.1 uncultured Thermodesulfobacteriota bacterium | reverse complement strand
CCGGTAAAAAAATTGTCCAGGCAGACAACGTCATTCCCCTGATTCAAAAGCGTTTCACAAAGATGGCTTCCTATAAACCCTGCCCCGCCGGTTACCAGAATCTTTTTCATCCTATTCCCCCTTTTCGGACCATGTTAGCTCGAAAATAAAGTGTCAAGTTGCAAGTTTCAAGTTTCAACTAAGGAAAAACCTCAAAATGGCTATGGGCAATTGGCTATGGGTGAAGAAAAAACCTTGAAATCGTTTAATCTATTGCCCCTTGCCCATCGCCTATTGCCTCCCAATGTTATTTTCATGATTCGTCGGTGCCCCCTTAGTCCATGAAGGTTTAATAAGTTATTTCATGAGAGGTTCGTTTTGTCAAGTAGATGGTAAATTTTTACCCTTTACCGGAAGAATTTATTGTGTTATTTAATAAATACGAAGAAAATGACCGGACATTTATGAGCGGTGGAGGTACGTTAACTTGACGGAAAAAATTTTGTTCCCCGAGATGATTGAGAAGCTGCCCGATGTTGATATCAATTTCCCCGGAGTCAAGGGAAAATTGTTTCAGGGGAAGGAAATGCAGGCTGTGTTTTTTACGCTCGAAGGACCGGCTGACATTCCTCCCCATGCCCATCAGGCCCAGTGGGGGGTGATCCTGGAAGGGGAAGTCGAAATGACCATCGATGGTCAAACCAGGATATTTCGACAGGGCGACTCTTATTTCATTCCGACCGGGGCGGTACATTCGGCCCACGTCCTCTCCTCTATGAAGGCCCTGGATTTTTTTAGTGAACCGAACCGCTATCAACCAAAAGCAATTTAAGGATATTTAACCAGAGGAGCACCTCATGGCTATTGCCCAAAAAATAAAAGGTTATATGGAAAAATCCTCCTGGATCCGGAAGATGTTCGAGGAGGGCGCCCGGCTCAAGGCCCGGCACGGGGCGGAGAATGTCTTTGATTTCAGTCTGGGAAATCCCAATCTGGAACCGCCGGCCGCGGTTCACCAGGTATTGGCCTCGATTATCAATCAACCCCAATCCGGTTTGCATGCCTATATGGCCAATGCCGGCTATGTGGAAACCCGAAAGGCCATTGCCGGATTTCTATCCAGGGAACACGATCTATCTTTCAGCGAAAACGAGGTCATTATGACCTGCGGGGCAGCCGGGGCCTTGAATGTCTTACTAAAGGCCTTATTGGACCCGGGCGACGAATTAATCGTCCTGGCCCCCTATTTCGTGGAATATCTTTTTTATACCGATAATTTTCAGGGGGTCCCCCGGGTGGTTCAAACCGGACCGGATTTCTCCATTGATTTAAAGGCCATTGAACAGGCCTTGAATCCCAGGACCAAGGCCATCCTGATCAATTCCCCCAATAACCCCACCGGCAAGGTCTATGATGAAACCTCCCTCAAAAAATTGGGGGAACTTTTGGAAGGCTATGGCAAAAAACAGGGGCAGGTCATTTACCTGATCAGCGATGAACCTTACCGGAAAATCGTCTATGATCAGGTTCTGGTGCCCAGCATCTTTCAGGCCTACCGGCAAAGCATCAGTGTCACCTCCTATTCCAAGGACCTTTCCCTGCCGGGGGAGCGGATAGGCTATTTAGCCATCCATCCCCAGGCTCCGGACAGGGAAGAGCTGATGGCCGCCGCTACCTTCACCAACCGCATCCTGGGTTTTGTCAATGCCCCGGCCCTGATGCAGCGGCTTCTCCCGGCCGTCCAGGGTCTGACGGTGGATATCGGGATCTATCAAAAAAAGCGGGATCTTTTTTACAAAGGACTGACCGGGGCCGGATATCAGTTGGTCAAGCCCGAAGGGGCCTTCTATCTATTCCCGCAGTCACCCATCCCGGATGACGTGGCCTTTGTCCAGGCCCTCCAGGAAGAGTTGATCCTGACCGTACCGGGAACGGGATTCGGCAAACCCGGTTATTTCCGAATCGCCTATTGCGTGCCGGACCAGACCATTGAAAAATCCCTGGCCGGGTTTGAAAAGGTTTTTAAAAAGTTCGCTTGAATTGCTTGACAGGATGAACAGGATAGGCCCAAAAATCCAGGTAATCCTGTAAATCCTGTCTAATGATTATTGTCTTGTGAAAACTATCGCCGTAGCCCTGAGTGGCGGAATCGACAGCGCCCTGTCGGCCTATCTCTTGAAAAAAGAAGGGTATCGGGTTATAGGGCTCCATGCCGACTTTGGGTTTTCCCCGGAACCTCCCCTTCCCTGGCTGGAAAAGCTCTGTTCCTTTTTAGACATCCCCCTGGAGGTGCTTCCTTTAAAAGAACCTTTTCAGCAAAAAGTGGTCGATTATTTTGTTTCCGAATACGCTTTGGGACGGACCCCGAACCCCTGTGTGGTCTGCAACCCGGCCATCAAGTTCGGGCTCATGTTTCAAAAAGCCTTAAATCTGGGGGCTGATTTTTTTGCTACCGGGCATTACGCCCGGATTGTTCCGGCCCCCTGGGGGGAAGGCCTGACCGTTGCCCGGGGGCGGGACAGGGGAAAAGATCAATCCTATTTTTTACATCGCCTTGACGCCCAAAACCTTCACCGGGTTCTTTTCCCCCTCAGCGACTGGACCAAGGAAGAGGTTAAAGCCTTTGCCCGGGAAATAGGACTTCCCATGAATCCCAAAGGAGAAAGCCAGGATATTTGTTTCCTGCCTCAGGAAGGCTACCGGGAGTTTCTGCTCAAACAGGCCTCTTTAGACCTGAGCCGGTCCGGCGATGTGGTCGATCAGGAAGGAAAAAAGCTGGGAACCCATCAGGGATTATTCGCCTATACGGTCGGACAAAGAAGGGGGCTGGGAATACCGGCGGCCGAACCCTTTTATGTGATCCGTCTGGAACCGGACCGCAACCGCCTGGTCATCGGCGCTAAAAAAGATTTGGAATCCGCCGGCTGCAGGCTCTCTGATTTTCATTTCTTAAGCCGGCCCCCCGAAATCGACGGCCTGAAAGTTTCGGCCCAGATCCGCTACCGGCATAAACCGGCAGGGGCCATAATCCGGATCATCGATGACCGGAGGGCGGATCTCCATTTTGAAAAGCCGCAAAAGGCGGTCACACCTGGACAGGCCGCAGTGGTTTATCTTGAGGACCAATTAGTGGGAGGGGGCTGGATTGAAGAAACCTGGAAAGAATAACCCTCCGAGGGTGGCTGTCTACACCCTGGGCTGCAAGGTCAATCAGTTTGAATCCGCCTGTCTGGAGGAACGCTTTCAGGATCAGGGGTGGGAGGCCGTCCCCTTCAAAGAAAAAGCCGATCTTTATGTGATTAATACCTGCGCCGTTACGGCCGAGGCCCAGAGACAATCGGCTCAGATGGTCCGTCAGGTCATCCGGAACCATCCTGAATCCCTGGTCGTGGCCGCCGG
>CAZVHO010000299.1:0-3400 GCA_964627515.1 uncultured Thermodesulfobacteriota bacterium | reverse complement strand
AGCCCTCCGCAGATGGCCGCCACACCCATACCGCCGCCTCGCCGCATCAGTTCGTACATTATGGTCATGGTGATCCGGGCACCGCTGGCCCCCACCGGATGGCCGATGGCCACGGCGCCGCCGTTGACATTGGTTTTGTCCTGCAAGGCCTGCCATTTCCCCTCATCCCCCTTGGCCAATTCCTTGAGCGAAACCAGGGTTACGGCGGCAAAGGCTTCGTTGATCTCGATCAGGTCCATCTGGTCGATAGTGTGGCCGGTCCGGGCAAACATTTTTTCGATGGTTTGGGCCGGGACGCAGGCCATGTACTTGGGCGTTCCAGCGCCGGCTTCACAGGCCATGATCTGGGCCAGGGGCTTAAGCCCCAGAGATTCGGCCTTCTGCCAGCTCATAAGGACTACGGCGGAGGCCCCGGAGTTTAATCCCGGGGCATTACCGGCGGTAACGGTAGGACTGCCGTAAACGGTCTTTAAAGCAGCCATTTTCTCCGGGCTCAGATTATCCCGGGGAGATTCATCGCGGTCGAGGATGATGGACGCCTTCTTTTGAGGGATTTCAATTCTCATCAGTTCTTCGCCGACCTTAAATTTTCCTTCCTGAAAGGCCCGGAAATATTTTTGGTGGCTGTCTATGGCCCATTCATCCTGCATTTCCCGGGTCACCCCGTATTCAACGGCCACCTGGCCGGCATCGGTGGCCACTGGCGCAAAGCCTTTCCTGCTGTACCCGAGTTCATAGAGGACATCTTCCAGTTCCAGAGGTCCCAGGCGCACACCCCAGCGGGCCTTGGCCGCACTGGCGATGAGTCCGGCATTGGCCATGTTTTCCGCACCGGAGGCAATAACGATTTGGGCATCGCCCGATTTGATGGCCCGGTAGCCCAGGCGCAGGGCCGTCATGGAGGAACAGCAGGCCCGGTCGATGGTCAGCGAAATATTATTTTCCGGGAACCCGGCCAAAAGGGTAATCTGCCTGGCCGGCACATTAGTATAGATGGCATATTCGGCGGGAATGCAGGTACCGTAGTACATCTCGTCCACCTGTCCCGGATCGAGATTGATTCGGCGAACCACTTCCTGCAGGACCAAGACACCCAGGTCTATACTCAAAACCGTTTTGAGTACACCGTCAAAACGGCCGAAGGGTGTCCTTACCGCACTGACAATAACCACATCATTCGAATTCATAATTGTTTCCTTTCAAAGCAGCATAAGTTCATGGAGCATCTCTCCACCAACCTGGTCTTTCTGACCATCAATTTCGATCTTCATATCATAGTCGGCCAGAAAGCGGTAATAATATTGCTTCCAGTCCGTCACCTTTGGAAGCTCCATGGATTCGATTTCCCTGGTTGTATTAATTTTCAGTAGAAGCTTGACCTCTTTCACATCGGTTGAGATGGTTAATGTTTTGGCATAGTCTTTGCCGTTTGTTTCATCCCGGACGATGTCGGCAAACTCCGCCTTCATCATGTCGGTGGAAAGGACGATCTCTCCGCCTTTGGCCAACAGAAGGGGCGACATGATGGGGGCCTCATTATCCCTCGGGATGACCCAGCCGTAATCGATGGTATAATCGCGGTTGTGAATCCGGCCCCAGTACCAACCTTCGATAAACCCGTGCATGGAACAGTTTCCCCAGTTATGATCATGGTATCCCGCACCCCTGACTTTCAGGGTCTCCTCTTTTAGAAAGAGTTCACCGCTTACTTCCCCATAAGGGACTGGAACGCACCATCCTGACAACTGTCCTTTTTCTTCGTTTTTGTAAAGAAATCCCGTGCCGGGTTTCCAACCCGGGACGATATTCTTAAAGGTCAGATGAAGGCCCACCCCCTTGATCTTGATAGAGACCTCATATCCGTCACCGGTATCTTTGATCCAGTCATTACCCATTCTCACGTCACAGTAATCCGCACCGGCATAAATTTCATCCTCCTTAAAGGAAGCGAACCGTACTACCTTGGTGCCGTCTGGTTTGTAGATCATAACCTGCGAAGTCGGCACGATAGGATTCATGAAACCATTCATGTAGTGGAAGGTGGCCACCGCATGGTATCCGTTATCAAAAGAGCAATCCAGATACCACCACTCGAAGTATTGATCGCTTTTGTAAATGTGATTCCCATCATCCCGGCGCTGATAATTAACCGGATTACGATCCGCACCCCGGCTGCCGTTCCACATGGCCAGATAGTTTTTCTTTTCCTTTTCGTCCATAAGACCTCCTGTAAAGACCGGTATAAGATGCATGGTGTACGGTATAAGGTTTAAGATTTAAGGCACAGGGAGTGAGGAATACGCTTTTCCCTTACACCTTACACCTTGTACCGGCTTATATTGGTTTAAAATACCTGATATCCAATATGTTTCCTTTTCGCTCCTCGGCAAAAACCGGTTTTACCCTCATCCCGATATGGATTTTTTCATAATCCGTCTCGTCGATAAAATGGGTTATTCCCGTATCGGCTCCGTCCAGTTTGATGACTCCATAGACAAAGGGTGCCTGGCGGGGATGGATGGGTTCCGAGTAGGTCACCACCGTATAGGACTCGACCGTTCCCATGGGGCCGATCTCCACCACCTCGGTCAATTCCGAAAAACAATGTCCGCAGGTGGACCTCGGAGGCCAGAAGACCTTGTTGCATTTGGGGCAACGGACCCCCACAATGACCTTATGGTCCCGAAGATT
This sequence comes from uncultured Thermodesulfobacteriota bacterium, assembly GCA_964627515.1. Taxonomy (GTDB): domain Bacteria; phylum Desulfobacterota; class RBG-13-43-22; order RBG-13-43-22; family RBG-13-43-22; genus RBG-13-43-22. The sequence continues at coordinate 709 of CAZVHO010000299.1, read as the reverse complement.
GACATAAAAGAGACTCCCCATTTTCCCGGCATAGTACAAACTGTCGGCCTTCAGGCGTTGCTTGACTTCAAAGGGGGGATAGGTTTTGGCATCTTCCATTTTCCTGCTCCTTAGCTTTAATTCTGCGCGGGTTTCTTCTGACCCGGCAGAGGTTCGAAATACAAGATGTCGCTTAGATCACCGATCCTCTCCTGTTGGGGCCGCAAAACAATTCTTAAGCGCATCCCCACCCAGATTTTATCCAAATCGGGTTCCATGTTGACTAAGTGGTCCAGTACCGAGGTGGCCCCATCCAACTGCACGGAGCCGTAAACAAAAGGCGGGTTGTGCGGCTTGCCGGTGGTCGGATCGGTGAGGGGCAGATACATAATGGTAAAGGCCTTCAATTTTCCTTCCAGTCCGAGTTCCACCCATTCTTCATTCTTGACATGACATTCGGCACACACAATCCTGGGGGGCAACTGGACCCGTCCGCATTTCGGGCATTTTACCCCCAAGAATTTCCCGTTGTCCCTAAGCTCCGTCAAAGCCCGGGTCAGGTACTGTCCGGCCGCAAACTCGAAAGGGACATCCACAACCATGGGGATTGATATTTGTTCATCGGTTTTTTTTATCATGAATTGCCTCCTCAATCAGTATGAGTTAAGCCTTCTGCAAAGAGAGCTTTTATTCACCGCAAAGGCGCAAAGAACGCAGAGAGAATTTTTTT
>CAZVHO010000298.1:0-3419 GCA_964627515.1 uncultured Thermodesulfobacteriota bacterium | reverse complement strand
TTGGAGGAAGCCAGGCCCTGGGCAAAACGGTTTCCGCCTTTATCCATTGAAAACCTGGCCAAGAAGAATTATAGTTAAAAAAGCGCCTGTCAGGCGCAATCAACCCGAGGCTTTGAATCGTGTCTGAAATTTATCCCTTACAACCGGAACAACTCCCTAAGATTCCTCTGGCCTTAGAAGGTGTTTCTTTCCGTTTCATCCGGGAAAACATGATCGTCCCTTTGGAATTTAAGAATAATGTTTTGAAAGTGGCCATGGGCAATCCTGACGACAAGGTCACGATTGACGCCCTCCAGGTGGCTACCTCGGCCCAGGTGCAGGTCTATAGTGGAGAGGCCAGATTGCTTGATGAATACATCGGCAAGTTTTACGGCCAGGAACCCCAAAATATTACCCGCATCATCGAGGACATGGGAACCAGTGACCTTGAATTCCTGGGTGAAGAGGAAGAGGACATCGGACACCTCAAGGACCTGGCCTCCGAAGCGCCGATCATCAAATTGGTCAATATGGTCATCAACCGGGCGGTGGAAAGCCGGGCCAGCGATATCCATATCGAACCTTTCGAAGACGAACTGAAGGTCCGCTACCGCATCGACGGGGTATTACACGATATCGAATCCCTTCCCAAGAAGCTGCAAGCCGCTATTCTATCCAGGCTTAAGATCATGTCTAAACTGAATATCGCCGAAAAACGGCTGCCTCAGGATGGACGGATTAAATTAAAGGTGGCTGAAAAGGATATTGAATTGCGAGTATCGACCATTCCCGTTCTTTACGGGGAAGGGGTGGTTATGCGGATCCTACAGAAAGAAGGGATAACCATCGACCTTAATCTCCTGGGCTTCTCCACCCAAACCCTGCAGATCTTTAATCAACTGATCAAAAAACCTAATGGCATTATATTGGTTACCGGACCAACCGGGAGCGGAAAGACCACTACCCTCTACGGTGCCCTGGACAAGATCAATACACCGGACAAAAAAATCATCACCGTGGAAGACCCTATCGAATATCAGCTTAAAGGGGTTAACCAGATTCAAATGAAACCCCAGATCGGGTTGAATTTTGCAAACACCCTGCGGCATATCGTACGCCATGATCCCGATATCATCATGATCGGAGAGATCAGAGACCTGGAGACCGCGGAGATCGCTATTCAATCGGCCTTGACCGGGCATCTGGTTTTTTCCACTTTACATACCAACGATGCCCCCAGTGCCGTTACCCGTTTGCTGGACATGGGGGTGGAAGGTTTTCTCCTTTCATCGACGATACGAGGGGTTCTGGCCCAACGGTTGGTCCGGGTGATCTGTCCGGTCTGCAAGGCCGTGGAAACCGCCCCTTCGGTTCAGGAAGAGTTGAGCCAGATGCAGTTGGGCAACATCCGGACTATGTATAAGGGAACCGGCTGTGAACATTGCGCCTTTACCGGCTTTTACGGGCGCATCGGAATTTTCGAATTATTCATCGTCGATGATGAAATCCGAAGGATGATCCTTAAAAATGTGGACGCCCACCAGATGCGTGAAGTGGCCAAACAAAAAGGAATGAAAACCCTGTTGGAAGACGGACTGGAGAAGGTCAGGGAAGGCGTAACCACTTTAAATGAAGTGCTTAGAGTCACCCAAGAAGTTTAACCTGAACCCGTTACTGGTTACTCGTTACTGGTTGCTGGTTAAAACAAACAAACACAAGCAAAAAAACGAGCAACGAGAAACGAGCAACGAGCAACGAGCAACGAACTAATGTCGGTTTTTTCATATCGGGGAACCAATATTTCGGGCGCTATCCTGGAAGGGGCCATTGAGGCCCCGGATGAACAGGCGGCCATTGATCGGCTGAAAAATTCCGGGATCATCCCTTTAAAAGTCTTCATCCCTGGAAAAGGGTTCAAAAGATCCCTCTCCTTAAAATCAGCCAAAGGAGACATCCTTAGTTTTACCAATGAATTAACGGCCCTGTTAGAGGCCGGTTTGCCATTGGACCGGAGCCTTAACATTTTGTCCGGCATCGCCGAGAGCAAGCAGAATCAAGCCGTTATCCAGGATATTCTCCGGTCCATCCGGGAAGGCGGTTCTTTCTCTGAGGCCCTCCTGAAGCATCCAAAGATTTTCTCGAGACTTTATGTCAATATGGTCAAGGCCGGTGAGGCCGGTGGGATTCTGATTGAAGTTTTGGAGAAACTGCATGAGTTTCTGGAATCGACCAAAGAACTAAAAGAGCAGGTCTTAACCTCCATGATCTATCCGATTATTCTGGTTTCGACCGGCGGTCTTTCGATCATCATACTGCTTACTTATGTTCTTCCGAAATTCTCGGTTATTTTTTCTGAATTGGGAAGCTCTCTGCCCTTATCGACCCAGATTCTGCTTTCCATAAGTCAGGGTCTGAAATCCTATTGGTGGATCGCCCTGGCCTTGCTGGTTCTCTGCGGCATCCTTTTCCGGACCATTATCAAATCGGAACAAGGGCGCCTTCAATGGGATCGTTTAAAACTTATCCTGTTAGGGGACATTATCAGAAAGTTGGAGACGGCCCGGTTTTGCAGGACCCTGGGGACTCTTTTAAAAAGCGGGGTACCCCTCCTGCAGGCCTTGAAAAATGCCCGGGATGTGGTTACGAATCAGGTCATCGCCCTGGCCCTGGAAGAGATTTCCAAAGGGGTCAAGGAAGGAAAAGGGGTTTCCTTCCCTCTTTCCAAATCCGATGTATTTCCTCCCCTGGCCTTATCCATGATCAAAGTCGGAGAAGAAACCGGTCAATTGGACAAGATGCTGATGCAAGTGGCCGTGACCTACGAAAAAAGCCTGCGTGTTTCCATCAAAAGATTTGTCGGTTTTCTCGAACCGGCCATGATATTAGGCATGGGGCTGGTCATCGGCTTTATCGTGTTATCGATGCTCATGGCTATTTTTAGTATGACAGATCTGCCATTCTGAAATAAATGTTTTCACCGCAAAGGCGCAAAGGGCGCAAAGGGGAAATTAGTTTTCGTTTCTGTTGAGAGGACAGAAACGAAACAAATAATGCCTTCAAGAGCAATTAAAACGTGATGGATTTAAACAAATTAAGCAGCAGGATTATAAATGTCGCTATTGAGGTACATAAAGAATTGGGTCCTGGGCTACTTGAGTCAGTTTATGAAGAATGTATGTGTTATGAGCTTCAAACTAGAGATTTAGGATTCGAGAGGCAAAAACTTCAAGGCCTGAGCAATGTTGAACAACCCCGCCTCTCACGGGATTGTTCAATCACAATTCACTCTGCGTTCTTGGCGGCTTTGCGGTGAATAAGATGTTGTTAAATTTCCATAAGGTTTCGATATTCGATATTCGATATTCGCTTTTTAAATCTAAAAACGAATCCGGATTCACCTTACTGGAATTGATTATCGTCTTAATCTTAAGCCTCTTGAT
>CAZVHO010000297.1:2060-3438 GCA_964627515.1 uncultured Thermodesulfobacteriota bacterium | reverse complement strand
GGCGGGCATGAGGGTTTAATACAAAAATAAATTTTTGGCACGGATTTCACGGTTAAAGCCATGGGTCATCCCTCAATCCCGTTAAGTCTGGATTGAGGGATGACCAACATCCGCCTTCGGCGGAGGCTGGTCTCAAGAAAAGGGAAGCCCCTTTTCTTGAGAAATTAAATGGTTAATCCGTGTAATCCGTGTGTCAGGCTTTGTGCCTGACCCGTGCCTAAATAAGCCTTTGACTGGTCTATTTTCATACCTCGTGGTGACCCAGAAAGGCTTAGGGGATTAATACAGAAAGGATTAAGGATATGACGGATGAAGAATGGAACCCGGGAAAACTTTTGGGGATATCGGGCAATTATTGGATGTCTTGCGCACTCCAGGCCGGAGTGAAACTGGATATTTTTACCATCGTCGGCAATCAGATGCTCACCGGCCAGGAGATCGCTCAAAAAATAAATGGGGATCAAAGGGGCGTTACCATGCTCCTTAACGCCCTGGCGGCCATGAATCTGTTGGTCAAAAAAGCGGAGTTCTTTGCCAACATCCCGAGCGGTTATGCCTTTTTGTCCAAAGAATCCCCTCAATATATAGGCCATATCATCAGGCACCATCATCACTTGATGGAGTCCTGGGCCCAGTTGGATAAAGGAGTCCTATCCGGAAAACCGGTCCGGACCCGGGCGTCTTTTGATAACCCGGAGGTTCGGGAAAGCTTCCTCATGGGCATGTTCAACATGGCCATGCAGGTAGGCCCGCGAATCGCCGAGGCAGTCGATCTGTCTAACAGGCGGCACCTTTTGGATTTGGGCGGCGGCCCGGGGACTTATGCCATTCATTTTTGTTTGAAAAACCCCGACCTCAGGGCCACGGTTTATGATCTGTCCTCCACCCGCCCCTTTGCCGAAAAGACCATCGCCCGGTTCGGCCTGACCGATCGGATCACCTTTCAGGAGGGAAATTACAATGAAGAAGAGATACAGGGCACTTTCGATGTGGTCTGGCTTTCTCAAATCCTTCATGCCGAGGGACCGGATGAAGCCCAAAAAATTATCCAAAAGGCCGTCTCGATCCTTGAACCAGACGGACTGATTCTGATCCATGATTTCCTGTTAAATAATCGTCTGGACGGCCCTCTCTTTCCGGCCCTTTTTTCCCTGAATATGCTTTTGGGCACAGCCCACGGCCAGTCCTATTCGGAACTTCAGATTACGGAAATGCTGGCCAAGGCCGGAATCAGGGAAATCCACAGTCTGCCCTTGCAAACACCAAATGACTCAGGAGTACTCCAGGGTAGGGTATAATATTTGCCATTTTCAGCCGCCGACACACAAAGCGCAGCATAGCCGCAACCAAAGATAAAAGACGATCTCTCGCAGAGCGC
>CAZVHO010000297.1:0-1960 GCA_964627515.1 uncultured Thermodesulfobacteriota bacterium | reverse complement strand
AAAAAGGTATCGAACAATCTTAATAAAATTTAGAGAAAATACACATTAGTAGTACAGAACGACGGGATACCAAAAGGAAAAATGGAAATGGATTCAAAAAAGCTAACCACGGTAGAAGAGGCCCTTGAGCGGATAAAAAAAGGGAGCCGGATCTTTATCGGCTGCGGCTGCGGCGAACCCCAGTTCCTGGTGAAAAACCTGGTGGCCCAGGCGGACCGCATGTATGATGTGGAAATACTCCACGTCCTTTCCGCCCGGGATCCGGGATATACCGCCTCGACCCTGGGAGGACATTTTCGAGTCCAAACCTTTTTTATGGCCAGCCGGGGGGCCCGCGAAGCAGTATGGGAAGGCCGGGCTGAATATACCCCCATCTTTATATCAGATATACCCCGCTTGTTTAACGACCGGCGAATAGAAATTGATTACGCCCTGATCCAGGTTTCCCCTCCGGATAAAAATGGTTACATGAGTTTAGGGATAGCCGTTGACGTCACCAAAGAGGCCATTGAAGCAGCCGGAACGGTCATCGCCCAGGTCAATCCGGCCATGCCGGTCACCCTGGGAGAAAGTTTTATCCATCTTGATGAAGTGGATGCCTTAATCGAACACGAAGAACCCCTTTTGGAAGTGGCCAGACCGCATTTTAGCGAAACCGATCTGACTGTCGGGAGAAACATCGCCAGATTGATAGAGGATGGTTCTACCATCCATACCGGATTAGGTCACTTACCGGCCGCTGCTTTACAAAGCCTTAAGGATAAAAAAGACCTGGGGATCCATACCGACATGTTGACAGACGGTTATCTGGACCTGATCCGTTCCGGGGCGGTCACCAATCGGGAAAAAGAAATCAACCGCAAAAAGGTAGTAGCCTCCTATTGTCTGGGGACCCGGGAGCTTTTTGATTTTGTCCATCTCAATTCTTTTGTGGAATTCCACCCTATTTCCTACACTAATAATCCCACGGTGATCAGTCAGCACCAGAAGATGATCACCATCCATGAGGCCCTGGAGGTGGATTTGACGGGATTGGTTTGCACTTCTGCTCATCCTGACAAGGTCTATTCCGGAATCGGCGGACTGATTGATTTTATGCGCGGTACCTGGCAGGCGAAAAGAGGGAAATTTATCATTGCCCTTCGTTCTACGACTCCCAATGGTCAATGTTCCTGTATCGTGCCTACCCTCCCTTCGGGCTCGGGTATAATCGCCAGCCGGGCAGCCGTTGGTTATGTGGTGACCGAGTTCGGGTCGGTGAACCTGCACGCCAAATCCTTTAAGGATCGGGCCTTGGCTTTGATCGAGATCGCCCATCCCAAATTTCGTCAGGAATTTTTAAACCAGGCCAGGGACCAGGGTTTGTTGTCTCATGGAGAACCTATTACCTTTCTGACCCAGGCCATTTATCCCCAGGAATTAGAGAAAAAAATGGCCTTTGACCATCAAACCCTCTTATTCCGTCCGGCCAAACCAAGCGATGTCCGAATCATCCAGGAATTTTTTTACGGTCTCAGTGACCGGGATATTTATTACCGTTTTCTCCGTTCCATGAAGGCCTTCCCCAGGGAAGAAATGGCTGCCATGGCGGATATTGACTATCACTTCCGGATGACCATCTTATGTCTGACCGGAGAAGTCGGCTTCGAAAAGATGATCGCCATTGCCCGCTATATCGCCGAGCCGGGCAAGGATCTGGTGGAGGTGGATGTGGCGGTAGCCGAAGGGTATCGGCGGATGGGAATCGGTAAGGACTTATTGGAATACATCTGTGAGATCGCCAAGGGGAAAGGATTTAAAGGAATCAGCGCCTATGTGGATGCAGACAATCCCAAGACCATCCATCTGCTAAAAAAATTAGGCTATAATATGCGGGCCATCCTGGACCATGGGGTCTATGAAATCGAAATCCTTTTTGAAGAGAAGGCCGACGAGCCCTCCTTTGTGGTTACTTATGCCT
>CAZVHO010000296.1:0-3466 GCA_964627515.1 uncultured Thermodesulfobacteriota bacterium | reverse complement strand
ATTAGTCAAGCAGCCAGTGTTATTCTGGGCGATAGTAAAAATGGCAATAAGGAGTGGACGAGAGAGTAAAAAAGGCGCTAACCTTGAAGGTTGCAACTCTCCAATATCCGTTTTTAACATTTTCACACCGTACGCTGTTTCTTCACTGCTGATCCACCTCTTTGGACGGAGTCGGAACGCTAATGGATAGTGCCTTTACTAAGATTATCGGATGCGCGGGCTGCCAAAAGCGCCTTCGCGTTCCTGTCAGTATTGGAAAGATACGTGTAAAGTGCCCAAAATGTGGATTACATTGGTTGATGGATACGGGTGAACGACCGTATGCGAGTCCCGTTCGATTGCCATACCTGATTGGGTGTTGTCCAACGTTGCAGACGATGGCCGCATTGGAAACTTCGATGTCAGTCCCTATCTGGGATATGAGGTGTTTAAAGGCCTTCAGGATTACACCGAATTTCTAAAGGTTTTTAATGGCGGATACTTCGTTGAATGGGATTGTGTCGCTGATTTGTCAACGGATACCATTGAAGCACATTGGCAGGTAGTTGGCAAGTCAGACCAGCAGACAATGGCCTAACAGCCCCATCAATGTCGACGCAGGGAAGCCTGGCGGCGCGGCTTATAAGGTTTGATGGGCGATGAACTGGTAGAGGATCTGCTGTATTAAAGAGGAGAACAAATTATGGTGAAAATAACCGTGGAAATAGAAGACTCAAAGGCCGATTTGCTTCGGAAGAAGGCAGAAAAATTCGGGCTTTTACCTGATCAATTTGTAACCGCATCCATTGAAGACCTGATTGATCAAACGGAACCGGAATTTGAGGCCGCGATGCGCAAAGTCTTGTCCAAAAACAGGGAACTTTACAAGCGGTTAGCCTGATGCGCTACCTTTCTATCCGCGAAATTCTTGAATTGCACGAGATTATCATCGAAACCTCCGGGGGTGCTCATGGAATTCGAGATATCAGAGCCCTTGAATCTTCAGTCAATCAGCCCCGTCTCACCTTCGATCAGGCTGATCTCTACCCCGATGTTGTCACGAAGGCCGCTGCCTTTTGTTTTTTCCTAATCATGAATCACCCCTTTATTGACGGTAATAAGAGAATAGGACATGCTGTCATGGAGACCTTCCTTGTTCTAAATGGGTTTGAGATAGACGCGATCGTAGATGAACAAGAAAGAATCATTCTTGATATTGCAACAGGAAAAATAGGTCGAATAGAATTTACTGCCTGGCTTAATAACCATTTTATTCACATACCAAGTTCATGAACCAGACCGGCCTGATAGCTGAAAAAATGATTGACGTGACCGATTTTATGTAATACTCTTACCGGTATTACATAGTACCGGAGGTTACGCCATGCGGGTTACCACAAAAGGACAGGTTACCATCCCTCAACCCATCCGTGAAAAATTGGGAATAACGCCCTTCACGGAAGTCTCTTTCATTGAAGAAAAAGGGCGGGTCTATCTGGTGAAGAAAAAGGGGGGGGATAAGACACCCGGCAGATTCAAGAAGCTACGGGGAGTGGCCACGGTCAAAATGACCACCAATGAGATTATGGCCTTGACCAGGGGAAAGGGATGAAGGGCGTTTTAGTGGATTCTAATGTCTTACTCGACATTTTTCTCAATGACCCCCATTGGGCCGAGTGGTCTGAATCTACTTTGGAAAATTATAGTGACACGGCCATCCTTTATATCAACCCTGTTATTTATTCCGAAGTTTCGATGGCTTTTGAACGCATAGAGGACCTGGAATCGGCTGTTAATGGAGGCGGCTTCCGGATCCTGGAGATTCCCAAAGAGGCTTTATTCTTAGCCGGGAAAGCCTACTTAAAGTATAAGAAAGGGGAAGGGATTAAAAGATCTCCCTTACCGGATTTTTTTATCGGAGCCCAAGCCGCGGTATTCAATTTGGATTTGATCACCCGTGATGTCTCTCGTTATCGCACTTATTTCCCAACGGTAAAATTGATAAGCCCTGGGGAATCAAAGTAACTATCATCCCATTTACCGGACCAATTTGGGAAACCACTTAATTAAAATCTTTGGCAAAAGCCCAATGGAGATAATCGATGGTATACACGGGGAAAAGAGAACAGAATATTTATAGGTAGGGAGGAATTCTAATGAATACAATAAAGCTGAGAGAAGCCAGCAAGGTGGAAATTACCGCTCTGGTTGACAACTACAGTGACCTTTTCCTGGCCGATTCCGATAGGGTCAAACGAATGCGGGTATTGCCGCCAAGGGCCCCTATGGCTGAGCCGGGGCTGTCCTACTTGATCAAGGTCTATGCCGGTCCGGAAGAGCATACGATATTATTCGATGGCGGCATTTCGGCGGCCTGCCTTCTCCATAACATTCAAATGCTGGCCTCCAGCAAGGCCGTGATGATGGGGGAAATCGGGGTGGATATCAAAAAGGTAGAGGCCGTTGTTTTGAGCCACGGCCATTTTGACCATTTCGGCGGTCTCCCGGACTTTTTAAAAGAGGCCCCAAAACCGCTGTCCGTGGTCCTTCATCCCGGGGCTTTTGTCCCCCGTCGTTTTCAAATGAGCCCACAATTGTTCATTGACATGCCGGGATTGGATGAGGAGGCCTTGTCGGCCCCGGAAATAACCCTGAAAAAGATTCAAAATCCTTCCACCCTGGCTTCAGACCTCGTTCTGATTTCCGGCGAAGTGGAGCGCCTGACCGATTTTGAAAAAGGGATGCCCGGTATGGAAGCGAAAATCGACGGCCAATGGGTCCCCGACCCCTTTCACGACGACCAGGGTCTGGCCATTAACCTGAAAAATAAGGGGTTGGTGGTCATCGGAGGCTGTTCCCACGCAGGAATTATCAATACGGTTAAGTACCTTCAGAAGACCACCGGTCTGGAAAAGATCCATGCCGTTTTGGGTGGGTTCCATTTAACCGGAGAGAATGAGAAAATCATCGGTCCGACTATTGAGGCCATGAAGACAATAAACCCCGATTACCTTGTGCCCATGCATTGTACCGGATGGAAAGCCATTCATCAGTTTGCCCAGGAGATGCCCGGACCATTTATCTTAAACAGTGTGGGTGCCACTTATATTTTTTAATAAGGAGAGATTGCTTATTTCCAAGAAATAGTGGTAAAGGCAGGTTTTACCCGCCACGAAATTATTCTGAACGATTCCGGATTCTGGGTTTATTTGGAAAAGGAGCAATAAGGCCCAGGGGTCTCCTGCCAAAAAGAGAAGGGAAGACACCGGCTTCGACTATTCCAATCGGTAAAGGATAGGAATGACCAGTTGGGCTTCCACCGGCGGTTTGGGAAAGGGGGCGGTGTCCTTAACCGTCTCCAGGGCATTATTGTCCAGGACCGCAAATCCGGAGCCTTGGGTAATTTTTACTTCTTTGATCGATCCGTCGGCGGCGATGATAAAGGAAACGATCACTTTCCCTTGCCAGCCCATACGACGGGCCTGGG
>CAZVHO010000295.1:0-3487 GCA_964627515.1 uncultured Thermodesulfobacteriota bacterium | reverse complement strand
TTACGAGCATCTTCCAAGTTGAATCCCAAGCTCTTTGCCGCTGCCTTCAAGATTGATTCGGGATCAAAAGCCCTTAACAACCTGTTGCGCTGAGGCAACTCCACATCCTACTTATCATCTACGTAATACGTTTTGATTTGATCTCACTACTGTCCCAACGTTATTTAAATAAAGTCAACTGGTTACCGACAGGCACCTCTGGAATCGGGATGCGACCTGACGAGAGGGCCTGTAAAATAGGGGTTTTTTCGAAAAGAGCGACGCTCAAAATCTGTAAAATTGTGTAGAGGCTCGAATCCAAGTTTAACCGTATCTTGATTATGGCCACGAGCACATATACCGAGATGGCCGTCCATATCTGGGTCTTTGCGGCATTTTCTGAATTGCCATAGAATACCTTGATCCGAAGGTGTTGCTTGATCCATTTGAAAAACAACTCTACTCGCCAACGGCATCGATAGAGTTCGGTGATAGTCAAAGCGGGCAGAATAAAATTGTTGGTTAAGAATACATACCCATGTCTCAACCTTGGTTAGCGAGGTGATGATGATCCCCTAATTTGCGCCTCGTAGTTCTCGCCTTCTTTAATGGTTCGGGCAGCACGGAGGAAATTACACACCAAGACTATCTCTTGATGAGTGTAACTGGCAACGGCCCTACAGCTATGTTGCTTTGATAATACGCTCTCGAATTTCGTCAGCGTTCGTCATTTGGCCTTTTGCCAACGATGAGCGTCAGCAACACGTGGCTTTTTACGTGTCTGCTGGATGCTCTTGTTGTGCGGCCTTGGTTCTCTTACACTTTTCGTAAACGAACTCGGGATCAAGATCAACCCCGGCCTCCCATTCGATAGTGTCGAAGGTGACTTTAAGACGCCTGAAGGCATCATGATCTTTGATTCGCTTAAAAATACCGAAGTCCAGAATTGGTTTCATGTCTAAGATGCCTGACTCTCCGTTGTCAAAAACGATAAAAAGCACATATTCATCACCAAGTGCAACTTCTTTTATCGACGGATACATTAGTTTGCTCCTTACTGAAGGGGTTGAATCTTAAATGGCTCTTCTCCGTTCATTACTAGTCACCAATCGGCCATCAGCTCCTCCTGATGCAACTCGGCCCAAGCCAAAACAAGTTTCGTTTGCCTTCCAGGTAAATCTCCTTCAATCACTTCACAGGTAGGAATATCTACTGTAGCTTTGTACTCGGCATAGTAAACATGGAAATGAGGCGGTGGATGCTCGCCCGGTGTGAAGTACATCCGTATAATGATCCCATAGAACATCGAAATGGTCGGCAGGGATCTTTCCTTTTCGGCGACAAATACGCCACCCTTTGATTTAACTTTCCAGTTCTCCCGCACAATGCGGCGTTGACCCGCGGTACGCAGCTTGCGGGGCCGGCGGCCTATGCAAGCAAGTGACATTGGACCGAGAGGGGCAACGCTGCACTGGTGCCACCGCAGGCGGCGCCAACACCAGGATCAGCCAGAGGCCGCTTTATGGCCGATTGGCTGCATCCACTAGTTCAAGTAAGCCGCTTTGCGGCAGAACCCTTTCTTCGTAATCCTTCCAAAAAATATCTTCAGAAGTCCATTCGATAAGACGCATACCGTTTAGTCAAGTATGATACTTCAAATCCCCTCCATATTGGAAGGAGAAACCATCCTTATGAAGAAAGAAAAAGTATCATGATGACCGATTGGTATGACAAAACGATCCAAGCCCTTCAACTCAACGGTAAAGGGGAACGCTTCCAGTCCCGCCATGGCGGGATTATACCGGCTCCGTCCGCATGCTGATTCAGTTCTATAATAAAACACCATACCAGATCACTGAACAGGAACTCCAGGACTATTTCCTTCAATGGAAATACTCCGCCGTTTCCTTCAACACGTCCTGCCCACCGGCTTTATGAAAATCCGCTACTACGGCTTCATGGACCCCAACTGCTCAGTCCCCTTCGAAAACATCTCTACCCTCATTCAAATGGCCTATTCCTTTTCTCGGAGATACCTGACTACCCCGAAAGCCCTCCCAAGGCCCCAATCTGTTCCATCTGCGGCGGCACCCTCCGATACCTCGTTCCCTGCCTTCCCGGTCTTCCTCCCCAAATCACTTTGGACAGTTCTTAAATAGATGTCCAGAAACTCTCTATTTTAATCACCGAAATGTCAAAGAGCGTTAAGCGTAGGGATAACTATGCCCTGAGTCTGAAAATTTGATTGCTTCTTTTAACTGATCGGCCACAAAATAATGATGCTGTACTCCTTATGGACCGTTTCTCGCGCTTTTTCAACCCGGTGCGCAGGATACCCGCTGCCTTAACCAACCCTCAGTTAACCCACCTCGAACCTTTACCCTAATATAAATCCATTAAAATAACGCCGGGCTTCTTGAACAATGGATTGAAACGACCTTTCTGGATCGTCTCAATCCTTAGTGGTTGGGCAATTTCATGCCTTTCAGGCTCATGCTACCCTTCCCAGAAAAACGGCGATGCCGGTTTTACGGTGCACTTTTGCCTACCATCAGGGGGTGATTTTGGTCCATTACCGGACGCCGCCACGTTTTGCGATCCGTAGCAAATACTTGAGCGAGACCACGCTCAACATGATGGCTCATTCGATTCTTATTGGCCCATCGAGGCTTCAGCCCGCGCCTTTCAATTTCATTGACAAGTTCCGCAATAGGCCAGCAGGAGGCGGTACTGGATCACGGTCTTCAAGGGCCAATAAGAAACCGGCCCAAACATAGAAAACACCGCCGATCTGGATACCTTCCCATGCTGCCTCATTCTCCCCCGCAGCTACGGCTGCATTGGCTTGGTCGGCAAACTGTGCAGCGGCCAGTTCCGGTTTTGTCAAGGGCAATCCGAGGGCACTAAAGACGGCAAGTAGCTGTCTCTATCATCGAGCGCGTAGATTTGCCGCGAGCTTATTGGCAGGAGGATGTCGTCCGTTGAAAGAGCTTCAATGCGAACAAAAACCATCTGGCGATGGAAAAACCATGCGGCCCCAGACTCGAAATTCACCCATGGCCTCAACACACTTTCGGGAGTGAGAAGGACCATGTAGGTGTCTGCTTCTTGCAGCGCACGCTCAATTCCCCTAAGCCAGTCTTCATCAGCTCGGATATCCCCCGGGCGCGAGGCAAGGAACGTTGTGACATCTTCGCGGGCCGCCTCCAGTGTTTCAGCAAGGAATTTGGCGATATCTTTGTTGGCAACCGCGTGAGAAATGAATATGTTCATAACCTCTTAGTCCTTCAGTTTGTTAATACCCAACGTTTGAGATCAGGTGACGCCGAGCGCAACGAGGGAACCCCCAGCATGCGGGCGGTCACCTGCAGCGAAGGGTTAGAGCTTACGCCAATTTGGGGTCAGCCAATTTGGGGTCAAACCTTGATTTGTGATTTGAGTTTTTCATATTGACCCCTCATCTCACGATCCACTGATATCCTGTCGCGAATAACTTTGGCACATCGGC
>CAZVHO010000294.1:0-3498 GCA_964627515.1 uncultured Thermodesulfobacteriota bacterium | reverse complement strand
TCGAAGATAGGCCCACTGACAACAGCCACCCAGGATGAAGAAAGATCCTGGGTGGATAATCCTCCATTTTTGAATCCCTGCTATTGCCTCCAACATCCTGATCCACCGGGAATACACCAACAACCATTGATTGACCGGAGGTAACCGAACCCGTTGACAAGGGGCTGAGAACTGTGGTATTCCATTAGCCATCCTGTTAATTTCTCTTTTCTTTTTCCCTTTAACCGTAACCGGGGGAGGATTGACTGTAGACCTAATGCCCTGTTTCATTTTAAAAGAAATGGGGTTTTTTGTTGACTTGGCGGCTATGTTAAAAGAGGATTAAAAAACAATGGAAGGCTGGCGCCCTTAAACCAGGAGATTAAAATGCCTCGTATATTCGATAACATCGAGCTTGATCTGCTTCCGACGTTGCGAGGAAGGCTCACGCTTGCCGACCGCTCTGATTTTTGTGTCGGCTATTTCAATCTGCGTGGCTGGAAGGCGATCGATGACCTTGTCGAAAGATGGCCCGGCGGCCCGGACAAACAATGCCGCCTGCTGGTGGGGATGCAGCGTCTTCCGCAAGAAGAACTGCGTAAGGCCCTGAGCCGGTTTCAGAGCCGGGACGCGCTGGACAATCAGACCGCCCTGCGCCTGAAGAAGCGACTGGCCGAAGAATTCCACGACCAGTTGACTCTCGGTGTGCCGACCAATGCCGATGAGGTATTCTCGCCCGGCACTACGGCTTTACCGAAGAGGAACTGGACTTCATCATCAACTACGACATCAAATACCGCATGGGCTTAACAAGGGAATCTGATGACGACGAAAGATAACCAAGACGATGGCACCGACAAACATCCCTTTTCAACTGACAGACCAATAGTAAAAAGGAATCAAGATGTTCTTGGAAGAAGCGGCTTTAGAAAATAGGGACAGTGCCTTGTAACTATTTTTCTTGAAACAGAAACCATGGCGAATCATTTATCAATACAAAAATATGATGAAATTTACGGCGGCCTAATCGAAGCCGAGGCTTGGTTCCGAAGAATTAATGTCTTAAAAGCGCCCTGTCGTTTTGACGAAATACTTTCCAATGTTAAAATTGTCCGCGATCAATACAATATGCAGACCCCGCCAGATATATCGACTACACCTCCTATTCCAGAGTTGGTGATCTCTCTTCTTGATGCTGGGGACTATATCAATATACATAAGCAATTTCGTTCTCTTAAGAACCACAAAATTCCTTGTCAAAGGCTTAGAACTATCATGTCAGGGCCGCTCCTTCCAAACGACGAAGATGTCGAAGGGCCAAGTATACAAGCACGAAGTGCACTATTCGAACTTGAATTGGCTGCTCGATGGGTCGATAAATACCTATCTCTGGTTGAATGATCTCGATTTTCTTGTGTTAATGAAGAAATACCGGGATGGGAGACGCCGTCTAATTACGTCCTATTTTATTGATTACCCCCATAAACGGAGAAATCTCGAAAAAAAATTTCTTAGACAGATGGTTGAAAAATAAAAAAGGCCAACGCAGAACGTCGGCCCAACTCCTTTTACACATGGTAAATGAGATGTTCCAAATATAATAGAAAATGATTAAATTGTCAATTTTTTTCTGGAGCGCTATCGAATAAGTTTCGAGAAATCAGAATGCCAATTATCTGAAAAATGTTCATTAAATCCATGATCTCAAGCAATAATAATTTAAAAATCAATTAGTTGCCTATTCGACAATTTTCCACAAAATCTAACAATTTTAATAGGTTGTTTATTAGGAGGCACTTAAGAACAATCTAATGGTTGAGGAGAAACGACCTCGCGTTGCACAGCTTCTTGCCGGAAGCCATAGGGCCTATCCAACCGTCCTGCTTGACCGTCTTGGGGAAAAAGCCCCGGAGACACTGACGGCCATCGGCCCGGTTGAGTACCTTGCCCACCGGAAAACGGCCATTTTTTGCTCCACCCGTACACCGGGAGAGGCCATTCTGCGGGCACATGATATGGCCGTCGCTTGCGCGATAAAGGCGAAACGGTTATTAGCGGTTTTAACTAACCTATTGAAAAAGAATGCCTGAGTATTCTTCTTCGCGGCAAGCAACCCATCATCATTTGCCCGGCTCGGGCCATTGATACGATGCGCATTCCTGCCGAATGCCGGCCTGCATTTGACGCCGGGAGGATTCTGTTCCTCTCCCCGTTTACTGAAAAACCAAGGCGTGTTGACCGCGAATCTGCGCGATATCGCAACGAGATGGTGGCCGCCCTGGCTGATGCAGTTTATCTTGCCCATGTCCGGCCAGGTGGAGATACGGAACGGCTATTGTCGCTACTTACAAAATGGGATATAGTCAGCTAATGGGCTGTAATTGAGAACGATTCTACGGTGTGAAGCCAAGAATCCGCTACGCAGAGGGTTAAAGGAGGCTTGAGGATGATTACCGCAGGGTTAGATATTGGTGCCAAAACGGTTAAGATAGTGATTATGAAAGACGGGGTGATTATCGGGCGGACCCTGGTTATGGCCGGTTACGACGTCCGGGAATCCTTAAATAGGGCCTGGGATGAAGTATTGCCCAAGGCCGGTATCGGTATGAAACAGATAGAAAGAATCATGGCCACCGGGGCCGGCAAAAAGGAAGCCGATATGGCCCAGGGCCGGGTCTCCGAGGTTTCGGCAGCGGCCAAGGGGGCCATCTTTCTGGACAACCGGGTAAGGACGGTCATTGATGTCGGGGCCGAGGAAGGACGGGCCATCAGGATCAACGCCGAGGGGAAAGTGGTGGACTTTGCCATCAATGAAAAATGTGCCGCCGGGACCGGGGCCTTTACCGAGGCCATGGCCCGGGCTTTGGAGATCAAGCTGGAAGAACTTGGACCCCTCTCCCTGCAATCCACCCAGGCCGTGGCCATGAACGCCCAGTGCGCGGTTTTTGCCGAATCGGAGCTGGTGACCCTGGTCCATGCCAAAACCCCCAAGCCGGATATGGCCCGGGCCGTTCATGATGCCATTGCCGACCGGGTCGTTTCCATGGTCCGTCGGGTGGGCCTGGAGAAGGAGGTCATGCTCATCGGGGGGGTGGCCAAAAATGTGGGTTTCTTGAAATCCCTGAACAGGGAGTTGGAAATGGAAGTGATTGTCCCGGAAGAACCGGAATTCGTCAGTGCTCTGGGTGCGGCCCTTCTGGCAGCCGGGAAGTAAGTATAGAGTTCGGAGTAATTAGTTGGGAGCAAAAGACGAACTCCAAACTCTAAACTCTGAACCGAATGGCATTTTCTCAGAGACAAGGGGAGGAATGATGGCTGAAGAATTTTGGAGATGGACGGAATCCCGGTGGACCGCACCGGATAAGGACTGGAAATCGGCCAAGATCATAACCGCCGGCGTGGATGTCGGGTCGGTGAGTTCTCAGGCTGTTATTATGACCAATGGGGAATTGTTTGCCTACAGTAATATGCGGACCGGTTCGGACAGCCCGAACAGTGCTATTAAGGCCATGAACTGGG
>CAZVHO010000293.1:0-3498 GCA_964627515.1 uncultured Thermodesulfobacteriota bacterium | reverse complement strand
AAAAAGGAGGAGTCAAAATGAGTGAATTAGTCATTGAAAACCAGATCGGCGTAGCCAAGGGAACGGAACTCGAAAAAGAGGTCATGGATAATTTTCGGGGGGAAACCGCCGAGGTCGGCCTTTACTTAGCCATGGCCAGACAGGCCGAACGGGAAGGATATCCTGAAGTGGCCAGGGCCCTTAAGGATTTTGCCTGGGAAGAGGCCAATCATGCCGCCCAATTTGCCGAATTAAACGGGCTTATCTCCACCAGCACCAAAGAAAATGTTGAAAGAATGCTGAAAGGTGAGCAGATGGCCAACAAGGGGAAAAGGGCGGCTGCCCTGAAATCGAAAGAATGCAATATCGATGCCTGCCATGACTTTTTTGATGAATCGGCCAGAGACGAGGGGCGTCATGCCAGGGGGTTGGAAGGGCTTCTGAAACGTTACTTTTCATAGAAGCATGAAAATAGCCCTGTAGGGGCGGGTTTTAAACCCGCTTCTACAGCGCCCCCGCGAAGGTTGGGAAGGTTTTCAGATTTCTAAAAAAGTATCCCCAGGCATTCCTGGAGGGAGCCGATGCCGATCAGTTCCATTGAGGGATTCCTGGGGATTTGCTCAAAATTGTTTTTCGGCAGGAGACAACGGGTGAACCCCAGTTTTTGGGCCTCTTTGACCCGCAGTAAAGATTGGCTGACCGCCCGAATCTCCCCGGTTAACCCCACCTCACCGAAGAGAACCGTTGTTGCGGAAATAGGTCGATCCAGGAAACTGCCGGCCAGGGCGGCAGCGATCCCCAAGTCAACGGCCGGTTCATCAATCCGAATACCGCCGGCCACGTTCAAGAAGATATCCTGGTTTAATAGATTCAGCCCGGCTTTTTTTTCCAATACGGCCACCAGGAGGGAAACCCGGTTGGAATCCACCCCCATGGCCGTCCTCCGGGGCACCCCGAAATTGGTCTGACTGACCAGGGCCTGAATTTCGACCAGGATCGGTCGGGACCCTTCCAGACTGGGTACCACTATCGATCCGGGAACATTCAAAGGCCTTTCGGAGAGAAACAGTTGGGAAGGGTCTTTTACCTCTTCCAATCCCGAATCCTTCATTTCAAAGACCCCGATTTCGTTGGTGGAGCCAAAACGGTTCTTGACGGCCCTGAGGATACGAAAGGCATGACCTCTTTCCCCCTCGAAATACAAGACTGTATCGACCATGTGTTCCAGGACCCTGGGACCGGCGATGATCCCTTCCTTGGTAACATGGCCGATCAGGAATAGGGCAGTATTCGATTTTTTCGCCCAGATCATTAATCTTCCGGCCACTTCCCGGACCTGAGAGACACTGCCCGGGGCAGAACTCAGATCCCCTGAATAAATGGTCTGAATGGAATCTATGGCTACAAATCGGGGTTGGAAGTCTTTAAGGATCTTAATGATGGCATCCAGGGAGGTCTCGGAGACGACCAGGACCAAACTTTGACCGGCCCCCAACCTTTCCCCGCGCATCTTGATCTGTTGGACCGATTCTTCTCCGGATATATACAGTGATTTGTGCCCCAGGTTGGCCATCCGGTCTAAAACCTGAAGGATCAGGGTGGATTTTCCTATACCCGGATCACCACCAACCAGAACGGCCGAACCGGGAACCACTCCACCTCCGAGGACCCGGTCTAATTCCTCAATCCCGATCAGATAGCGGTCTTCCCCCTGGTTGGAGACCTCCTTGAGGGGTTGGGGGATGGACTTTCCTCCAGGCCCCTCCCCCCACCCCAGGGCTGACCCTGTTCGCGAGAAGCTTTCTTCCAACAGGCTGTTCCAGGTTCCGCAATCCGGGCAGCGCCCCAGCCACTTAGGACTTTGAAACCCGCAAGACTGGCAGGCGTATATGGTTTTTTCAGTTTTCATAAGGTTTTTACTATAGCAGAAAAATATTGCTTTCGGGAGAGGTTCTTTCAAAAATCTAACCAAAGATATTCGAAATTTCGGTCTATGAGGGTCTTGATTTTTGGGCCCTCTTTCTAACTTGACGACCTGACCGATTTTCACCTATAATACACCGATTCCCGGATTCGTTCTCTATCTCAAGCTTAGAAGAACCGAACCGGGTTAGGATAAACAAATCGTAAACAGGGAGGATTTGATTCATGACTGAAGCGGTAATTATAGAAGCGGTACGAACCCCCATAGGCCGCCATGGTGGCATCTTAAAGGCTGTTCGGCCGGACAACCTGGCGGCTCTGGTACTGGCCGAGGTGGTCAAGCGGGCCAAGGTGGACCCGGCCTTGATCGAGGAAGTATATCTGGGTTGTGCCAACCAGGCCGGAGAAGACAATCGAAACGTGGCCCGTATGGCCACATTACTGGCCGGCTATCCGGTATCCGTCGGAGCCGTCACCTTTAACCGGCTTTGTGCCTCCGGGCTTTCGGCCATCAATGCGGCGGCCCGGGCCATAAAGGCCGGCGAAGGAGAAGTCTATGTGGCCGGCGGCGTGGAAAGCATGACCCGGGCCCCCTATGCCGTGGCCAAGACCAGCCCGGAATGGGCCTTCGGTAATGCCACCATGTGGGACACCACCATCGGCTGGCGTTTCCCCAACCCCAGGATGAAGGAAATGTATGGCATGGATTCCATGGGGGAGACGGCCGAAAACATTTATGACCTCACCAAGTCTATTTCCCGTGAAGAGCAAGACCAATTTTCTTTGGAGAGTCATCGCCGGGCCGTGGCCGCTATAGAGTCCGGAAAATTCGCCGAAGAAATCGTTCCCGTGCCCATCCCGCAGAAAAAAGGGGACCCCGTTTTGGTCTCTCGGGATGAACACCCTCGAGCCGACACGACCCTGGAAGTGCTGGCTAAACTTCGGCCGGCCTTTCGGGCCGGTGGGACCGTGACCGCGGGCAATTCCTCCGGCATTAATGATGGGGCGGCCGCCGTGCTCTTGATGAGTGCCCAAAAGGCCAAGGAATTGGGCTTAAAACCCCTGGCGCGAATCGTGTCTGCGGCCGCAGCCGGCGTAGAGCCCCGGATTATGGGTCTTGGCCCGGTCCCGGCCGTCCGCAAGGCCTTATCCCGGGCCGGGTTGAACCTGGAAGATATCGGCCTGATAGAACTGAATGAGGCCTTTGCCATACAATCTCTGGCCGTTATGAAAGAGCTCGGTTTCCGCCCGGAGATCACCAACGTCAATGGAGGGGCTATTGCCTTGGGGCATCCACTGGGATGCAGCGGGGGCCGCATCGTAACCACTCTGGTGCATGAAATGGGCCGCCGGGCCGCCCAAGAGAAGCGTCCTTATTATGGTTTGGCAACGCTTTGTGTCGGGGTTGGTCAGGGAGAGGCCACCATCGTGGAATGGATCGGGTAGGACCAGGGGATTTTGGAAAAAAATTAAATTGACATTTAATAATAGTTACCTTATATTATAAATTTTAAGTCAGGCGGGCATAGCTCAGTTGGTAGAGTACAAGCTTCCCAAGCTTGGTGTCGCGGGTTCGAATCCCGTTGCCCGCTCCAA
>CAZVHO010000292.1:2159-3498 GCA_964627515.1 uncultured Thermodesulfobacteriota bacterium | reverse complement strand
GGAATGAGCCAGCAGGAGGAACCCCTTTTCCCATAGGCCGGACAGAGGACTTTGGCACAGTTGAGAAATTCCCAACAATTCGCCGGCGGTCTGGCCTCTTTTTCGGAAGGCTCCCTAAACCCTCTTTTGGGCAACAAACTCACAGAAAGGATCTCCTTTGGCCCGGCAGGAAACTTCGTCCGTTTTAAATGTAAAACACCCTTCCGGGTAATCTTCTCCGTAGAGCAGGTCCATAAAGGCTGCAGACACCCCCTGGAGCATATAACATTTCCCGGAATCGGTCAGTCCATAGCGCTTGAGATATCCCGTAGCTTCATAAGAGTCGCTGACCCTTATCGCCAATTTTTCATCGGCCAGAATCTCCATCACCTTGAGATCTCCCCAACCGAAGGCCTCGGCCATGGCCGTAAATCCATAGATTTGATCTTCCTTTTTTTCTATCATGGGTTGGACTACTTCTTCCCACTCCCAGGAATTTCGAATCCCTTGAAAGGTGGCATAACCGCATTCCTGGGCGGCCTCGACCAAAAGGGTGGCCGCTTCTTTTTTCGGGTCCTTTCCCCAGGCCTTTTCGAACTGAAAGGAAAGCTGGTTATAATAATCGACAAAAAAGAGGGAAAGATAAACGCCGAAGGTGGGAATGATCCCCTTGGCATCCCTGATGCGACTCCCTTCCATAACGGCCTGAACAATTTTAATTCCGTCGATAGGCATGTGCGCCCTCGCTGATCTTGAAATGGCATTGGGGATCCCCGACCATCTTACAACTCTGTTCTTCCACCCGATAATATCCCAGGGGGCGTTCATAAATCACTTCCAATACCCCGGCGATCCAGCCCCGGACAAAATGACATCCCGGCGTCTCCCGGCGCCCGTGTTTGGCCAACCAGCCGGTCACATGATGGCTGGAAAGACTGACGATACGCCCCCCTTTAGGACCTACCTTTTCAAAGTGGATTATGCCCAGGCCGCAATTTTGATAGAGGGTGGAAAAAAGTTCCAATTTGGATTTAACGGTCCGGAGCCGGTCGAGCTGGCCGAGCAGGGATTGAAAACCGGTGAAACAGGCATTCTCTGCCGCCTGGACCATCAATTCTATCCCTTTTTCTCCCAAATGGTCTTCCAACATTTTTTGAAGATTGATGTTGTAGTGGTGACAATGCATGGCGATGTGAAGCCCGGAGAGGGTGATCCGGGAACCTTCACGGTTAAGTTCACTGCGCCAATCCAGAATCATTTACTGTCCCCATTGGCTATGGTTAACGATGGTAAAATGCGAGGGCTACGAAAAACCCGAAACCTTTCATCTCTCACTGCTAATGCGATCGGGTATTCCTTT
>CAZVHO010000292.1:0-2059 GCA_964627515.1 uncultured Thermodesulfobacteriota bacterium | reverse complement strand
GGTATTCCTTTATCATAATAATGCTTGAGATTTTTCATTTCGGTGACCAGGTCGGCTTTTTCCAATATTTTCGGAAGGGCATTCCGCCCGGTCAAGATGAGTTCCATGGCTTCCGGCTTAGAGTCTATGACTTCTATAAGGTCCTGAACAGGGATCAGATTATAGGCCACGGCCACATTCACCTCATCCAGGATGAGGATGTCGCAGGCATTTTTTCTGATAAGCTCTTTGGCGTATTCCAGGGCCTTCCGGGCCAATTGTTTATCCTCGGGGTCCGGGTTAACGGTATTGATAAAGCCATGACGTCCCATGGGAATGATGGTCAACAGAGGAGCCAATAGTTTTGCAGAAACCCGTTCCCCCGATATCTCATGCCCTTTAAGAAATTGTATAATGATCACCTTGCGGCCATGCCCTACGGCCCGCAAGGCCAGCCCTAAGGCCGCCGTGGTCTTTCCCTTTCCGTTCCCGGTATAGACCTGAACCATGCCTCTTGATAGGTTATTCACTTTTTCCGTCCCAATACATGTTTTCCAAAATAGGGTTAGGGGATAAACCGGTATAAGGTGTAAGGTCTACGGTGTATGGTTTTCTGGAATCTATAACCCTGAACCTTGGACCTTAGACCTTGGACTTTCACCCGCCCAGCAAGGACTTGGCAATCACCAGACGCTGGATCTCGGAAGTCCCCTCATACAGGGTGGTTACCCGCACGTCCCGGGCCAACCGTTCCACCGGATAATCACCCGTATAGCCGTAGCCGCCCAGCATCTGGACGGCTTTGTAACAGGCCCGGTTGGCCGCCTCCGTAGCCAGAACCTTTCCCATAGAGGCCTCACGGGTGAATGGTTTACCGGATTCTTTCAGAAAAGCGGCCCGCAGGATAAGCAGTTGGGCGGCCTCCAATTCGGTATAGGCATCTGCCATCATGCACTGGATGGCTTGAAAGTGGGAAATAGGCTGGCCAAATTGTTCCCGGGTTTTAGTATAATCCACGGCAAAATCCATGGCCGCCCGGCCGATGCCGATGGACAGGGAACCGATCCCGATCCGGCCGCCGGCCAATTCCATGAGAGCGATCCGAAAACCGTCGTCTAACGAACCCAGAAGATTTTCTTTGGGGATACGGCAGTTGTCAAAAATAAGCTGGTTGGTGCTGGAGCCTTTCTGACCCATCTTCTTTTCATCGGCCCCGACGATATAACCGGGGGTCCCCTGCTCAACAACAAAGGCGCTGATCCCCTTTCCCTTGGGAGCCCTCTTATTGGTCACGGCCCAGACCACCACCACCCCGGCATATTCGGCACTGGTAATAAAGATCTTCTGCCCGTTGAGAACCCAATCGTTGCCGTCTAATACGGCAGTTGTTTTCATGCCGGCCGGATCCGAACCGGCCCCCGGTTCGGTCAACCCGAAGGCCCCGGCCGTGTATTCTCCGGAACAGAGGCGCGGGATATGCGTATTCTTTATTTCTTCAGTACCGAACTCCAGCAGCACCTCGGCCACCATGTTGGTCACCGACATGGTGGCGGCCGTGGCGGCGCAGCCGGCCCCGATCTCGGTCATAGCCAGGCTGTAAGCCATTACCCCAACCCGGGCACCGCCATAGATCTCGGGGATATTCATGCCCATCAACCCCAGATCGGCCATCTTTTTCAGATTGGCCTTGAGTATGGTCCGGTCCCTGGTTTCATCCAGCCGGGCTGCCTGGGGGGCCAATTCGGTCCGTGAAAAATCCCGGCACATGGCCTGGATCATCTTTTGTTCTTCGGTGAGGGCGAAGTCCATGTTTTCGAAACCCCGGTTTAAGGTATAAGGTACAAGGTGTAAGGTGTAAGAGAAAATATTAATCCGCAGCAGGTTTTAAATTTCAACCTTGCACCTTATACCGTGAACCGTGTACCTTTCTTAATTATTTCCCCTTAAGGACATTATTAGCAATAACAATCCTCATGATCTCATTGGTGCCTTCATAGATCTGGGTGATCTTGGCATCCCGCATATGACGCTCCATGGGATAATCCCGGCAATAACCGTAACCACCCAGGACCTGTACTCC
>CAZVHO010000291.1:0-3515 GCA_964627515.1 uncultured Thermodesulfobacteriota bacterium | reverse complement strand
CTTGACAACTTTTTCTGGTCCTTTATAATTATAATGTAACTATAAAGTAGTTAATTTGTGATTATTGTGACCGGTTGACTGAAGGAAGCCGGTAATACTGAGGGAGGTGCTATGCGTTTAAAGGATAAGGCGGCTGTGATCACCGGAGCCAGCAGGGGGGTAGGGAAGGCCGTGGCCCTGGCTTATGCCAGGGAAGGGGCCGATGTTATCGTTAATTATGCTTCCAATGAGGCGGCTGCTCAAGAGGTGGTCCGGGAGATTGAAAAACTGGGACGAAAAGCGGTCATGGTCAAAGGGGATGTAGCCAGGAAGGAAGAGGCCTTTGCGGTAGTCAATGCCGCCAGGGAACATTTCGGCCGATTGGATATCCTGGTCAACAATGCCGGATTTACCCGGCCCAACATGCTCCATAAAATGACTGAAGACCAATGGGATGCGGTGGTGGATCTTCATCTCAAAGGGGCCTTTTTATGCACCCAGGCCGCGGCCCTGATCATGATGGAGCAGAAAAAAGGAAAAATTATCAATGTGACCTCAGTCGCCGGCCTGGTGGGGACCGTGGGGCAGATCAATTACAGTGCCGCCAAAGGCGGCATCCTGGCCATGACCAAATCAGCCGCCCGGGAATTGGCCCGCCATAATGTCTGTGTCAATGTGATTTCCCTGGGGATCGTGGCCACTGATATGACCGAGAAGATCCGAACTGATCCTAAATTAAAAGAGATTTATATGCGCCGGATCCTGTTGGAGCGCTTTGCCGAACCGGATGATATTACACCGGCCTTTGTTTTTTTAGGATCCGATGAGGCCGGTTACATCACCGGCCAGTTGCTTTGCGTCGATGGCGGCTATGGTATGATTTAGTACGGAAATAAAAACCAAGAATCCAGAATCCAGGAGTCAGAATTCAGAATAAAAACTCTTAACCGGTTGATTCTAAGTTTTATTTTCATGCTTCGTGATGCCCGCTTCGGGCGGGCAAGAGGGTTTAGTTCGAAAATAGAGTTTCAAGATGCAGGTTTCAAGTATAAAAACCTTGGACCTTGGACCTTAAACCTGTAAATAAAAAGGAGGAAATATTATGGCTCAAATACCTGATGTGATAAAGACCTGGCAGATGGTCCAACCTTTTTCTAAAAACAAGGAAACGGGGGAGATCACTCCAGGTAAAATCGAGATGAAAGAGATCCCGGTTCCGGAACTCAAAGCCGGGGAAGTTTTGGTGGAAGTGGCCGGCTGCGGGGTCTGCCATACCGATTTAGGCTATTTTTATGATGGGGTCCCCACTGTCGTCAAACCCCCCTTAACCCTCGGCCATGAAATCGCCGGGACCGTGGTAGCCGGCGATCCGGCCTGGATCGGCAAGGAAGTTATTATTCCGGCGGTCATGCCCTGCCGCCAGTGTTTGCTTTGCAAGACCGGTCGGGGGAACCGTTGTCTCAATCAGAAGATGCCAGGCAACAGCCTGGGGATCTACGGTGGTTTTTCCAGTCACATACCGGTTCAGAGTATTGACCTCTGTGAAGTGAAAAATCGGGGAAATTTCTCTTTGGCCGAGTTAGCCGTTGTGGCTGATGCTGCGACCACCCCATACCAGGCCGCAAAAAGGGCTGACCTGCAACCGAGTGACAATGTCATCGTTATCGGAATCACCGGTGGGGTCGGTCAATATATGGGCCAGATGGCCAAGGCCCTGGGGGCTAAAACAGTGATCGGGATCGCCCGGAATGAAGAAAAACTGCAGCGGGCCTTAAAATACGGGGCCGATTTTGTCATTAATTCGAAAGACAAGGATGCCGGGGCGATTTCCAAGGAATTCCGGGAAATCTGCAAGACCAAGGGTCTGCCCAATTTCGGCTGGAAGATCTTTGAGGTGACGGGGGTCAAGGGCGGACAGGAAATAGCCCTGAGCTTGTTGGGGTTCACCGGCAAGCTGATCGTGGTCGGTTTCGGTATGGCAAAAACGGAATACATGTTGGGACGCTTGATGGCCTTTGATGCTGAAATCATCGGCACCTGGGGCTGTCTGCCCGAGTATTACCCTGCCGTATTGGATATGATTCTAAGTAAAAAGATCGATATCGGGCCTTTTGTGGAAGCCAGGCCTATGAGCACCATCAGTGAGACCTTTGCAGAGGTCCACAAGGCCGGATCTCCGGCCAAACGGATCGTTTTGACGCCGGATTTTTAAAAAAAAGTTGCAAGTTGCAAGATGCATGTTTCAAGTATAAAAAACCTTGGACCTTGAACCTATTTTCATGATTCATGGTACCCGGCAGAGGCATGAAGGTTAATACCAATCAGACATTTTAAGGTAAACAAAAAAAATAAGAAAACAAAGTTAAGAAGGAGGATAAAGTTATGGGAATTGAATGGATGCCGAGAGAAGATGGAATCAAGAACCATGATCGTTATGGTTCGGAGCACTTTGGGACTGAGGCCCCGTGCACTATTTATGAGAAAAGACCTTTAAAAGACCCGAAAGG
The DNA here is from genome assembly GCA_964627515.1 of uncultured Thermodesulfobacteriota bacterium. GTDB lineage: Bacteria > Desulfobacterota > RBG-13-43-22 > RBG-13-43-22 > RBG-13-43-22 > RBG-13-43-22. The sequence goes on along the minus strand of CAZVHO010000291.1, from coordinate 1,029 downwards.
AAATATCGTTCCCGGGCTTCATGTGGCCTGGGTTACCCTGAATAACCCGACCCAGTATAACTCCTATACCACCGAAATGGTCAAAGGGGTTATCGCCGGGATGGAGAATTCTTCCACCGATCGTTCCGTGGTGGCCACCGTATTTACCGGAACCGGCCCCTATGCCTTCTGTACCGGTGGAAACACCAAAGAGTATTCCGAGTATTACAGCCGCCGGCCGGAAGAATACGGCGCCTATATGGAACTCTTCAACAACATGGTCGATGCCATTTTGGCCTGTAAAAAACCGGTGGTCTGCCGGGTTAACGGCATGCGGGTGGCCGGCGGCCAGGAGATCGGCATGGCCTGCGATCTGGCCATCTCTTCGGATCTGGCTATTTACGGCCAGGCCGGACCGCGCCATGGCTCTGCCCCGGACGGCGGCTCCAGTGATTTCCTGCCCTGGTTCCTGGGCATGGAAGACGCCATGTGGAACTGTGTCAGTTGCGAAATGTGGACGGCCTATAAGATGAAGGCCAAGACCCTGATCTCCAAGTGCGTACCGGTTCTCAAGGATGAAAACGGCAAGTGGGTCCGTAATCCTCAGGTCATTACCGAAAACTATGTCGAGGACGGGGAGATCGTCTACGGGGAGTTCAAAAAGGGTGATGAGTTCAAGAAGGCCAGGGAATGGGTCAGCGGCAAGCTGAAGGCCAATGATTATGACTTCGCCCTCCTGGATGCCGAAGTCGATAAAGTGGTCTGGACTTTCGCCAATCTTTTCCCCGGCTGCCTGATCAAATCGGTCGATTCCATCCGGGCCAAGAAGAAATTCTTCTGGGATTATTCCAAGAACTATAACCGGCACTGGCTGGCGGCCAATATGATGGGCGAGGCCTTCCTGGGCTTCGGGGCCTTCAATACCAAGAAGATCACCGGGACCGATGTCATTGATTTCCTGAAATACCGTCAGAATGTGGCCGAAGGCCAGCTTTTGGACGAGACCTTCTTTGCCTCCGTGTTAGGAAAACCGCAAAAGTAATGCGGATT
>CAZVHO010000290.1:0-3517 GCA_964627515.1 uncultured Thermodesulfobacteriota bacterium | reverse complement strand
TGGCCTGAAGAGCTATAACTACTGGTACTGGCGTTACTTGAAAAAGTGACTCCGTTACAACCGGTCAGGGCATCGGTAAAAGGGGAATTACTGCTCAAATTTAATGAAATAATAGCTTCAATGGTTTTTCGAGCCGTTCCGGCCGTACCGGTTGAACGGATCAGATAATGGGGGTTATTGGTTGCCGTGGTGGCCACCACAGAGGGATTTCCCACCAGCCGATGTCCTATGGTGAAGCTGTTCGAAAAATTAGCTGAATTGTAGGTGTTGCCGTTATTCCAGGTGGTGGAAGTCTCCGAGCCGCTATCCGAGACCACGCCGCTGATCAGCCGGCTGATACCGTCTTCGACGCCGGCATCGGCCGCAAAATGGGCATTTTTCGTAGAAAGATAATTGGAAGAACGCCAACCCTCCACAATGGAGGTATTGATCCCAAATATCCCGAGACCTGAAATAATAACCAGTAAAATCAGGGCGGTAACCAGGGCAACCCCTTTTTCGTTATTTATCGGGGCCCGGTTATGTGGGATTTGGGGTTTCATAGTATGCCTCCTTAATTATACATTTTTACTGATGAATTAAGGGTAACCGAACCGGTTTGGCCCGTATCCTGACGAATGTTGGCCGTTTGGGCCGAAAGGGTTAAATCGACTCTGATACCGGGAGCGGTTCCGACCAATTGAGCGGTTAATCCGGTAATGTTATTAGAAAGATCGACGGTGCTTCCATTTTTGGTATATTGAAGGGTATTGCCCGAGCGGGAAAAAGAGTGGCTCGACATCATCTTGTAATCGGAAGTCGTATCGGGAACGGTTGTCCAGGGGCTGCCGTTGGAAATGGTCAATAGAGAGGCCGTGTTGGAAACAATCTGTTTTGAGGTCTGACCACTTCCGGTACCGGAATGGATGTTTACATAATAATTCTGCCATTGATTAGTCGTCCAGGTCTTGGTCCCATCATTCAAGGCCGTTGCGGTGTTTCCCCCGGTAGATCGGCCAAAATCCTCGATGACCGAAAAGGTGAGGGTATTATTTGGGCTTGTTCCGCCGATGACCACGGTAGAGGAAACCCCGTCTCGTAAGAGACGAGCCATGAAATCTAAAGTCGACCGGGCGTTTTCCTGGTTATTGATCAGCTCCGATTGGGTTGAATAATTTTTACTTGTTGTCGTAAACAAGCCGCCCAGGGCCGCCAGGATAATGCCAAAAACCCCCATGGTTATCAAAAGTTCGATAAGGGAAAACCCTTTCGGAGAATGGAGAACTTCCATTTTAACTCTTTGCCAGATAGGTTGAAAGGTTCACCTGCTTGGTAACCCCCAATTTGTCGACCCAGGTAACCCGGACCTGAATATATTTCAGATATCCAGAAACCGAATCGCTGATTTGATAATTCCGGGAAAAAGTCCCGAAACCGGCCAAAGTTATACTCTCTGCTGTGGTCCAGGCGGTATTGGTTGCCCCGGCATAACCCAAATTCTTTAATTGCACCAATTTTTCTTCGGCAGTGGTTGTGGCGGCTGTTTGCCATTTAGAGGAGGCGTTGCTTCGCATGGCCGTTGTCTGTAACCCGGCCATGGCCATTAGACCGACGGCCAGGATAGTTACGGCAATCATAAATTCCACGAGAGAAAATCCGCCCTGGTAATGCATTGTTTTCGAACTCAATTTAGCACGACCCTCCCTGTCCAACTAAGCGTGATGGTCCGGGTTGCCGATGGTCCCTGGATTTGAACGGTTGCCGCCGAGGTCTGCCCGGTGGAGGTGAAAATAACGCTGCCTCCCCCCTGTTTGGTCACGGTAATATCAGGGTATTCGGCTGTTAAAGCCCTGGTCAGGATTGAAGCACCGGTATCGACTTGAACCAGGCTGTAAGAAGTGGAGCTGAAATCAATCCGGATGGATCGGTTCTCTTTCAAGGCGATGGTTCTGGCATTCAATAAATCTCCAAAAACCAGGCGAGCAGCAGCAGTCAGGCGGTACTTTTTTATGGCCGGGTCGATCTGGTACACGGCTATCGCCGCCAGCAGACCCGCTAATGATAATACAATTAATACTTCAATCAGTGAAAATCCTTTGGAGGAGGGGAGGGTGAAGGCGTTGGCCTTGGCTACAGTAGAGGCCTTTTTCAGGGAGGATCCTTGAAAGAGATCTTTTAGGTCATGATAATCTGTTTGTCTCATAACTGGCGGATCAGCCACCCTTTCAACAGGGTTGAAGTTGGGTCTGGATCTTTGCGCCCCAGTCTTTCGGCTGGTTTACCTTTTTCAGTATCAATAAAGATAACACAAATATTTTGTTTTGTCAATAAAAATTGATGAATTCGTAAAAAGTCCAAAAGCGCTCATTTTCGTCATTCCCGTGAAAACGGGTCCCGCCCTTGGCGGGATTAATTAGTTACATGTGGCCTGGATTCCCGCCTGCGCGGGAATGACGAGTTTTTACATACTTATCAAAATTGATCGACTTGTAAAAAGTCCATCATCCATCAGGCCCGCCGTGGCGGGGTTACGCCCCGGATCAGGGTAAGGGTGAGGGTGAAACCCTCTTCTTTTATATATTATCGACCAAATGTGAGATTTTCTTTAATTGACAAAGCTAAAAATATAGGTTAAATGTAAATTAATCTGACGCTGGAATGCAGGGTTTAAACGTAGGAGTAGGCCGCCTCGTTAAAGGATTCCTGTATTTAGGAGGTCCCAGCAAAAATTTTAATCAAAAAAAGGGGGATATGAAATGTTAAAAATTCTTGTTGCCGATGACCATCCGGTTGTTCGTATGGGGCTCAAACAGATCCTTTCGGAAACCAAGGACATGATGGTGGCCGATGAAGCGCAGACAGGTCAGGAAGTTCTCAAAAAAGCGATCAAAAACGATTTTGATGTTATTTTATTGGATATCTCGATGCCCGGGAAAAACGGCTTGGATATCCTGCGGGAGTTGAGAAACAAAAGACCTAAAGTTCCGGTTTTGATCTTAAGTATTTATCCTGAAGACCAGTATGCCGTCCGGGTTTTAAAATTGGGAGCTGCCGGCTATTTGACCAAGGAGAGTGCCCCGGAAGAATTGACCAATGCCATCCGCAAAGTTTCCCAGGGTAGAAAGTATATCAGTCCCAGCCTGGCTGAAAAATTAGCAGCCGACTTGGAATTTGATTCCGAAAAAGCACCACATGAAACCCTTTCCGACCGGGAATATCAAGTCCTGTGTTTACTGGCTACAGGGAAAAGGCTCAAAGACATTGCCGAACAGCTTGACCTGAGCATAAAAACCATCAGCACCTATCGAACCCGGATCCTCGATAAAATGCAAATGCATAACAATGCCGAGATGATCCGGTACGCTTTAAACAATAAATTGGTGATGTAGCAACAGGATCCACCGGTTTGGGGCTGTTCCCTTCTATGGGCGGTTTAAAACTGTCCATAGAAGGGCAAAAAAATGGTTGAACATAAATTAGGACGCAGATTTTCGCCGATACCCGCAGGTTCAAGAAATAAGCTGAAAGCTCAAAGCGA
>CAZVHO010000289.1:0-3576 GCA_964627515.1 uncultured Thermodesulfobacteriota bacterium | reverse complement strand
ACGAACGTCCCGTATTACGCGTCCCGTATTATGATAGGAAAGTGGGGTCGTTTGTCAATTTAAAAGATTTGACCCCAATTCTCAAGTAAGGGAGATAAAATATCAACAAATAGTCGCGAATATTACATTTGCGACTATCATTAGTTTTTTTAATGGGCACTGTAATTCCTTAATGGGCTTTTAACCGCCTAATTTCTTTTAGGTAAACCTACGGCTCTGCTGGGGGACTCCCAGAGTTTGACTTATCTTAAGTTAATGGCATTGGGTCCGATCCTCCGACGATTTCTGTTTACGTCCCTTGTTATACTTGGTTTGCGAAGGGCGCTTTTGATCCGTTCCCAGCTTTTCCTATGCTCTTCCTCCTGGCGTATCCACCGCTGGGCAACCGGAGCCTTTCCACGAAGTCTTGCTTCAGCATCCGTATGAAGGGCCTTCAACAAATCAACAATCTCGCCATCCCGTAGGGTGATCTCCTTGTCTCCCTGAGCAATGGTCACGCTCTTTTGGAGCATCCAGTGTGTGCCGAAAGTATCGGAGCGGCGTAACAGGTCTGGCATCGGAAGATAGTGGAACCAGAACTCACCGCCCCTCGACGTGTACAATTTTCGGATATCGCTCTCGATTTCGATCGCTAACTGACTGGCAAAGCATTTCCCAGCGGAAGTAACGGTTCCCAGGCCACGATCCTGGGAGTAGTCATCGGAATAGGCCGAAGCGTCAACCACAATCACATGTAGGGGTGGCAGGCATGCCCCGGGCGAGACCGATCCTCGAAGGGCGTCCTTTAAAGAGTAGAGCAGGGTTTCCATGCCCCGATTGTCGATGGCCCCTCCATCCGTGACCCAGTAGCGGATCTCATCATCCACGTCGACGGCGGCGTTGGAGAAGACAGGGGGAAAATTGGCATTGAGGGCTGCCGCCTGAACCAGGCTGACAGCGGGGTCCTGAACCAGGATGATCGGGAGCTTCTGGTCATGCTTCAGACCAAGACCTTCACCGGCAAAATTCGTAGGGAGGGCGAGATTCGTATAGCACAAGCGTCCTCCCGCAAGCTTGGAGGTGGTTTTGCCCCGAAAGAGGCGTTCCGCCTCGGTCAAGGAAAGTTCACCGTACACAGAGCTCTTCACGAATTCACCCGCCAGAGCGGAGTTGAGGATAAGGCCCATGTCTTGTACTTCACCGAGCGTTTGCCTCCGGGGATGCCAACGTCGGGAGAAGCTCTCACCGAGAAGGACACCGAGACGGGTTCCTGTCATGATGCGCCACTCGCCCAAACCGTTGAGAACATCCTGAATGTACGGTTCGCGCATGGCCTGAAAGAATTTCATCCACGCCTGTTCATCTCTGCCCACGAGGGAATCGCGGTGGGAAGAAAAATAAGCGAGCGCCGCGCCCCCGCCCGACACCCCGCTGGCCAGCCGAAGATCGTCGATCACCCCAAGCCTCCAGAGCCCGAAAAGAACCGAGGTTGTGTAGAGTGCTGCTCGCGTCCCGCCACCCGAGGCCGCCACGGCCAGCACCGGGCGCCCATTGCGGCATCGACTCTCGTCGAACATGACCCTTTTCAAGACCACAAGCTTTGCCGCCTCCCCGTGCCGTGCGCTCAGCTGGCTCATCTGCGGTCCATGATTGATAACCAGCCATAAGCTGAAAAAACCGATAGCGGGAATCGCCGTTACGATGACGCTATAAAAACGGGCTTGCTTCAGGATCTCGTCAACGACCTGCTTGGCCATCCCAGTGTGTGACTGCTCGACGATGGTGCTTAGTATCTCGTTTCGCCCGTAGCTGTGGAAATAGGTCGGCTGCATCGGGTCAGTCCCCGACCGGACTGCGGCGAAACTCGCCAAGCCGTGTTCCTGCAATAGGCGATTATCAGCCGGGACTCTGGTGTGGACCGCTTCCGGACGGATCCGGTAGTCGATGGCGGAAACCCCTGGGATGCGCTCGCCGAGCAGCCCAAGGACCTCCTCATCCATTAGCTTGGTGACCCAGTAGTCGTACCACCAGGAGATTGCGTAGCCGGAGATAAGGTAGAGGATGATTGTTGTACCTGGCGACCCATCCAAGACTGTTGCCACATAACTAACGCCCGCAACCCGCGTAATCCCGAGAAGGATCACCACCAGCGACACCAAAAGGGCGCTTCCCCGGAAGAAGACAAACTCGAAAAATACCAATATGGCGTGAAACCGTCCATGGACAGCGGCAATCGCCAGCCCCAGAAACGAACCTGCCGCGGCGACGGCCGTTCCAATAACCAGATAATGCCGCGGCATGCTGACCGCAATGATGGATGGGGGCAGTAAAAAATAAAGGATCAGCGCCAGAGAGGGCATGGTCAGCAGCCCCCGAACCAACTGTATCAGATTGACGGAAGTGGGTGTCTGGAGGTGCACGAACAACTCGGTTTCGGTCAGATATTCGGCGAGGACTTTGTGTCTCACAAACCGTTTCATCATCCGGCTGGCCAGAGGAGCGGCAACGACAAGCCCGAAGGCGAAGATGGCCACCAAGGGGATCAAAACATGGAGATAGACCTTCCCATCCGCCTCCTTGGCCGAAGGATCCGCGAAGAGCCACACTGCCGCCGAAACGGCAGTAACCAGGAATAGTTGAAGCCCGAGATCGAACCATAAGGACTTCTTCCATCGTCCGGCGACATGGTAGCCTCCAAGGATGAGCAATAACGCCGCGGCCAAGGCGGTCAGCACCCAAACGATGCGATCGCCGATGAACGGTGTCGGTCCAGCGGCAAGCAACACTGCCAGTACCAACGGCAGCAGGAGGGCGGGCAGCGGGTGTCGCCTGATGCCGAGCCAGCGGTCCGACGGCCCGCCCGCAGTCCGATTGATCCAAAAGTCGAAACGTCTCAACCTGTCGTCGAGGAAGTTAGCGAGCCGCAGGAAGATATCAGAGAAGGTTGCCATTTGTATCTTTAATGGGGTTTGTTGGTTTGTTGGGTTTGGGATCGGGCCGCCTTTTCGCTCTCGCCATATTGGGAAAACCGGTTTTTCAGCCCCGAAAAAGTTACTATAGGCCCATTATTGAGGGCACAGATGGCGCTATCCTCTGCCGGATCAATTGGTTCTCGTGGCCCGACCCCGTTATCGTTGCGCCGTTATCCGTTGACCCCGTTATCCGTTATGTTTTGTTCCCCTTTTTAAACGGCTTATTCATGCCGACTTATACACGCTTCGTCCCACGCCATAGTAGGCGTCATAGACATGTTGAAAAACGGCCGTTGATTTTTGTTCGAACAGTTCCGGTGTGTAGGCTCTCGGTAACCCCTTGTCCAAAAGTTTTTCGATGGTCACCCGTACCTCAGCGCGGGCCTGCTGACGTTTGCGCCAATCCAGTACTAATTTCCCTGCCTTAAGCGTGGCCAGTAGCTCCCGGGCCGTGACCTTGACTTTTTCCCGGTCCGCCTCGCTCATTGCGATCTGCGGCTTGGTCAAGAGGTCAAAGAGCGCCAGTTCTTCTTCATTCAGTTGTTCGCCCACGGCCCGTTGTTCTTCCTCATTCAGACTCCGGGCAAAAGCCACAAGTTGCTGAAAGAACTCCTCGGCGTTGAGG
>CAZVHO010000288.1:0-3582 GCA_964627515.1 uncultured Thermodesulfobacteriota bacterium | reverse complement strand
AGTGTTTTTAGCAGGTTATAATCTCCTGGACCCCGGCTTTCGCCGGGGTGACGATTTTTTACGAGATAGTCATTATTGAAAACTCTTTTTTAATGGGAAAAACTTATGCATCATTTTCATTTTAAACGAAACGCCCTTTTTGGCGAAGCAGTATCTATTCAAGAGATCATCGATCAGGTAGGCACCCCATGTTATATTTACAGTCGGGCAACCCTGGAGCACCATTTTAAGGTTTTTGATCAGGCCTTTTCAAAGATCCGTCATCTGACCTGTTATGCCCAGAAGGCCAATTCCAATTTGGCGTTGTTACGGCTTTTCGGGAGGCTGGGCGGCGGAAGCGATATTGTTTCCGGCGGGGAACTTTATCGGGCCTTGAAGGCCGGCATCCCCCCGGAAAGGATCGTTTATTCGGGGGTAGGGAAGTCGCCGGAAGAGATTCGTTATGCCTTAAAAGAAAAGATCCTGCTCCTGAATATCGAGTCTCCGGAAGAACTGAAGGTCGTTAATGAGATCGCCGGTCAATTGAAGAAGAAGGCCCCCATCGGCATCCGGGTCAACCCTGACATCGATCCCAAGACCCATCCGTATATATCGACCGGTTTGAAGAAGAACAAATTCGGGATCAATATCCGGCAGTCGCTGGAAGAGTATCAATTGGCCCGGACATTGCCAAATATTAGCGTCGTAGGGGTCGATTGTCATATCGGCTCCCAGTTGCTGGCCACCCAGCCTTTTCTGGAGGCGATTCAGAAATTAAAAAAATTGACCTCCCAATTGAAGGAACAGGGGATCGAAATCCGGTATATCGACTTAGGCGGAGGATTGGGAATAACTTATGACCAGGAGGAACCCCCCCATCCGCAGGAATATGCCCGGACCATCACTAAAGAATTAGGCGATATGCCCTATACCCTGATTCTGGAACCGGGTCGGGTTATTGTGGGGAATGCCGGGATCCTGGTTACCAAAGTTTTATATATTAAAAAGGGTGAAGAAAAAAACTTTGTCATTATTGACGCCGGTATGAACGATCTGATCCGGCCTTCCCTGTATGGTTCTTTCCATAAGATTCAGCCCGTAGTTCGCCGTAACCGTTTAAAGATCCAGGCCGATGTGGTGGGCCCGATTTGCGAAAGCGGCGATTTTTTGGGAAAAGACCGGGTCCTGCCCCTTCCGAAACCGGGGGAGCTTTTGGCGGTCATGAGTGCCGGGGCCTATGGCTTTTGCATGGCCAGCAACTATAACTCCAGGCCCAGAGCGGCTGAGGTCCTGGTCCAGGGAAAGACTTTTCAGGTTATCCGGAAAAGGGAGACCTATGCCCAGATGACGGCCTTGGAGAAGATTCCGGATTTTTTAAATAATAACTAATCAAAGATATTTGAAATTTTTCTGTTACGCCTTGCACGCTACGAATTTGTTAGAGAAAAGACTAAGCTTGCTTAACTCGTAACTCGTAACTCGCAACCCGTAACCCGTAACCCGAATATGCCTTCAAAACCAATTTTGACAATCACCAAGATGAGCGGATCCGGGAATGATTTTATCCTGGTCGATAACCGTTCCAGGCAGGTTCCTGATTCTCAAATGGCTGCTTTAACCAAAGGCCTGTGCCGGAGGATGGTTTCCGTCGGGGCCGACGGGATGATTTTTATCATCCCCTCGGATCGGTATGATTTTAAGTGGCGGTTTTTTAATGCCGATGGCAGCGAGGCCGAGATGTGTGGCAATGGGGGGCGATGTGCGGCCCGTTTTGCCTATCTCAAGGGGATAACCGGCCCAGAGATGACCTTTGAAACCCTGGCCGGCCCCATCCAGGCCCGGGTAGATGATCCTGTGGTAAAACTTCAGTTGACCCGGCCCAAGGACCAGAGACTTAATCAGCAGATCCTTATTGACGGCCAGGTGCTCCATTTTGATTTTTTAAATACCGGAGTCCCCCACACCCTTATCTGGGTGGAAGATATCGAAAAAGTGGACCCGCCCGAGGTTGGTCCGAAAGTTCGTTTTCATGAGCACTTTAAACCTGCCGGGACCAATGTGAATTTTGTTCAACTGACTCCGGCCGGATTGCTTTCTGTGCGTACCTATGAACGGGGGGTTGAAGGGGAAACCCTGGCCTGTGGAACGGGTGCGGTTGCGGCCGCCGGCATGGCCTTTTTAAAAAATAAACTGACCTCCCCGGTCAGGGTTCAAACCAGGGGGGGAGAGATCTTAACGGTTTATCTGGAAGGCAAGGCCGGACAAGCCATCGATCAAGTTTATCTGGAAGGGGTCGTACGTCTGGTTTTTGAGGGAGAGGTTTTTGAGGAAGCCTTGGACAGTTGAAAGAAGCTCAAAGCTGAAAGCTCAAAGGAAACTCTCCTACTTTTGGCTTTCAGTTTTGATGATCCTGTAAAAAGTAAAAATTTGGTCTTTTCCGTCATTCCCGTGAAAACGGGAATCCAGTGTTTTTAAAAAGTCCGGATTAGCCTGGATTCCCGCCTGCGCGGGAATGACGACTTTCTACAAGTCCATCAGCTTTGAATTTTCAATTATAATAAAGAGGAAGGTTTTATGATCAAAACGATTATAGCCGGGGCCGGGGGCCGGATGGGTGGAAGGATTGCCCAGCTTATTTCCGAAAGCAAGGATATGATGGTCAGCGGGGCCTTTGAAAAGGCCGGCCATCCCTCGGTTGATAAGGACCTTGGAGAATGGGTAGGGGCAGGAAAGACCGGCCTTACCATTACCTCCGATCCGGAAGAAGCCATGGACAAAGGGGAAGTCGTTATTGATTTTACCTTCCATACCGCTTCCCTGGAGCATCTGCGCCTGGCTGCCGGCCGGCAGAAACCGATTGTTATCGGCAGCACGGGATTTACCGGCCAGGAGTTGGAAGAAGTCAATGCCTTGTGTCAAACCGTTCCCTGTGTCCTGGCCCCGAATATGAGCGTCGGGGTGAATGTGCTGTTTAAAGTGGTTCGGGATGTGGCTATCGCTCTGGGGGAAGGGTTTGATATGGAGATCCTGGAGGTCCATCATAAAATGAAGAAAGATGCCCCAAGCGGTACGGCCTTGAAACTGGCCCAGATCCTGGCCCAGGCCCGGTCCCAGGACTTAGACCGGGTGGCGGTCTATGAACGCCGGGGGATTATCGGGGAACGGAAGCCGGAAGAAATCGGCATCCAGACCTTCAGGGCCGGGGATATTATTGGCGAGCATACGGTCCTTTTCGGAGGCATGGGGGAACGGATCGAGATCACCCATCGGGCCCACAATAGAGATACCTTCGCCCGCGGGGCCCTCAGGGCGGCCCAGTGGATCATCCATCAAAAGAACGGGCTTTATGATATGCATGATGTGTTGGGGCTGAAGGGATAAAGAAAGGTTCAAGGTCCAAGGTACAGGGTTCAAGGTTTTGTCCTTGCAACTTGGGATTTTTTTTCGAACTGATCCCTCATGTCCCTTGGTAGCACCTCGAAATATGAAAAACTGGGAAAGCAGAGGTGAAAGTCAAAGGCCTAAAGGGTTATTGGTTTTCCCTTAGTCCTTGAACCTTGATGCATTCGTAAAAAGTCGCCGAAACCCGCATTACGTCATTCC
>CAZVHO010000287.1:0-3586 GCA_964627515.1 uncultured Thermodesulfobacteriota bacterium | reverse complement strand
CCTTCCGACATTCTAATCGTTTCCGGGACAGTGGCCAACATTCAAGGCAAGGCGGTCAAAGAAGTGGGAATACACTTTTTCCTGGATGGGAAAAAGGTGGAACTGGGGGAAGAAGTAACGACTTCAACAGCCGGGGGATATAAGGCCGAAATCAAACTCCCTTCCGGGACCCTTCCGGCAGCCAAGGTGGAGTTGGAGGCCCAGAAACCATCTTTTAAGACCTCCGATAAAGTCCATTTAGATAAAGTAGTTAAGGAAAAGGGCGATGAAAAAGGGAATACCTATTATCTCGCTCATCAAAATATTTCTTTGACCAGGACCATCTCCCCTGCTTTTTGGATTGCTACCCTGATCCTGTTGGGAGTCTATGTCCTGATTGCCTTCGAAATCATGCACCGGACCCTGGCCGCCATGCTGGGGGCCTCTCTGCTGCTGATCATTACCTACACCGCCGGACACTTCAACCCGCAATATACCATACTGAATTTTGAGGGTGCTATGAAGGCCATCGACATGAACGTCATCTTCCTGCTCATGGCCATGATGCTCATCGTCGGGGTGACCAAGAAGACCGGCGTCTTCCAGTGGATCGCCTTCAAGGCCTACCAGTTGGCCAGGGGAAACGTCTTTGCCATAGCGGCCATCATGATGTTTGTTACGGCCGTCATCTCGGCTTTTTTGGACAATGTGACCACCATGATGCTGATCATTCCGGTGACCATCGAGATCGCGATCACTCTCAAAATCAACCCGATTACCCTGCTGCTGCCCGAGGCCTTCGCCTCCAATGTGGGCGGAACAGCCACTCTGATCGGGGACCCGCCCAACATCATGATCGGTTCCTACGCCAAACTGACTTTTATGGATTTTGTCAGAAATCTGACCATAATCAATTTGATCTGTTTGATCGTGATCATTATTTATTTCATCTACTGGTACAAAAAAGATTATCTCAAGGCCCAGGTGGGGGATGTCCAGAAGATGATCGCCCATTTGCGCGAGGAATACAAAATTACTAATAGGAAATTACTCTTCTACTGCGGTCTTATGCTGGCGATTACCATCTTCCTTTTTATCATCCACGGGGCCCTGCACATGGAGCCGAGCGTCGCCGCCCTGATCGGGGCCGCCCTTTTGATGGTGATCAGCCGGGTGGATATTGTCGAGATGCTGGAAAAAGAAATCGAATGGCCGACGCTGATCTTTTTCATGATGCTTTTTATCGTCGTGGCCGGGGCCGAAGAGACCGGCTTGATCCAGATAATTGCCGATCAGGTCAAGAATATCTCCGGGGGCTCGTTAGTGATAGCCATATTGATGGTCCTCTGGGTCTCGGCCATAGCTTCGGCCATTATCGATAATATCCCATTTACAGCCACTATGCTGCCCATTGTGGCTTACCTGACTCAGGTCATTCCAGGGGCCCAAACCGGTGTCCTCTGGTGGGCCTTATCCCTGGGGGCCTGTCTGGGAGGCAACGGGACCATGATCGGGGCCAGCGCCAATGTGGTTACCGTCGGCATGGCCGAACGGGCCGGTTACCCGATTTCCTTTATGTATTATCTGAAGGCGGCCTTTATCCCGATGATCATAACGATTATCCTTTGTTCCTTCTGGCTGCTTTTGGTGGAAATGTAAGCCGATTGCGGATTTCAGAATTTTGAACCCGTGATCTCAGGGGCGCCATGGAACATGAAAATGGAACAGTCAAAAGCTTATTTAGGCACGGGTCAGGCACAAAGCCTGACACATGGATTACACGGATTAACCATTTAATCCCTCAATCCAGACTTAACGGGATCGAGGGATACCCCATGGCTTTAACCGTGAAATCCGTGAAATCCGTGCCAAAAATTTATTTTCGAACTAAAGGAATTCACTATGGCTTTTAAAACAATCGTCTGCGGCGTAACCGGATCGGAGCATTCCCAGAAAGCCGCCCTGGAAGCTGCCCGCCTGGCAAAAGAAAACGGGGCGGCCCTGATATACGTTTATGCCGTGGATACCACCTTTTTAAAAGGGATGACCGTGGAGCTGACCCCTGATTTTGCCCGGAAAACCCTGGAACATTTGGGGGGCCATATTCTGGAACGGGCCGAAGCCCTATCCTTGGCGGAAGGGGTTACTCCCAAAAAGATTTTAAGACCGGGGGCCGTTCTTGAAGTCTTAAAACAGGTTCTTTCCGAAGAAGGGGCCGACCTTCTGATGATCGGACACGAAGAGCGTTCTTTCTTTGAAAAGGTCCTGTTTGATGGAGCGGTGGAAGACCATGTCCAGGAATTAATAAACCAGACCGGAGTTTCCGTCCAGGTGATAAAATAATAAAGAGTTAGAATCCAGGAGTCAGAATCCAGGAATTCAAATAGCTTAATACGGGAATAGGGATCAGGGGTCAGGGGTCGGTAAAGGCTATTCTCATGATTCGTCGGTGCCCGTTTCAAGCGGGCATGCGGGTTTAATACGAAAATACCGTTCGGCGTACGGCGAAAGACATTTTCATTTTTCGTGGTGCCCCCCACCCCTGCCTCCTCTCGGAGGGTGAGGGAGGGGGGGCAGTCATTCCTTATGAGCTTCTTCTTGCTATTATCTCCGCAACATCCTATAGTGTGCTGTAAAAACAGAGGAAACCCCATTAAGCCTTTTATGGTATGAACTTTTTCCGCCGATTAAGAAAAGAAGACTCTTCGAAAATTTCCCAAGGATCGGACTCCCTGGAAAAAATATTTATCCATTTTACCGAATTACTCAAAGAAAATAACGAGACCCTGGAACTGATGACCGATTTGGAGGAAAAGGCCAGCGGCCATTTTCTTTTTGATATGAGTTATCTTCATTCCACCAGCAACCGGATTGCTGAAAAGGTCGGATTGATTGTAACGCACCTGACCCGCATTGCCCCGGAACGCTATGAGGAATTGCAGGAAATCTATGAACGCATCCGCTTTGAGGTCTCAAAGACCCTGGATAAAAAGAAAGGGATTCCAAAGGCCGATTATACGATAGACCTGGGTCAGATAACAGCCGGGATGCTTCCGCAAACCGGGGGGAAAAATGCCCACCTGGGGGAGGTCAGAAATGTTTTGGGTCTTCCCACGCCCGAGGGTTTTGCCATCTCCACTTACGCCTATATTCATTTTTTGTCCTATAACCATCTGCAAGACCGGATCCTTTCCCTGCTGAAGGGTTCCCTTCTGAAAGATCAAAGGACCCTGCAACAGACCGAGGAAGGGATTAAAGATCTGATCCTTCAGGCCCGGGTTCCTCCGGATATGGAGGACGCCATATTGGCATGGGCCCGAAAAATCGGGGCCAACGGAAAAACCTCTTCAGGGCTGGCCTTACGCAGCAGTGCCGTCCTGGAGGATACCCATTTCAGTTTTGCCGGTCAGTATGCCACCTTTCTAAATATTGCCCCTGAGGAGGTCCCATTAAAATATAAAGAGATCATAGCCAGCCAATTCAATGCCCGGGCCATCTTCTATATGAAAAGCAAAGGGATTCCGGAGGAAGAAATGGCCATGGCCGTGGCCTGCCAAAAGCTGATCCCGGCCAAGGCCGCCGGGGTAATGTTCACCAGCCACTTTGA
>CAZVHO010000286.1:2335-3602 GCA_964627515.1 uncultured Thermodesulfobacteriota bacterium | reverse complement strand
AAATCCGTGCCAAAAAATGTCTTTGATTCTTCCATTTTCATGATTCGTGGTGCCCGCTTCGAACGGGCATGAGGGTTTAGTTCGAAAATAAAAAAATGATTTTTGCCGAACGTCCTTTAAGAGCTAAACTTATCAACCTGCTTATCCTTATGCTGCTCGCCCTGCCCCTTCAGGGACATGGATTGGAACCTGCCGACACCCAACCTCCCCTGAATGCCCCCTCTTTTTTATCGTTGGGTATCGAGGGCTATCAAAAAATCCTCTCCCCGGTTCTGGAATCTAATTGCTACATGCTCCCGAGTTGCTCGGTATACGGAAAACAGGCCTTCTCCGAATACGGCCCCCTCCTGGGTCTTATGTTGACCATAGACCGCCTGTTCCATGAAGCCAATGAAGATCAGACCGCCCCTTTGGTCAGACACGGCGGCAAAGTCAAATTGTATGATCCCCCTTCGGCCAATGTCTGGTGGAAATAAAATCAGGTACACGGCGCAAGGTCTAAGGTCTAAGGTAGAAGGGAAAAATAATTTTGAAAATCCTTTTCTCTAACCTTGAACCTCTATTTCAACTCCGGCCACCTCTTTTTTAATTGATTAGCCAGGTCCATATAAGGCCCATGGGCCTTGGAGACAAATTTCTGATAATGTTCAAGGGCCTTGTCTTCCACCCCTTCTTTTTCCCAGAGAAGGCCCAAATTATAATGGGCTTCCAAGCTTTCGGAATCATGTTCCAGGGCCTTTTGAAGCCCTTTTCGGGCTTGTTCGACCCGTCCCTGTCTCATATAGGCAGTCGCCAGGTTAATATAGGCCGGTAAAAAGTTGGGGTCCAAATCCAGGGCCTTCCGGAATTGGTTTACGGCCTCGGTCCACTTTCCCAGGTTCAAATAGAAAAGGCCCAGATTATTATAACTCTTGAGATAATGGGGGTTCAATGCCAGGGCCTTCTGAAACATCTCCAGGGCTTTTGAATAGTGCTTTTGGTCCTGATAGATCAGCCCCAGATTATTATAGGTCTCCCAGTGATTGGGTCGAAGGGTTAAAATCTCCTGATAGGTCTGAACGGCTTGATTGGAAAGGCCCTTTTTCTGATTCCCAACGGCCTCATTAAATAAATGAACCACCCGCAGGGGATCCGTTTCTTCAGGGATTGCCTGGGCCTTAGGGATTTCCAGGTCTTCCCTGGGCGGTCTGATTTTGGGCGCCGGTTTCCGTGATGCAGAAGGACTTGATTTTTTCCGGACCATGGGTTTTGGAGTTATAAACCGGGG
>CAZVHO010000286.1:0-2235 GCA_964627515.1 uncultured Thermodesulfobacteriota bacterium | reverse complement strand
GAGGAAACCTTTTCCTGGATGAGTGCGGGTTCCTGTGGTCCTGGTTCACTTTTTGTAACAATTTGTCTTGGGATCGGAGGAACTTCTATTTTTTTTACGGCCGGGTTGGACGGGAAAAGCAAAAAAACCAGTCCCCCTCCCAGACAGGCCAGAAAAAAAAGGAGCAACCCGTATTTTACTATCTGAGAAGACCCGGCTTTCTTTTTTTCGGGCCTTATAGGGGATGATAAGGTGGAAGGTGGATCGGTTTCATCGGCAGATCTTTTTAAGGCCTCCCGGATAAGGCTCATAGCTTCGGCCCCTGTCCTTTCGAGCGGCCAGGGGCCGGCTGAAGGTCTCTGTCGGTTTGTTGCAGGGCCTTTTCCTGGGGAAGGTGCGTAACCACGGAATAAGGGAATAATCCGCTTTCCTTCAACCGGTTGGCCAGACTTTGGGCTTCTTCCCGGGTATCGTATTGGCCCACCAAGATCCGGTACCAGGTCCCTGTTTCCGGGAGATGGACGATCATTTCAAAGGCCTCCAGACCTTCGTGCAGAATTTTTCCCAAGGCTTCTTCTGCCGTTTTCTTCTTCTTAAAGGAAGCAATATGCACTGAATATTTTTGAAAGCGGGTCGTATCCGGAGTTTTGGGAGCCTCTGCTGAAATAACGGTTGCTTCCAGAGTCGTATGGCTCCTGGGTGTTAACCAGAGCAGGCTTAAAGTGCTTAAAAAAATGACCAACCCTCCGATCCCCCCGAAGGCCAGACGCCGAAAAAATTTTTCTCTGAAAATAGAAAAGGGACGCTTCCCGCCCCGAAGGCTGTCTAAAGCCTTTTTAATATGAGTCGAGGTCACCTCCATCTTCTGTTCAATATAAAGGACCAGTAAAGTCCGATCACAAAGCAGATTGATCAAACGGGGAATGCCCCTCGATACCATGTAAATCCGACGTAAGGCCCTGAAGGAAAACGCCAACTCGCCCTTAAAACCGGCAATCGTCATTCGATGGTGGATATAGCCCCGCATCTCCTTATAAGATAAGGGCTCCAGGCGATAGTTGACCGATATCCGTTGCTTGAGTTGCCTCAGGTTGGGACTGTTGATTTTGTTCCATAATTCAAGTTGGCCGACCAGAACGATTTGGAGGAGTTTTTCCTGAGCCGTTTCCAGATTGGAAAGGGACCGGAGCTCTTCCAATAGGTCGGGGGCCAGATTCTGGGACTCGTCAATGATGACGACCGCTTTTTTCCCTTCCTGGTTCAGGGATAATAGAAAGGCATTCAGTTGATCGATCAACTCCTTTTTGGAAATTCCCTTTGGCGAGAGCCCGAAATCCTCAAGAATGGTCTTAAACAGGTCTTCGATCTCCAGCAAAGGATTAAGGACGATGGCCGTCTGGATTTTAGGGTCATCCAGACGTTCCAAAAGGGAACGGATTATCGTGGTTTTCCCCGTTCCCACGTCTCCGCTGATGACCATAAAGCCTTCTCCCTGGGTTATCCCGTAATACAGATGATCCAGGGCCTCGGCATGTTTTTCACTGAGATATAAAAACCGGGGGTCCGGGGTTATCCGGAAGGGCTTCTCTTTAAGTCCAAAATAGCGCTCATACATGGTTTACCTCACCAGATCCTGACGGCTGGGTGTTGGGACGGCCTGCATATCCTGGACCACCCGCTCTCCTTGTTTGGTAAAATCCAGTATCTTTTTATGGGAATAGATCGTAGGGGTAATCAAAACAACGATTTCAAATTTGGTTTTATCTTTTCGGGTATGCCGGAAGGCCTCGCCGGCAACCGGGACATTCATCAGGCAGGGGATCCCGGACAACTCTTCCTTTTCCTTGGACTGCATCAAACCGGCAATCAGAACCGTCTGGCCTTCCCGAACCCGCACAATGGTCTGGGTCTCCCGGACGCTGATAACCGGTGCTTGCTGGCCTGTTCCCGGAAAACTGGCCGTCCGCACCCGTTCGGTAACGCTGGGATGGATATCCATGATAATCGTGCCGTCGGAATCGATCTGCGGCGTCACATCGAGGATGACGCCGATGGTAATATATTTCGGGGTTGCCGTTGTAATCGGCGGGGTACCGGCCGCCACGGTGACATCAAAATAGACATCCTCGACAGCGGCCTTAATAATGGCTTTCTGGTTATTGAGGGTAGAAACCCTTGGATTGGAGAGGATATCGACCTTCCCCTGGATGGACAGGGCATCGATCAAGGCATTAAAATCGGCATTGGACACCCCGA
>CAZVHO010000285.1:0-3617 GCA_964627515.1 uncultured Thermodesulfobacteriota bacterium | reverse complement strand
GGGATCAGCGGCCTTTTCTATTTCTGGTATTTCACGCGAAAAGATGGGAAAGATCTTGAGGACCGGAGAAGGATATCTGAATTATAAGGCCATTTGGTTGAACTTATTTAATTACACTATTCTTCATAGTCTAGGCCGCCTAACAGACGATTCACTTTGTACTTGTTTAATCACTGTTAAACACCATGTTGGTCAAGTTTTCGTGTGACTATTTTCCAGAATAACACCTTTTTGAAACATCTCGTCTGCCAAATGACCTTCGGCGATTCGGGTTACCGGCCCGGTCATGACAACGCCGAAGTTTTCGTCGATGGAGATGTGGATTTGGCCGCCCGGCATATGGACGGTGATGGGGGAGTCGCAAAGGCCGAGTTTTCGGGCTACGCCTGCGGCGGCGCTACTGCTGCTGCCCGAAGCCAGGGTGTAGCCCGCCCCCCGCTCCCAGATCTCGATCTGTATATTATTCCGGTCGAGGACCTTTAAAAACTGCACATTGGTGCGATTGGGGAACATCGGGTGACCTTCGAAAAGAGGACCATAGCTTTTGGCAAGATCAGGACTTAGTTCTTCGACTTGGATAACGCAGTGAGGATTGCCGATGGTTGCCCCGCTGAAATGAAAGGCCGAATCCCCAATAGCGATCGGCTCTTGCAGGACCTCACGGGGCGTTCCGGCAATAGGAATATCGGGGCTCCAAAAGCTGACCCGACCCATGTCCACCTGGACCCGTTTCCCCTCATCCAGCACAAGGCATTGGACCAGACCTCCCTTGGTTTCGATGGCAAACCTTTTGTCGGTAACCTGCTTCCGGTCCCAGAGATAGCGGGAAAAGATGCGCAGACCGTTGCCGCTTTTTTCGGCCTCACTGCCATCGGGATTGAAGATACGCAGCCCAAAGGGGGCCTTTTTAGACGGCAGTGGGCCCAAAAGGATTCCATCGGAGCCGATGCCATAGTGACGATGGCAGATGTTCTTGATCCGGTCCGGGGTAAGATCAATGGGCTGGTCCCGGGGATCCAGAACCAGATAATCGTTGCCCAGGGCATGATACTTATAAAATTTCATCTCATTAAACCCATTAGGACCAGAGCGATACCGATAATTTTAATTCCGGTGAGGGTAATTCTTCTTATCCCTTGTGAAAATGCATATACCAGGGGTAGCGGGTGAATTCTTTGAAGCCGAGGCGTCGATATATCGGTTCCCCAAACTTGCTGGCCTGCAGCACGACGCAGCCGGCACCCCGTCTGAAAGCCTCATTCGTTACTGCCGCCGTGCAGGTTTCGGCCAATCCTTTTTTACGGGCCGATTCAACGGTGCCCACCCAGTAAATACCGGCAATGGAGTGCGAAAAAACAAGCATGGCGCCGGAAACCGGAGTCCCATTCAGGTAAGCGACAACCAGGTGATTGTAAGGACGAAGCATCCTCTCCGGTGTTGCAAAGATCTTCTTCCCGGTTTCAACCGGCATTCCCAGGCTCCGGTAACTGTTGATGGCCACCGTGCTAAAATCAACGGCCCCTGGTTTATCCTCTATTGGTTTGACCTTAAGACCAGGGGGCAGGTCTTTGGTCATGATCGGCTCGTAGATGGCCATCCCCGGCGATTCGGAAATCTTCACCATTTCAGCGGACCGGCAGAGGTCCTCAAGGTCGGAATCCAGATGCCCGCGTAAATGGAAGCTATAACCGCGGTTCCTGCTGCCGAAATAAGCGCTGACCCTTTCCATAACCTCATCGGCCGGCGGCCGGTCATGATGACCCACCCGCATGGCCGAATTGGTAACCGGGGAGGAATCTCCGCCGGTAATGATTAAAAGATCATCCTGCTCCATGATTCCGCTGTCGGCCCTCCAGCGTGCTGTTTCCCGCAAGGATTCCGCATGGTTTAAATCGGCAAGGGTTATCAGGTCATCGTTTTTCACGTATTCTCCTTTGGGATGCTGCCTATTTTGGATTGTCGTCAGCCAACGGCGGTCGGTGGGGGAAAGCAGTATCCGGTCATTCCATTCTCCTCATAACCAACCGTCGCTGAGATAGACGATGAGATTAACAAGAATAATATGGTTTTTCAATAACTATTCTTCGCCTAAGGTGTTCAACAGAAAAATCTAAAAACTCAGCCGGAAGGGAGGTAATAGACTTATAGATATCTCCTCTCTTAAGTCAGGATTTTTTATCATTTCTCTCTGTTAACTCGGCAGCCATAAGGACTTCCACTCATTTTTCTCAAGGGGAATCGTTTCAGAAATCATCTCTATACCTCCATTTCAATTAGTTACTTAAGAATAAATTTCTACGCAAAATGGATAGAATTTATTAAAGAACAGGCCGTTAACCCGGAACCAGCCAAGACATTTAACATGTTTCGTATATCCAATTTTGGTTCCGGCTGGTCCGGGTTGGGTTAAACCGGATCATGCCCTTCCCCTTGGATGGGGCCACTTGGTTAAGTTTTCATTAATGACAATTCGGGTAAAACAGTGGTATATATAAATACCGAAATTTAAAGTATCATGAATAGTTCCGCGCTTTAGATGGAAAAAATGATTAAAAAGAAAAAACTCCTCCTCACCGGTGCCAGTGGATTTTTAGGCTGGAATATCTGTTGCCGGGCCGCCGCGGAGTGGGCTATTTATGGGTTATATTTTTCTCACCCCATAAACCCGCCGGGCATAAACAGGATACGGGCTGATTTGAGAAGTTTTAAGGAGCAAAAAAAACTCTTTGAAACCCTTCGCCCCGAGGCGGTCATTCATACGGCGGCTATTGCGGATCCCAATTTTTGTCAACTCAACAAGGAGGAAAGCCGGGCCGTCAACGTAGGGGCCTCCCTGAACCTGGCCGGTCTTTGCGCGGATTATAAAATTCCCCTGGTCTTTACCTCTACGGACCTGGTTTTTGACGGCTCACATCCCCCGTACGCGGAAGACGATCCCCCATGTCCCATTAATGTTTACGGGGAACAAAAGGCCCTGGCCGAGGAAGGGATGCGAAAGAGGTATCCGGAGACGATTATCTGCCGCCTGCCCCTGATGTTCGGGGATCCGGGCCCGGCGGCCCAAAGCTTTATTCAACCCATGCTCAAGGCCTTGAAAGAAAATCGAGATTTAAGATTCTTTTTGGATGAATTCCGAACACCGGTCAGCGGAAAGACCGCCGCCCAGGGGCTTTTTCTGGCCATGGACGAGGCCGAGGGAATCATTCATCTGGGGGGAAGGGAACGGATTTCCCGATATGATTTCGGCCTTCTCCTGCAAAAAGTGCTTGGAGCCCATGACGCCAAGCTGATCCCTTGTTGTCAAAAGGATATCGTATTGCCGGCCCCGCGGTCGGCCGATGTCTCCTTAGACAGCAGCAAAGCCTTTGCCTTGGGGTTTGATCCGCCGGCATTAATAGAAGACTTGAAGGATTGCCTTATTAAATCCTCATGCCCCTTGGGGCAACACAAATCATGAAAATGCTTCACACCGGGCGACAGGCGATGGGCCAGAGGCAATAGGAAAAACGATTTCAAAATTTTTCCTCGCCCATCGCCCATCGCCTATCGCCCATAGCATTTCAAGGTTTTTCATACTTGAAACTTGCATCGTGCAACTTTATTTATGGGTTCTTATT
>CAZVHO010000284.1:0-3695 GCA_964627515.1 uncultured Thermodesulfobacteriota bacterium | reverse complement strand
GTTCAGATGCAAGAGACAGCAGCTTCAAAGACCGTTGATAATCGGCCTGAGGGCGGACCTGGGGATATAATCCGGGTACGGTTTCTATATTATGATTCAGCACCTCCGGTAATGCGGCAAGGACCGTTCCCAGGGCCTTCCAGTTGCCGTCCAGGTCCGAAATGAGCAGTTCTACCCCAACCCCCGGGCAATTACGGCGAATGGCCGCAACGGTTCGGGCCACCTGGTCAGCGCCGCCGTCGGAAAGATCATCCCGGGAAACCATGGTCAGGACGCAAAAAGTCAACTTAAGTCGGGCCACGGCCTCGGCCGTCCGGGCCGGCTCGTCCAAATCCGGGGGTTGGACGGCGGACTTGTCCACCGCGCAGAAGGTACACCGTCGGGTGCAACTGGGCCCCAATAGGAGGAAAGTGGCCGTGCCTTTGTTGAAACACTCCATTTGGTTCGGACAGAGGGCTTCTCCGCAGACGGTGTGGAGTTTGTTTTCCCGGATAGCCGATACCACTTTCGAGAAAGATCCCGAGTTCGGTATTCTTAGTCTGAGCCAGGGAGGTTTAGCTTCTGATAAGGTCATTGTTTAATACGAAAATAATGTTACGAGTTACGGGTTGCGGGTTCAAAACCAACCTTACTTCGATATTCGATATTTTCATGATTCGTATCAGGACTCGACCGTAATGCCGAGGCCGGCCCGCATCAGATTCAATCCTTCCTGTTGTATGGACCATTGTTTGCCTCCGACCAGACCGCCATCCACCACCAGGTTGTGGCCGTTGACAAAAGTCGATTCATCGGAAGCGAGAAAAACGGCCGCCATGGCGATATCCTCCGGAAGACCGGCCCGGCGGATGGGTTGGAAGGTCGTAAATGCCTGTTTGACCAATTCGGCTGATTTTTCGGCTTCCTCCGTCGGCAGGCCCAGGGCCTTGCCGAAGATGCCGGTGGCGATGCCGCCGGGGGAGATGCTGTTGACCCGGATGTTCTTCTCGCCCAATTCCATGGCCACGCATCGGGTCAGATGGATCACCGCCGCCTTGGCCGCCGAGTAGATCATGGAAGAAGAATAGCCGGCCAGCACCCCGGCCACGCTGCCGTTATTAATGATGCTGCCTGAACCCTGGGCCTTCATGACCGGAGTCACATGTTTCATGCCCAGCATGACCCCGCCCAGAAGGACCGAAAGGGCGGCCTCATACTTGTCCAAGGGAATGGTTTCTATGCCCCCCACCGGGGCCGGGCAGCCGGCATTATTAAAAAGGCAATCCACCCGGCCGAAGCGTTCCACGGCATAGGCGATCATGGTCTTGACGTCGGCCTCTTTGGAGACATCGGTCTTTAAAAAATCGACCTTGGGGCCCAAGGCCTTGGCCAATTCCCGCCCTTCCTTTTCCCGGCGGGCCGCGATAAGCACATAGGCCCCTTCGTCAGCAAAAACCTCAACGGTTCGCCTGCCGATCCCGCTGGTCCCACCGGTAATAATCGCTGTTTTGCCTCTGAGTCGTCCGCTCATTTCTGTTCTCCTTTTATATCTTTCGGTTGTTCCAATTGAAACCGCCCATCCGCCATGGCGGATTTAAAGAATTTCCTATTCCTTATTCAGTAAAAAGTCAATAAGTTTGGTTCTTCTCTTGGGATGAACTAATAAAGCTTGACAAAAAAACGGAAGTTATACCAATATTATTAAAAGGAAACCTATTTAAATAGGGGGAGTTATGGTTCTTGAGTCAATTGAAACAACTGAAAGAATTGTCAGGTCTATTCCAATCGATGAAATTAAAGAAGCCTTGGTCAACGAATATCGGAGACGTCTTATTCGATATAAAATGATTGACGAGGTAATGAAAAAAAAATATGGAATGGATTTTAACAAATTTGAATCAGAAAATATTGTTGAAAAAAGAAAATTCTCTTGGGAAGTTGAATCGGATGCCATGGAATGGGAACATGCCGTGGAAGGAATACGGTATGCTGATGGAAGATTAGAAGGTCTTAAAGACCTATGATAATTCCGGGCAAATTACTTCAGCTTACTGAAAAATATGGTCTTAAAATAATACGCCTTGATACCACCGATATAACCTTGATTGCGAGGGTCGAAATTCTCCCCATGGTTTATATCGAAATTTATGAAAATTTAAGAAAAGAAAAACTGAATTTGACATTAATTTTTTGGAATACCAGGATCTT
Source organism: uncultured Thermodesulfobacteriota bacterium (assembly GCA_964627515.1). Lineage (GTDB taxonomy): Bacteria > Desulfobacterota > RBG-13-43-22 > RBG-13-43-22 > RBG-13-43-22 > RBG-13-43-22. The sequence continues at coordinate 1,508 of CAZVHO010000284.1, read as the reverse complement.
CGGGGTAGACAAAGAAGGAGGTTTTTACCATGAACATCCCACTGAAGACCCGGAGCAGCACATTCCAATTAAGAAAAGTTTGGACCTCGAAGATTTTATTATAAGGACCATCGAAATATTAAACGGTAAGCACATATTGTAAACGCTTGACGATATTGATTGCAAGACGGATATCCGGGGCCATCCTCATGGCAACATCTCTCGGAATCATTGGCTTGGCGAAGCGCGCTTTCTTGTCCGCTATATCATTATCCAATCGCCAGCATTCTGTCGACCGTCGATAGCGCTTTGTCCCTAATGGATTGCGGTACGGTGACCACAAACTGCATTTCCTGTAAGGCCCGGAGGACCTTCTCCAAAGTAATTTTTTTCATATTGGGGCAAACGGCTTTGCTGTTTACGGGAAGGAATGTTTTCCCGGGATTTTCATTTTTCAGACGTTCGATGATGCCCGTCTCCGTTCCTATAATGAATTCTCTCCCATTACTTTCCCCCGCATAACGCAGCATACCGCCGGTGCTGAGTACTTCATCGGCCGCTTCCTTGGCATCGGCGCGGCATTCAGGATGCACCAGCGCGATCGCACCGGGGTGTTTTCTCTTTTCCTCGATGATTTTTCGGCCTAAGATTCGCATGTGGGTGGGACAAAATCCCGGCCATAAATGCATTTTTCTGCCTGTTTTTTGGGCCACCCACTGACCCAGATACTGGTCCGGAATAAAAAGGATTTCTCCTTGGGAAGGTAAACTCTGGACGACCCTGACGGCGTTGGCCGAAGTGCAGCAAATATCCGATTCTGCTTTGACCGCGGCCGAGGAATTTACATAACAGACGACCATAGCCCCGGGGAACTTTTTCTTTTCTTTAATTAATTGTTCCGCCGTTATCATATTCGCCATCGGACAACCGGCTTCGATATCAGGCAGTAATACCGTTTTCCCCGGATTGACCAGATAGGCCGTTTCCGCCATAAAATGAACCCCGCAGAAAACAATGACATCCGCTTCGGTTTTAGCCGCCTTCCGGCTTAATTCAAGAGAATCACCAATAAAATCGGCAATATTTTGAACTTCCGGTCGTTGGTAATTATGAGCCAGGATGACAGCATTCTTTTGTTTTTTCAGGTCTGTTATCTCTGCAATAATTTTATCAGGGTTAATAGCCATTATTTATTCTCCAACTAAACTCGCGTACCCTTGGTACACCACGCATCAGGAAAACAACAAAGTGAAAGATGGAAGTGAAAGGGATAAACCCCATGGACCGGCCCCTGACCCCAAAGTTTCCCCCACTTTCATCTTGCATCTTGAAACTCTATCGGACATAACCCTCATACCCCTGAGGTGCGCTATGAAGCATGAAAATGGGTTTCGCCAAACGCCGAACGCTTAACGCCGAACGGTATTTTTGGGGATGCGCTCACAACCACCTGTCCCCTCCATCGACGCTATCAGCCCTGAAATGACAGCCGCGGCTCTGGCGGTTGTGGCGGGCCGCCTGGGAAATGA
>CAZVHO010000283.1:0-3701 GCA_964627515.1 uncultured Thermodesulfobacteriota bacterium | reverse complement strand
TCGGGTGTCTTGAACGTAAGCAAGTACCTGCCCCTGTACGCCAAGGGCGCCAAGCCCCAGTTCGTTGAAGGAAACCCCTTTACCACCGTCATCCCTCTGCCGGCCGAAACTGGGGTAAAGAGTTCGGGAAAGGGTGAGGAGAAAAGTAGGGAGAAAAGTAGGGACAGAATACTGAAGATGATTCGGAAGAAACCGACTGTAACCACTCAGGAAATGATGGATTCTCTTGGATTAAGTCGTGCTGGCGTCGAGAAAATAGTCAAGAAGCTTAAACAGGAACGCAGGATTAGCCGTGTTGGACCAGATAAGGGCGGGCATTGGGAAATGGTGAAGGATCAACAGCCATGACTTACGCTACACGAGACAACCCTTGCTGGTCAAGTTTACCTCGCCTGGTCCGGTTCTTTACTGGTCCGATCGGGTGGGGGAGGGCAACAAGATTTCGGCATTTTCGGCATTGGGGGTTAAATAGTCCTCGGAATTTAACGGGCAAGCGGGTTTCACGGAATAAAGTTAGTCACGGATGCACCACGGTGGAATAGAACTGCAAGAGCATTCCACGAGGCAGGCACAGACGGACACAGACAAAGTCAAAGGTTATTGGCTATTAGGGAAAAAGCTCATTGCCCTGGGACTGGAGATGGGCATACGAGTTTAGAGGGCGAAGAGAAGAAAGTAATTGGGAAGGCAATCTTTAAACCGGATCTTATGAATAAGCAAATTACAGATAAGTTAATCGAAAAGATTAGCGATGTTTGCCGACAAGAAGAGGCCATTGTGGCCGTCTATCTGTTTGGTTCTTTTGCCTCCGAAAAAATGAGACCGGGGAGTGATATCGACATTGGCCTTCTTCTTGAGCCCGGGAAAGAGGATGCTTTCCTGTTGCTTGAGTTGGCCGCCTCTCTTGAAAGGGCCTGTGACTGCCCGGTCGACCTCGTTCTACTCAATCACGCCGGTGAAGTTTTAAAGTATCGGGTACGGCGGAACGGCTACCTTATATTTGAAAGAGATCCCGGAATGAGAAAGCAATTTGAGGTCTTGGGAAGAAAACTATTCGAAGATTTCCTCTATTTACATAAAAGGTATATACGGTCGGTGTTGTACAAAAATAGTTAAGGACTCAAAACTCAAAGTAAAGAACAAATTGATAAGGAAATATTATGGTGGATCGTGTTCTGATCGAAAGAATTCAATCATTTCCGGGAACCGACCGGTTATCGGGATGCCTTTGTTGTGCTTGCCGAAGAAGGCGTATTACAGACGGGAGACCTCCCAGGTTTTGAGCGTATGGCTTCTTTTAGAAATCTGATTGTACACTATTATGAACGAATAGATGATGGGATTGTTTATGGAGTATTCAAGTCTAATTTGTCGGATTTCGATATATTCGTGGAACGAATTGTCAGCTATCTAAAAAAGATAGATGATAACTCAAAGGTGATAACGGGGGTCGGAGAAGAGAAACCAGGGGAGTAGTGATTTGAGAGTCAGTGAATATGGTATCCCTTTAGGGAAAGATACTCGAAAAAGACATTGCCACGGAATTGATAAGTTCTTATTTATTTAGAAAAACTAACGACACCCTCCTTTCAGTATGCCCAAGAATTTTACCCTTTCCGGTATGACCAATAATCGGTAATAATTGCCCTATCCCCAAAACTAAAATGATTCCCATCCGTTTTTTCTGGCTTTTTGACTTTCTGACCTTGTTGATTGCTTTCGCTGGGGCTTATTATCTCCTGCCGGTCCTCCATACCGTTTTGGGCGGGGGGAATCTCTCTTGGGGTCTACTATTCGCACCGGCCAATATTGTAAAATTAACCGTCCCCCCTCTTTTCGATTGGCTATATCTGTTTTTTATTATGGCCCCGATTATCCTGGTGGTCCTGGGTGCCATGGGCAATCATCGCCCGATATTCCAACAGTCCAGGGCAAGAATCATCCTGGGTAGCTTTGTGGCCCCTCTTATTGCCTTTGCCCCGGTCACTATAGTGGGCTATGCCTTAAGAGATACCGGGATCAGCCGTTTATTCGTTTTCTCCTTTATCGGTTTGAGTTTCCTGGGGCTTGCGGGCTCTCGGTTTATCTTACGGCAATACTTTATCCCACGTAAGGCCGCCGGGACATATGCCAAGAATGTGGTCTTTATCGGACTTCAACATTCGATTGAATGGATAGTGCGTTATTTTTTGAAAAATATACCTTCCGGGGATTATCAATTTTTAGGGTATTTATCGGTTTCTTCTGATCAAACGGGCTCCATTTCCATTTCTGACCTGAATAATCCGGGGATAGATCGTATCCAAGTAAATTTGTTAGGGAAAGTCCAGGAATTAGGCGATCTGTTGATTCATAAACCTATCCATGAAGTGGTGGCCATTATTCCGACAGGCAATGGGGACTGGATAGAGGAGGTAGTTCAGAGTTGTGATCGTTTGGGGGTATCTCTCAGAGTTGTTCCTGAAATCCTTTTGTTTAAGAGCAGAGATAATTTAAAAACCATCTATCCCCTTAAACAATTTTTTCTTCCGGCCGTTGTCTTGCACCCCCCTCATTTGGACTCCGAATCTTTATTTTTTAAACGGCTCCTCGATTTTATTATTTCGGGTGTCTTACTGGCCATTCTTTCCCCTGTTTTTGCCCTGATAGCCCTGGCCATCAAAATTTCAACACCCAAGCTCCCTGTTTTTTATCCCTGGCGTGTAATAGGACAGAATGGTGTAGAATTCACCGGCTATAAATTTACCACCATGTTTCCTGATGCCGATCAGCATAAAGAAGAATTGCTCCCAAAGAATGAGATGAACGGTCCGGTTTTTAAGATTAAAGATGATCCGCGGGTGACTCCTTTAGGCAAGATTTTGCGGAAATTCAGTCTTAATGAGCTGCCTCAGTTGTGGAGCGTGCTTAAAGGGGATATGAGTTTGGTAGGCCCAAGGCCGGCCTTCCGTCACGAACTGGACCGCTACGATTTCTGGCACAAGCGTAAGCTATCTATTAAACCCGGTATCACCTGCTTCTGGCAGATCAGGGGCCGCAATAAGATCAATAACTTTGACGATTGGGTGCGAATGGACCTGGAATATATCGATAACTGGAGCTTGTGGTTGGATTTTAAAATTTTGGTTCGGACGGTTTGGGTTGTGGTCAAAGGCACCGGTTGCTAATCGGTAGCCTTTGCGTTAATCGTTATTTGTTAATTGTTATTTGGAACAGAAAAACAAGGGACACCACGAATAACCAATAACCAATAACAATACCAATAACCCATAACATGACCATGGAAAGTCTAAAAAGTTTCGAGGACCTGGAATGTTGGAAAGCGTGTACAGAGGTCAGGAGGTACATTTCAGATCTTATAAAGAAATATCCCAAAGATGAAAAATTTGCCCTTGTTGACGATATGAAAAGGGCTGCAAGATCCACGACCCACAATATTGCTGAAGGGTTTGGACGATTTCATTATCAGGAGAACATCCAATTTTGCAGACACAGCCGAGGTTCCTTATACGAACTGATTGATCAATTAATCACCTCCAAAGATGAAAGATTTATTACCGAGGAAGAATATACCAAAGGTCGGGAATTAATATCCAAGGCCCTCGCCCTTCTTAACGGTTATATAAACTATCTCTCCAAATCAAAGACTCAAATAACCATTAACAAGTAACTTCTAACTAATCGATGGCTATATCAATTAC
>CAZVHO010000282.1:1701-3752 GCA_964627515.1 uncultured Thermodesulfobacteriota bacterium | reverse complement strand
GCCTGAATGGGCTCCATGCGCGACGCCTTGAGTGCCGGCTGGAGGCTCCCCAATACGGCTACAATAATGACGATGAGCGAAACAATTAAGATGTCCGAAACCTGTATACTCGGCATGAGGACGAGGCCCGTTTGCCTGCCGAAACTGAACGTCACCTTGACGAGACGTAGTATCAGGATGATCCCCAGCCCCACGGCATTGCCGATGACGGCGCCGAATATCCCGAGGGAAAAGCCTTCAATGACAAACATGGAGAGGATCTTCCCCGGGAGGGTGCCGATGGCTGCAATCGTCCCGATCTCCCGTATCCGCTCGTAGACGGCCATGATCATGACGTTCATGACGCTGACCAGGACGATGGCGATGAGCATGATCTTTATGAAAAGGGTCATCAAATCGATCATGCGGACAATATTGTAGAAGGGCGAAAGGGACTCCCAGGTGTGGACTTCGAAGATGGGCTTGCCCTTCTTGTTGACGTCCTTTCCAAGAGTACCTTCCAGCTTATTGTAAACGGTGCGGAGCGAGCTGAAATTATGGAGCTTAATGGCGATCTCGCTGATCTCCTGCTCCTCCATGCGGAGGATCTCCCTGGCGTCGTCCATGTGCACGTACCCATCCCGTCCTCCCGGTCCCTGGGCGCTCTCCAGCACCCCTCCGACCCGGAGCTGCTTGCCGTTCACCGAGCCGTCCTTGTTCGTGGAGACCACCACTACCATGTCGCCGACTTTTACCTTCAGGCCGCGCACCAAGAGCTCGGGAACGAGGATCTCACCCTTTTTGAGGTCCTTTTCCCCCTCGATGATTCTCGAAGCCAGAAGCGGCAGCGTTTTCATCTCTTGGTCGGGATATACCCCATTGAGGCGTATGCTGGTTGTCTCCGTGAAGTTGCTGAACATACCTCCGAACTTGATCCTTGGCGAGTAAGCCTCGATCTCCGGGATAGCCTGAAGGGCCTTCTCCGCTTTCGAGACGGCCCCGGCCCCTATGTTCATCGTAAGCGGCAGGCTGTCGATGGAGGCGACGTAGCCTTTCCGGTGAATCTCGATGTCTCCCAGGACGGAACCCGTGATCTGTCCCACGATCATGTTTTTGAAGGAACCGGAAGCGGCGACAAAGACCAGGACGAATATGACGCCTATGGCCACAAGGGAGGCGGTGAGCAAAGTCCTTCTCCGGTACCGCGCCAGGTTCCGTATGGCTATCTTGAAGAGATTAGACATGACTGTTGCCTTCCTTCACCTGTTTACCCGCCAGCGCGCCGTCCTCCAGGGTATAGATGATCTCCGCTTCACCGACGATCTTCTGATCGTGCGTTGAGAAGATAAAGGTGGTCTTAAACTGATCTCTCATTTTTTTCATCAGATTGATGACCAGATAGGCGGTCCTGCTGTCCAGATTAGCCGTAGGCTCATCAGCCAGGACCAGACTGGGGTTGGTCACTAAGGCCCTGGCCACAGCCACCCGCTGTTTTTGTCCGCCGGAGAGTTGATCGGGAAATTTATTTTTCTGCTCCGTCATGCCGACGGCTGCCAGAAGCCCCAAAATCCGGTTCTTTCTTTCTCCCGGCGCAACATTCTGAACCATGAGCAGAGGGTATTCAATATTTTCATAAACCGTCAAAACCGGAAGGAGATTGAAATCCTGGAAGATAAAACCCAGGTTCTTTCCCCTGAAGAAGGCCCCTTGTTTACGATCCAGACCGGAAACATCCGTACCGGCGACTTTTAAAATCCCGGCCGTCGGCTTGTCCAGGCAGCCGATCAGGTTTAATAAAGTGGTTTTGCCGCTTCCCGACGGCCCCACAAAAGAGACAAAAGAGGAAGGTCCAATTTCAAAACCCACCCCTTTCAAGGCGGGAACCACTACCTCTCCCACTCGGTAGTCTTTCTGGATATTTTCTGCGTAGATAAGTGTCATTAGACATAATCTCCTGTTTCATTTTTTCTTTTTCTGTATTTTATTTTGATATGGGGTTTGAAAACTCTTGGGAATCCTTTCCCAGTGGTTCCAAACTTCCCCCGCAATGGGGGCAGGAATGCCTGTCATTT
>CAZVHO010000282.1:0-1601 GCA_964627515.1 uncultured Thermodesulfobacteriota bacterium | reverse complement strand
CGGCCCGGAACGAAACCCGAAATAGGAAAGAAAATAGAGGCCTCCCAGGATCGCCAGGCCCAAAACTAATCCATTCTTCATTTTTTATCCCTCCTTAATCGAATCTTTTGTTCTGCGAAAACGTTGGGGGAACTTTCTCTTTTTAAATCTATCAACGACCTATCCATCCCCTGCCGGCCCTCCGGCCAGGGCCGAAAGATGAAACAGAATCTTGCTGCTCAGGAGTCAGGAGATCCTGGCAATGGAACCAGTACTGAAGATTCTTCTCTCGGATTTTTCCCTGAAGGTCCTGAATGTCTTTTCTAAGACTGAAGATCCGGGCCGACTCTGTATTCGAACTGGAGTCAAACAATCTCAATTCCAATTTTTTAGCCCCAAGCTCCTGCCGAAGAGGGGCCGTTTCCTTCCAGTAGTCCTTGCGTATCTTCTCCATTTTGGCCGATTGCTCAGGTGTCAAACCGTCATTCTCAAAGAACCCCTGCTCAAGCCTCGATCCCATTCCTCTGCCCCACGGTTCAGCCAGGGCCTTACCAGCCGACATGAGCATGAAAAGAAGAAAGAGCAGGGCCGCCATGAGAAACATGATGATCAATACAGACAATTTATCCATTCCGGCAGCCTTCTTGACATCTTGAGGATTCCGATTCATAAAGGTCCCTCCTTTTATCTTTTCGCCCTTTTTTGTTAATTCCAGGGAAGGGGTCCTCTTTTCCCTTCCCTGGGTTGAAGGTGACGGCAAAAATCCGGATCGTTATTACGACTTAAACAAGATCGATGGACTTGTAAAAAGCCCGAAAGCACCCATTTTCGTCATTCCCGTGAAAGCTTGTCCTTGAAGGTCTTAATCGGGGACGGGAATCCATTGTTATTAATTAATTAGGCCTGGCCTGGATTCCCGCCTTCGCGGGAATGACGAGTTATTACGAGACCATCAAGATTAATATTGAAATTAAAAAGCGAGGTGCAGTTGAACTTAGCAGCGAAGAGGAAAGAAGGTTAAGGCATCGAGGGGAAAGGCCGTCATAACGCCGACAATCTGAATCTGTGGAAAAGCGGGTAAGGTTAAAGAAATGGGAGCCAAAGGCAAATGCATTATGACCAGACCACCGGGATCTGAATTGGAATTAATAATAGTTGGATTACACCGTTCAAGCTTTGGACCGGGCTTGAGCGGGCAACCGGCCCCCATTTTTGAGGCCAGGTTCAGAGGGGTTGCCCCGGCCAACAAAGGAACCAGAAGGATAATCACTATTAAGATAAGGATTCTTGATTTCATGACTTGTATTTCAAATTTTATTTTCTATTTATTATCTTAACATCAGCAACTATTGTGCCAGACCCGATTTATTTTCTTAAAATAGCTTTATAATTAATCGGTTACATAATTTTCTTTTTGTTTCATCCCTTGGAAAAAACAATCGGACCGACAAATTCGTCGAGCAGGCCGATTCGAGAATTGTTTTATTTTTGATTATCTCATTGTTTTCACTAATAATCGTCATAAAGACACCTTTTGCCTGAGGCTCGACATCTTTGTCGTACTAATCCCTCATGCCCCTCTTGGGGCACCACGAAACATGAAAATAGACCAGTCAAAGGCT
>CAZVHO010000281.1:0-3808 GCA_964627515.1 uncultured Thermodesulfobacteriota bacterium | reverse complement strand
CAACGGACTTCATAACAAGTCTCTGCGCAATCACATTCCGGCAATAAACACCGCCCCTCTTTCTTTGGATATAAGGCCGGCACTCTTCATCAAATCTTAAGACCACTTCGATTGGTTCCCCGTCCACCACCGTTCCAAAAGCACCGGAAAGTTCTTCCTCCGGGGCAATATTCCTGGGGATGAAATGTTCCTCCATAATCTTTAGAGAAATAATCCGGTCCAGGGCAAAGGTCCTGACTTCCTCTCTGAGATGACAATAACCTCTAAAATACCAAAAATCCTCTTCGAAGAAGAGAAAGTAGGGGTCGACTTTTCTCTTAGTCTTCTGATCGCTGGAAAGGGCACGGTAAGCCAACTTGAGTCTCTGAAACCCCACGATGGCTTTATGAATATCTCCGATATGGGCGGCCACCTCTGATGGCAGCCCTTTCCCGGAAAGAACGATGTGCAGGGGAAGATCTGCCTTTTTGACCGAGAGTTTTTGTTCAATACGGTTCATACTGTCCTCCCAACCGGTTCCCATCCCTCTGATCATTTTTTTCGAAATGCCCAGGGCCAGGGTCTCTTCCAGGGAAAGATCAGGTTTTTTTAAACTGTAACCCTCCATAAAGCCATAGCCTCCTTTCTCTTTGTTAAATACAATGGGAAATCCTGCCACCTGAATGGTGTTAAGGTACCGAAAGACCGTCCTCTCACTGACCCCCAGGTCTTCCTTTAAGGACTCGATGGTAACTTTTTCCTGGCTGTCTAATTTATTCAGGATCATCATCAAGGAATCGAATTTATAAGACATTCTTCCACCTCTTATTCTTTACGCCTTTTCATCTATGACACATTTTATTTAATTTCTCTAAAAATTTGACCATGGCCAGGATATCGAGTCGGCAATAATCCAGCAGGGCTTGACGCAATTTAGCAGCCTGTTCTATATCCCGAATTTCCATTAAGTTCTGATAGGCATTCATGGCCATACTCCCATCCTGAATCTCCAGGTCGGAATAACTAAGATCGGGAAGCAGACAGAGCAGGACGTTTTTCAAGGAATAAGACCCCTTCATTTTCCAGTGATAGACATCTTTTCTTCTGAAGGGGATGGCCAGATCCCGAACATTTTGTATGATTTTTTCGATCTTAATCTTGTAATTCGGGAACCAATCAGCCAGATCCTGGAGCCGGCCTTTTTCAAAACCGGCGCTATAGGCCAAAATACAGGCTGTTGAAGGAATTTGATCGCAAAGCATTTGCAGGAGTTCTTCTCTGAAATCGAAACTGGGATCTGCCAAAAATTCGAAGTGGCCCAGTTTCCCATTCTCCTCTTCCAGGTAATGGAGGGAATACTGAAAAAGGATTTGTTGATAAGGACGGGTACCATTGAAAGGCGGAATGGGAGGATTGATCGTCTCGAAATCCAAAAAATAAAGGGGATACCAGAGGGTCCGCAGGAACTCTTGCACCTCCTCGAAATTAAAGATCTCGCCCTGATTGAGGAAGACGTCTAATTGAAATTTTTGCCCTCAGCCAACAATCCCCGGGGAACCTCTTTTAGGTCGCGATAACCCTGTTGGTAGAGATCAAAAGGACTCGCGCCGCGCCCCCTCAGGTCGAAAACTGAATCATCGGGGACATGCTGCCAGCAATGCCCGATGAAATCACAGGCGTGGGGATCCTCACACTGTTTCCCGATGACCATCTCCGGTTCCTCCTCTGAAAGCATCCGGCGCAGTTTTTTTAGCTCCTCTTTGACCCAGTCCTGTTTTTCCAGTACCTTTTCCGTAACCTCTTCGACTACAAACAATTGGGCGGGGTCAATAGCCCCGTTCCGAACATATTGATTATTGATATAAACCACAAAAGTTTTCGCAATGGGAAGGTCTGAGTTTATTACTACATAATACTGGAGGGCTATATCATTCAGATAAACCTCGGTCAAATCCGTCCCCATTTTTACCTCGTAAAGTCCCCAGCCCTTCTTGTCTCGATGGAGCAGGTCATTTTTGACAAAGATATCGTCATAGCTAAAGGTGGCCTCATAAAGGGTTGGGATACCATCGGTCAAGGCCTTTTGAGTTTCCTGGAGTTGATCATTATGAGAAAGCCCATCATAGGGAATTTCAATTCCTCCTGGGAAAAGTTGCCGGGCCATTAGCCCCACATCTATCCCGCTCTGAAAAAGATTTTCCTGGGTTTCAAAAATTTCATCCCGCCATTCAGGATGAAATTTATGGAGATATAGAGACTTAGGACACTGAATTCCCCTTAGAAAAAGGGATTTGCTTAAGTAGGTCGTTAAATCTTTCGACATATCTGATCTCCTGATTGTAAAGAATCCGGACCCTAAAGAAATGTATCCATTAATTTTTATGATTTTTATTTTTCCCGAAATCCGATTAATTTTTTAGCCTGATATTATTATATCAAACTGCCATGGTCGTGTCAGTTTGTAAAAATAACTTAATCGATAAATTGACTTTTTTTTAGAAACAAGGACCGTTCCTTACGGAACACCTTGTTTGATAGTTGAAATATTTTGAAGGAAATCAGTGAGAAAAATAGGATGGAAGGATGCCAGTGCGAGGTTTAAGGAACGAGCGGTGCCCCGGACACCCCTAAATACCCACCCCTCCCAAGTATCCCGGAAGCTACGGGGCAAGTTACAGGGCAAGTTGCGGGGCAAGTTTCCGCCGAAGTCTTGAAGATGCTGAAAATCATGTTGGGAGAGATGACACGCGTGGAGATCCAGGCGGCGCTGGGGTTAAAGGGACGTGCGAATTTCGAAGAGCGCTACCTTAAACCAGCCATAAAGATGGGCCTTGTCGACATAACCCGCCCCGACAAACCCCGCAGTTCGAAACAACGGTACCAAACCACAGCGGCTGGGCGTATTGTTCTTGAAAAGTCTGACAAGGAATTGCAATCATGACCCCCGCCGGTTACACCGAAGACGCCCTGATCGAGCAGCCAGCCATCGCCCTGTTTGCGGAGTTGGGCTGGGAGACGGTCAACGCCTATCACGAGTTCGATCACGGTTCGAGCACGCTGGGCCGTGAAATCCGGGCCGAGGTCATCCTCACCGCCCGCCTGGAACAGGGTAAAATCCACGGCCCGGGAATTATTAGCTACGCTTAAGCCGGGAGTGAGTCGACTATCCGGAATAGTAACCGGAAAGCGGTAAACAGGCTCGATTTCCCGCAACCATCCGCAACCCAGGCGCAACCGGCTCAAAAACAAAAACGGGCAAGCCCATAAAAGCTAACCCGTTTTATAATTATTGGTGCCGAAGGCGGGACTTGAACCCGCACGGGCGTAACCCGCCACCCCCTCAAGATGGTGTGTCTACCAGATTCCACCACTTCGGCATAAAAAAATCCTTATTTATTGATCGGGGCCGGATTCGCCGGAGGCATGGCTGGTGGCGTAGCCGGCGGAGTCTTGGCCGGGGCTGTTTGCTGCGACGTCGCCCCGCCGGGGGTACTGACCACTGAAGAGATGGACCCCGGACCATGCAGAAAAGCCAGAAGCAATGAGGTGAGCATGAAAACCACGGCGACAATAGTCGTCAGCTTGGTGAGAAAGGTGGAGGCCCCGCTGCTGCCGAAAATAGTCTGACTCGACCCCCCAAAGGCCGCTCCCATACTGGCCCCTTTTCCGGTCTGTAAAAGAACGATCATGATCAGGGCCAGACAAACCAGTATATGAATAAATATTAACAGGGTTCCCATAACGATTTATTGATTAACCTCCTTGATAAGAGCCAGAAATTTTTCCGCTTTTAAACTGGCTCCTCCGACCAGTGCCCCGTCGATATCGG
>CAZVHO010000280.1:1207-3822 GCA_964627515.1 uncultured Thermodesulfobacteriota bacterium | reverse complement strand
CCGAAAATACTCTTTCACTTGCAACCATGTTCTTTGGAGGATTTCTAAACTCCCTGAGCCCGTTTCAATTCTGAGTCCAAACCTCTCAGCGAATTCCTCTGCGCTCTTCATCAGTTCCTCTTTTTCCATGACCGGAGAGGGAATAAGCAGAACCCGTTCATAATTTCTCAGGAGACGTTTCAGTATGTCGGGTTCGTACCCTCTGCTTTCGCCTTCCCTGAAGATCTCTTTCCAGTGTCTTGCGAACCCAGGAGTCCAAAACATCGTGCCTGCGCACTTGCATTGCTCTTCATAATAGTTCTCGCGTCCACCAATCAGCAGACCCACGCAGTCGTCAACAGGATGATCTTCGTCCATCGGGATAAATAAAGGAACGTGAAGGTTTGCCAAAAGCTCTCTTGGATTTCCAAGGGCATTTCCACACAATCCATAGCCCAGGAAAATGGCATCCACGAAAGGCCCCATTCCCATTGCAGCTCCCTTCACTCCCTCCCGCAAATGGGCAATTACGGAATGAAGTCCCACCCTCATACACTGGACAACGACGTTGAATTCCTCCTCCGGAGGGAAGACCTTCCCAATGTAATCCTTCGATTTGGTCAGCCCCCTCCGACTTGCCTCCACTGCCTCCGAAAAACCAATTGAGTGTTTGTCTGTCAAGACATACACTGTGGACACATCCGGGTCCTTCGCCAAAATATTTGCGAACTCAAGCTCAAGAGACTGGCACATGATAATTCCCAAAAGTGACATACAATTCTTCCTCCTCTGGCGATCTTCCTATTTGTTTCAGATGCTTCTCCAACGGGTTGTAAGGCAGGGCACTGATACCGAGTACAACCGTATCTGCCGGGATCTCCTCGACGGCGTTTCCCTTTTTGACCAAAACGCCGTCTGAGGTGATGTCCAGTGCCTCGGTTCCGGTTGTGATTACTTTTAGAGTCATTTTTCTTTTTCTTTTTTCTCCACTACACAGCAGATCCTTTCCCCGGCTGTAACCGGGCCAAAGCACTGGTTATCGGAAAGAGCTTTTCGGAAAAAAAACTTGCATTTTTCCCACCGTCCGGTTATGCAGGGGGGCACCAAGCCATTACATACCGGAGGCTGGAAATGTCACTGCCTTTCAACTGCTCTGGTGGTAGGTCGATGATCGATCTCGAACCTATTTCCGAACTAAAGAGACAAATAAAGAACTTCCTTGCCGGAACAAGCTAAACACAGTGGTCCGTCATTTAGCGGATATCCTTCCTTACATTTAGGACAAACCCCGAGGCTACCACGCGGGCGACGTTGGATAAATCTGCCGGTCACCTTCACCTCCTGCACCCCACAGATTTCATAACCTGCTTCCTTGATTTGCGCTGCCAGCACATCCCTATCCTGCTCCTTCTTTGTTTTCAACTTAAAGAACCAGGCCTTCAATTCCGGCCAAGGGTCGAGCTTGATCGTATCTACAAACACCCTTACCCCTTCTCCGCTCTCTTTATCATAAAGAGTCAGAGCAAACCGCCCGACATTGACCACGATAAGCCAGCCATTGCCCGCCGTACAGGGGGTTAACAATTGAATGGCGTCAGGCAGGCATTTCGGCGTCTCACAGAGGGCGTCCAAAAGCCCTCCTTCCGGCAGGTGGCGGTAAGCGAGGTCGACCATAAAGCCCCCGATGATGACCCCCGGCGCTTCATAGCCGTGAAAGGCCTTCACCCGGTCCACAAATCCTTCGTACGTATAATCTCGGATTTTCATTATACCGCCTCGACCCGGCAGGGGACATAACGGTGCATGGGGGTCCCGACAAAGTCTCGGTTGGTGTTTTTTGTCAATCGGTTGACGTTAGCGCCGTATGTAACGCCATTGTAGACCAGACCAAAGCCATGCGGAATGATGACCTGACCCTTTCTGGCCTCGGTGGTTACTTCGACCTCTATTTTTTCCTCCCCAGCTTCCGTGATGACCCTTACCATCTGTTTGTCAACTATGCCCAGCCTTTCTGCATCAGAGAGATTTATGGCCAGGGTGCAGGGCCGCCTGCCTTCGTTCCACGCAGGGTTCCTCATGCCCGTATTGGCGTTCATATCCATATGGCGTCCTGCCATCAGGATCAATGGAAATTCAGCATCAGTTTTCAGCCGTTTCTCTTCCTCATTGGGACTGATTTCCTTTATCCAGTCTTCCGCCTCCGCGGTATGAAGCCGTATCCTGCCGTCCTTGGTGGCCAATCTACCAAGGTTTTTCCTTATATCCTGTACTCCCACCCGCACGCCTTCCGGATGGTCGATGATGGCCTGGTAGAGGGCCAGCCCCTGGTCCGGTCCGGCGTCGAATCCCACTTTTGCCGCCTCCTCCTGCTTTGCCGGGGACCTCTGTAAAAACCCGGTGAAAACGCTGGCCAGGTGGGCGGAACCGATGGCATTACCCAGCGTCCTGGCTGCTATGAAGGGTACCCTCTTCATGTCCCCAGGATGCTCCATTACATAACCTATCAGCGCATCACGGTAGGTCTTCAGGCTGCCGCTTCCGGCGGCCTGGTAAAGCGAGTCGGGTAGTGCGGGAATCAGCCCCATGGCGTCGGCCAGGAGAGTGAATATTTCACCCGCTTCTTTCTGCTCTCCTTC
>CAZVHO010000280.1:0-1107 GCA_964627515.1 uncultured Thermodesulfobacteriota bacterium | reverse complement strand
GGACGGTCGTTGGCGATCTCTTCCGGCATGACATTGGGAGGGAACATCCCGGCGATGGCCGGGATGTTGGTCACCGCTGTCCTCCACGTCTTCGGGTCATTCGGATCTGAGTACATCTTTCCGCCCGCAAGGTAGTCTCCTCCCGGCACACCGATGCGTCCGCAGATCGCCAGCAGCACAACGAGCAGATAGGAGACAAAGGCGCTGTGCCGGTTCATCAGGATGCCAAGATCGTCACGCAGGCAGGACTGGCGTTTGGCGAATTCCCGGCAGACCTGGAACACCTGGTCGTACTCCAGTTCGCAGACCTTTAGCGCCGCGTTCACGTTGAATCCGGCGAACCAGGGCAGTATCTCCTTGAACCCGTTAACGTGCTTGTCGACGTATTCCTGATTATGCATACCCTCTTTGAGGATAATGGCAATCATCGATTTTAACAGCAAGGCATCCGTACCCGGCCGAAGGGCCAGGTGAATATCCGCTATTTTCGCAGTTTCCGAACGCCGCGGATCGATCACTACCAGCAGCTTGTCCGGGTCTTTGGAGATTCTGGTCAATACTCTCCTGGCCTGGGGGATATGGTGGCTCATCATCCCATTCCAACCGACGGCCATCAGCATCTCGGTATTCTCGTAATCAGGTACCAGTTCGAGCATCTGGCTTCCGAATGTCAGCCCGTGCGCCCAATACCGGCCGGAAAACTCCTGGTTGGCGGATGAGTACTGGTAACGCGACCCAAGAGCCTGAACGAAGCCGACCAGAAACCGGGTCGGGTAGAAGTTGAATTCGCCCCCGCCAGCTACCGAGGCCAGGGACCGCGGCCCATGCTCTTGAAGTATCTTCTGGAGTTTTTCTGCGATCTCGCCGATTGCCTGATCCCAACTTATGCGTTCAAACTTGCCGCCCGCCTTCTTCATCGGGTAAAGCAACCGGTCCGCATTGTGCTCATGATAAGCGATGTTCATGCCCTTTCGACAGACGTATCCTTCGCTGATAGGGCTGTCCTTGTCAGGACGGACTTTAACAATACGGTGGTTTTCAACTTTAACTTCAAGGCCGCAGCAGACAGCGCACATTACGCAGGTAGTCTTTTTCCATTCTTCCATG
>CAZVHO010000279.1:2631-3831 GCA_964627515.1 uncultured Thermodesulfobacteriota bacterium | reverse complement strand
CCGAACACCGCCTTCCCCTTTCCATCCATGTCGCTGAATCGATTGAAGAGGAAGAATTCCTTTTCACCGGTCAGGGCCCCTGGCGGGAGTTTCTTCAGGAACGGGGAAAGGGTCCTGAAAACTGGGCCCCCCCGCGGCAGAACCCGGTAGCCTATTTAAAGAGCCTGGGGGTCCTGGACAATAAAACTCAATGCATCCATCTGACCCGGGCCGTCAGGAATGATCTTGAAATCTTAAAAGACAAGGGGGCTCAAATAGTGGTCTGCCCCCGGAGTAATTATTTTATTTCCCGGTCCCTGCCCCTGCTTCCCGACATGCTGCAACTTAATCTGGCCCCGGCCCTCGGAACCGACAGCCTGGCCAGTAATCAGGATCTCAGTCTCTGGGAAGAGATGGCCTTTGTGCATCGATCCTTCCCGGGAATAGACCCAAGATTGATCCTTGAAATGGCCACCCTAAATGGGGCCCGGGCCCTGGACCTCGAAGATCATTTAGGGAGCCTTTCTCCGGGGAAAAAGGCCGGAATGCTTTTTCTGCCCCTTGAAAAATGCCCGGCCAAAGAACTTCCGGAGGCAATGATACACTCCCGGGGAAAAGATCTTCTCTGGCTCGATGTTGAACCTTATCCGTCACTCGCCACCCGTCACTCGTCACATTAAAAAGGAGTTTTATGGCCTATCCTGATTTAAACGCCTTTATAAACAAATTAGAAGCCCAGGGGGAACTGGTTCGCATCCGGGAACCCCTCGATCCTTACCTGGAAATCTGTGAAGTTACCGACCGGGTTTGTAAAGCCGGGGGACCGGCCCTCCTTTTTGAATCCGTTAGAGGTAAAGAATTTCCGGTCCTGACCAATCTTTTCGGCTCCATGAAGAGGATGTGCCTGGCCCTGGAGGTCGACCATCTGGATCAGGTGGGAGAAGAAATTACCGCTTTGCTCAGGACCGAGCCGCCCAGAACCTTTCGCCAAAAATTAAATCTTATTCCCAAGTTGAAACGTTTAAGGAGCCTTCTCCCCAAGACCGTCAGCCAGGCCCCTTGCCAGGAGATCGTTATCCGGGAAAACCCGGATCTTTCCCCCATTCCTATTCTGACCACCTGGCCCCTGGATGCCGGCCCTTTCATCACCCTGCCAATGGTCATTACCAAAGATCCATTAAGCGGCCGGCGCAATGTGGGGATGTACCGTCTTCAGGTTTT
>CAZVHO010000279.1:0-2531 GCA_964627515.1 uncultured Thermodesulfobacteriota bacterium | reverse complement strand
CCAAAGATCCATTAAGCGGCCGGCGCAATGTGGGGATGTACCGTCTTCAGGTTTTCGACAACCGGACTCTGGGCGTGCACTGGCAAACCCATAAGGGAGGGGCACAGCATTACCGATTAGCTGAGGCGGCCGGTCAGGACTTGCCGGTGGCCATAGTCCTGGGACCCGATCCGGCCCTGACGTATGCGGCCATCGCCCCGCTTCCGGAAGAAATGGATGAACTTATGCTGGCCGGTTTTCTCAGACATGAACCGGTCCAATTGGTTAAATGCCTTACCGTGGACCTGGAAGTCCCGGCCAACGCCCAGATCGTCATCGAAGGGGTGGTCAAGGCAGGCGAACGGAGGCGGGAAGGACCTTTTGGGGACCACACCGGCTATTATTCTCCTGCCGACAATTATCCCCTGATGCACGTAACCGCCATTACCCATAGAAAAAATCCGATCTACCCGGCCACCGTAGTGGGCATCCCCCCCATGGAAGATGCCTTTTGGGGCAAGGCCACGGAGCGTATTTTCTTACCTCTCCTACGCCAAACCTTACCTGAAATCCGCGATATGCATCTGCCGGTAGCCGGCGCCTTTCATAACTTCGCCTTTGTATCGATAGACAAACGCTATCCCGGCCATGCCAAAAAGGTCATGCAGGCCCTCTGGGGTTTGGGGCAGATGATGTTTTCAAAATTTATTGTCGTTTTCGACCGGGAAGTCGATGTCCAGAACCTTGATCAGGTGCTCTGGCAGTGGGGGGCTAATGTGGACCCTAAAAGGGATATGGTGTTGGTGGAAGGACCGGTCGATGCCCTGGATCATGCCTCTCCCCTCCCCCATCTGGGAAGCAAGATCGGTTTTGATGCCACGACCAAAGGGGCCGACGAAGGGATGGTCCGGCCATGGCCGGAAAAGATCCGGATGGATCAAACGGTCATCGAAAAAGTAAATAATATCTGGCAACGGCTTGGAATTCCCCAGTGAAAAAGATCCTCCTGATAATGGAATTGGTAAAATTTGAGCACACCCTGTTTGCCCTGCCCTTTGCCTATATGGGGGCCTGGCTGGGTGCAGGGGGGCCGCCACCGGTTCCCGTTGCTCTCTGGATTCTTCTGGCCATGATTGGGGCCAGGACGGCAGCCATGGCCTTTAATCGTCTGGTGGATGCCCGAATCGATGCCCAAAACCCCCGGACCAAAGCTCGACCGATCCCTTCCAAACGGATGGGTTCTATGGGTGCCTGGACGGTCTGGGGCATCTCGCTCGGTCTTTTTTTTCTGGCCGCTTATCGTTTAAACACCCTGGCGTTCCTTCTTTCGCCCCTGGCGCTTATTATAATCCATTTTTATTCCTATACCAAACGGTTCACCTCGGGCTCCCATCTCATCCTCGGGCTTTCCCTGGCGATTGCCCCTATCGGTGGTTGGGTTGCGGTCACCGGAGATCTCTCCTTTGCCCCGCTCCTGCTCGGGGGAGGAGTTCTTTTCTGGGTGGCAGGCTTCGACTGTCTCTATGCCTGTCAGGATGAAATCTTTGACCGGGACTCCGGACTGCATTCCATTCCGGCCCGATGGGGAAGCCCCACGGCCTTCAGGGCAGCCCGCCTTTTTCATTTGGCGGCTTTTATCTTCTTTGTTCTCACGGGTTTCATGGCCCACCTGGGGAAATTTTATTTCTGGGGGCTGGGCCTGGTGTTCTTATTTTTGTTCATAGAACATTGGATCATTTCCCCCCGGGACCTCTCACGCCTGGAGACCTCTTTCTTTACCTTGAATGCCGCCGTCAGCCTGGTCCTTTTTTTGGGCACTTTCCTGGATTTTTTTTATTAAACCTTCAAATCCTACTGGGGCACCGACGAAGCATGGAAATATTACTTACACCTGGAATTAGCTCGTCATTCCGGCGAAAGCCGGAATCCAGGCTAAAGAAAGTCCGTAACCCCCTGGATGCCGGATCGGGCCTGCCCCGTACTTGATACGGGGTCCGGCATGACGGAGAACAAACAAGCCCGGAGGGTTAATCCTGGGTTATCTTCAAACTAAACCCTCATAACCCTTTTGGGTCACACGAAGCATCAAAATAGGTTCAAGATCCAATGGGTTTCAACGAACCCCGAACGACGAACGGTATTTTCGTATTAAGGGATAAAATATTTTTAAGGAAAAAAAGAAAGAACTTGAAGTTATTGTTGATGATCTCGTAAAAACTCGTCATTCCCGCGAAGGCGGGAATCCAGGCTATATGTAACTAATTAATCCCGCCAAGGGCGGGACCCGTTTCCACGGGAATGACGCAAATCGGCGCTTTTGGACTTTTTACGAACGCATTATTGTTGAGTTATTAAGCATTAACTTGATGGTATAGGAATTTCCTTTTTGGACGCAGATCGACTCGGATCGGCAGATTTTCGCCGATCGTGCAGATTGCCAAGATTAATTTGAAAAAAAGTTTCAAGTTTCAAGATGCAAGTTGCAGAGTGCGGGTTTTCGCTTTGAGCTTTCAGCTTATTTCTTGAACCTGCGGGTATCGGCGAAAATCTGC
>CAZVHO010000278.1:0-3838 GCA_964627515.1 uncultured Thermodesulfobacteriota bacterium | reverse complement strand
GCGCTTATCTCGGCACCAAATACCAGCCGGTTAAATTGATAAGTGCCCAGATCACATCCAGAGGCAGATGCCGACCGATACTGCTGTCGAAATTAATGTTGACCTGGGCCGGGAACTCCTCATCTTCAACATAAAGGATATATTCAACCGGGATGCGCGGCAGGACCAGGAGTTCGAAAGAGGCATCCCCCTTTCCGGTTTCACGCCCCCCCAATCCGAGACCGGCCTGTAGAAACCCTTTGGGGTCTTGCCCGAATTTTTTCCCCAGGGGTTTTTTAACCAAAGCATGGGGGCCGCGAAAAAACAATTCTCCGCCGGGAATTTCCCTTTCGCTGACCTTCTTTCCCTCCAGGGGGCTTTCCTGGGCTTTCAATAAGTACATCAAGATCACCAGGTATTCCTGAAAACCTAATGGTTTTTCGGGACGGTCCGCCTGCCAGATCCGGGTTGACTCCGGATGGCATAAGTAAACCCGATTCCAGAAAGGGACCTGGTAGCCTGTTCCGGGTTGAAAGGTGACCAAAGCCCGGCAACAGACGTCCTGAGGGTCCATCAGACCCAGATCCTGCCAGTAATGATCAGGGATCTTTTCCTTATCACGGAATAAAGCGTTATCATTGGGATCGATTGAAGTCATGGCCGTCTATTTGGGGCGATTCTTCCGGCAAAATTCCAGATATTTTGCCAATTCGCGTTTTAAGTCTTTTCGTTCCGATACCTCATGAATCCCGCGGATGTCAAAAAAATAATCCAGATGTTGATAAATAAGGCCGGATAATTGTTGAAGGGAATTGGAACGTATCAATCCCTCGTCCACATCGAACCCCCTGGATTTCATCACCCGGGGGCCGGTAAAGATGACCAGGGCATTGGGCTCAGCCAGGATGACATCTCCCAGGGAGGCATAACTGGCAATGGCGCCACCGGTTGAAGGATCCCCGAGGATGGAAATAAACGGCAGTCCAAGGCGGTTTAAGCGGTTCACGCAGGCGATGGTTTTAACCATTTGCATCAAGGCCAGGATGCCTTCGTACAACCGTGCCCCGCCGGAACAGCAGAGGCTGATAAAAGGGCATTCTTTTTCAATAGCCAAATCAACGGCCCGTTTAAATTTTTCTCCAAAGGCCACCCCCATCGAACCGCCGCTGAAGTAGAATTCTGAAACGGCCAGAATGACCGGCTGGCCGAAAATCTGGGCTTCCCCGGTGACCAGGGATTCTTTAAAATGGGAGCGTTGTTTTTCTAAAAACTCCCGGTAATAGTTGGTAATCAACTGGTCGTCCAGCAGACTGCCCACGGTCAAATTCCGGTTTATTTCAAAAAAAGTATCCCGATCGGTGATGCAATCAATCCAGCCGCCGGCATCCAGGATATTCTGGCGGCCGCAAAAAGGGCAGACCTGGAAATTTTTTAAATAATCTTCCAATTTGATTAACCGGCCGCAGCCTCCGGAAGGTTTTGGGCTGCGCTCCTGTCCGCAACGAATATACTCCTGGTTGATTTCCAGGGGCTCGCTGCTGGCATAGTCGTCCGGGATTTGGGTCTGGCTGTTGTAGGTGACCACCTGGATATCCGGCGGCACCTTATAAAAGAATTTTTTAAAGGGCTTTTCCAGGAGTTGTTTTAATTCATGGAGTTTTCCGTGGTGACGGGGTAACCCATAGGCCAGGGCCCTCTTTTCCCGGTGTTCCAGGAGTTTTCGGATCTTGGTACGGGAAAGATCGCGAATGGATTTTTGAAGGTAATTTTCAAGGGAGGCGGAAAATCCCTTGACATCTTTTATATCCTCAGGAACAGGAAGGACCTGGTCAATGACCCCTAATCGTTTAAGGTCCTGAGCGGTCGGTTTGGAGATCAGAAGGGCCTCCCGGATCCTTGATGCGTCCCGAAAGATAATGGAGGCCATCGATTCGGGAGGCGCCGTGGCATAGAGGGCATCTTCGAACTGGGCCCGGCGGTCGGTTACTTGCAGGGCCAAGGCCCCTCCGCTTCCTCCTTCGCCGATAACCACGGAGATGGTCCGGATCGGGATGGTTAAAAACTCATAGATCAGATGGCTGATAAAATAGGCCTGAAAACGCCGGGCCGAGGTCATGGAGATATCGGCCCCGTAAGTATCGATGAGACACAATATGACCAGTTCATTGGGATCCATGGTCCGGGCTTGTTTCAATATGCCCAGGATCTGGGAATGTTCATCCGCAGAAAGCATGCCGAGGTTGAGTCGGCCGGTATATTCGGGATTGCGTAATTTTTCCAGGGTCGGCTTTTCCTGGCCGATGACCAGGAGTCTCTTGTCGCCATATTTGGCTTCGCCACAGATCAGGGAATCCCCGGTGGGTGAAAAAGGCTTAAAATTGGTAAAAAGAGTCTGGATGATTTGGGAAGATCTGGGGCGAAAGGGATTTCTGGTTCGGCGTTTGAATAGTTCAACAATATCTTCTTCTTTCATGGAGACACCTTAATAATATTTTTTGACAGGATTAACAGGATTTATATATATGGGATATCCCCCTCTCAAGTCAAGGATAAAGGAATATGAAGGTTTTCTGCGAAATCATCAAAATTTAGACTTGCATGATTTTTGCTATCCGGTTATAATTATAAAAGATGGTGGGTGTAGCTCAGTTGGTTAGAGCACCAGGTTGTGGCCCTGGGGGCCGAGGGTTCAAGTCCCTTCACTCACCCCATTTTTTTTAAAGGAATGATTTTAAAAAGGAGTTTGGCAGAATCTGTTTTCATCGAGTGGATGAAAAAGATTATATTAAAGATTGGATGTCTGTTAATCCTGGCCCTGGGCCTTTGGGCCTGTGATCTGGGAAGTTCCAATTCGGGCGGAGGCGGTTCTTCCACTGATTTTCAATTCCTTTATAACTACAATGCCAATCAGTTAGATGGGCACACCATCCGGTGGGAATCCAATACCATAAAGGTCTTCACCGGCGGTATCCCTGGGGCCGAAGCGGCCATCAGCCGATGGGCCGGTCCGGTTAATTTTGCCTTTGTGGGTTCCCCTCCTTCAGACGGCGTTTCCTTCAGCTTTACCAATTCGGGAAGTTCCTGCGGCGTAACGACGACCTATTTTTTCAATTCCGGAAAGATTTCGCAGGCCATTGTGCAGATCCATACCAACCAAACCTCCTGTAAAGGGGGCTTGGACAATACCGTTTCCCATGAAATGGCCCATGCCCTGGGTTTTTTCGGCCATACCTCCGATGGGGGACTGATGGACTTTGATGGAGGAAATTCAAATATCACCACACCGGTCCGGAATTTTATGAATCTTCTCTATTCCCGTCCTTATGGTTGGGATATCACACCCTATCTTTCTTTACAGGGGAAATTGAAGGGCAGCCGTTATCAACCGAAGGGGACGCAAACTTTCGTCAGGGTTGATTATTAATGAGACCGGTAATCCTTTTTATTTTATTTTCTTTTTTTATTGTCAGCGCAACGGCCTGCAAGGAAGTTCATATAAAGGCCGTCCCGGCCGGTGTTAATGTGATGATCCACGATATCCCCTGTGAGGAAGTTAAAGATCGGCTTATTAAAGAGTGTAAAAAGCAGCACCTTCCCTTCGAATGGGCGGATCAACATCAAGGGCTTCTATCAATCGGCCCCGTCCTCACCACTCCCTTGCCGGAAGACTCTTTCCTGAAAACGGAAGAAAAGGTCCGGTTGGAAATAAAATGTTCCGACCCCCTGAGCACACGCCTTTCCCTCCGGATACAGCTTAAGGGCTTGACCGCGGACAATCAATGGCTGGAAATTAAAGAGGCCGATAAGTTGAATGCCTATGGGAAGCGGTTTTTAGACAGGCTCCTCATCAAGTAGTTTC
>CAZVHO010000277.1:0-3872 GCA_964627515.1 uncultured Thermodesulfobacteriota bacterium | reverse complement strand
AGTTATACCTTGCCGGCTCCGGAGACCACCACCTTGGCGGACGGAAGCTTAGTTACCTATACGGCCGTTGCCGACCCTGCTCATAATGCCACAACCATCGAAGTCCAGATTACCCATCCCGATCATCCCGGCGACCCCAGTTATGAAGACACTTTCAGCTTTTCAAATTTTATGGATATGGCCAATATTTTAAACCATGCCTGGCAATATGAGGATATAGACGGGACCACCTCATTAACCCAGTCCAAATCCGTGAATCGCATAGAAGCCTTGGCCATCCCCCTGGAGAAGGCTGCAGAACAGGTCTTGGCTGTTCGGGGCGAACTGGGAACCAGGCAAGTCCATCTGAATGATCAGAAAACAAGACTGGAGGTCGATACGGTTAATCAAAAAAATAACCTGACCGAAACGGAAGAGGCGAGTATGGATGAGACTATTATAGAATTGCAGACCATTATGACCAATCTGAATGCCCTGCGCTCGGCCTCGTCCAGGATCCTTTCTCAATCCTTGTTTGATTTCCTTAGATAAAGCGATTGATATAAGGACTTTTCGCCCCTTTTTATCATCCCTGCCATCCTTTGACCGGATATTCTTTCACTTATTAGGTTCCCTTCCAGCGAAAAAATTTCTAAAGTTTTCCTTCTTTTAAACCGATAAGAAGTCAAAGGTCTAATACACCTTAGGGGAGGGGAACGCAATGTCGACTATTCCAATCCATTTTCAAGAGGTTATTCGTTTTTATGCCAGGGTCAATAAACTGCGGAACAATGCTTCCGGGGACCAGGGAAGAAGCAGTAGTCCGGATTTATTAAATATATCATCGGAAGCCAAGAAAAAACTGGTCTTGGAACAGGCCCGAAATGAAGTTTTGGAAAAGATAAAAAAATAGTCAACCTCTAAAAGACATTCTCCTGTCGGTATGCTAAAATGGGAAAAAACGGGATCAGGATATTGGTTGTTGATGATGATGAGATTGTCCGGGAGGTCATTACTTCACTCCTGAGCGGTGAAGGGTATGCGGTTCAAGCAGCTAAAGATGGACTGGATGCCCTGAAAATTTTGAAGACCCAGGATATCAATTTGGTTATTACCGACTTGAGGATGCCCGGCATTGATGGAATCGAGGTCCTCAAAGAATCGGTTAAAATGGACCCCGATCGGGCAGTGATTATCTTGACCGCTTACGGGACCCTGGACATCGCCCTGAAAGCCATTCGCGAAGGGGCTTATGATTACATGACCAAACCTTTTAAGATGGAAGAAATGATCATTCGGGTTAATAATGCCTATGAACGAACCCTCAAGGTTATCAAAGAAAAGGCCCTGGTCAAGATTTTGCGGGAAATTTTGTCTAATATGATGTGTTTTAAAGGCGGGGAGACCAATCATTCCCGGGCGATAATAGATTGGGTGGACCGGATTGAACAATTGGAAGAACTGGAAATCCTGGATAAATCTGAAGCCTTATTGATAAAAGAAAGACTTATCGGTGAATGGTAATAAATTTTTAGTCATTGATGACGATCCTATAACCAGACAATTGTTGTCGGATATCCTTTGCAGTATGGATGGTTACAGGACCGACGTGGCGGCCAACGGGATGATCGGGGTTCAAAAGGTCAAAGAAAATGATTATAAAATCGTTTTCACCGACCTGACTATGCCCGAATTAAACGGCCTGGGGGTATTAAAGGAGGTTCAAAGAATTAATCCCGCCCTTCCGGTGGTGGTGGTAACCGGGATGTCGACTATCGATGTAGCGATCAATGTCATGAAGGAAGGGGCTAATGATTTTATTACCAAGCCTTTTAAGATCAATACCATTACCTCCACGGTGGAAAGGATTTTAGGCGAAAGGGAACTCCTGAACCGGATCTGCTTGAATGGGGATTATCAAGGGGCTGTTGAAAGACTTAATTCCGAATTGTTTAAGAAGTTACAGAAGATAAACCTTCTGCAGGCCATGAATGCCGAACTGGATTCCATGTTTGATAACAATAAAATCTATCAAACGATTGTTGAAATGGCTTCTAAACTGCTGATGGTCCAGGAGGCCTCCTTTGGTATTGTTGAGGACGGTTTTGTAAAAATAAAAAGATCGATTGGAATAAAAGAAAGGGATATTCCCGTCGCCACGACCCTTTTTACGTCCATTTTGAAAACCCGAACCTACTATCTGGCCACTCTGGGGGAAATCAATCCCCATAACGGCCAGCCTTTGTCCTATCCTTTCATGTCTCTTCCGTTTTTGATTAAAGACGAGGTCTTCGGGTTGTTGAGCCTGGCCAATAAGGTGGGGGGCGCTTCTTTTACCGATGATGATATTTCCTTGGCCTTAACCCTGGTCAATAAAACGGCCCTTCGGATCGAAAACAATGTCTTATATGAGATCGTTTATAACAATTTGGTCAACAGTTTAAAAGCACTCGTTATCAGTATTGAAGCTAGAGATCCATACACCCGGGATCATTCTGAGCGGGTAACCGCCTATGCCCTGCAAACCGCCGAAGTCTTAGGCATGAGCGAAGAGGATAAAGATGCCCTGAAATTCGGAGGCTATCTTCATGATATCGGCAAAATCGGGATCAGAGACGGGGTCTTGTTAAAACCGGGTCCCTTAACCGAAGCCGAACAAGCCGATGTGCGGTTGCACCCGATTATCGGGGACAATATCTTAAAACCCTTAATGTTTTTTCCAAAAGAACGGGAAATTATCCGCTATCATCATGAACATTATGATGGCAAGGGCTATCCGGAAGGACTTTCCGGGGAACAGATCCCTTTGATTGCCCGGGTCCTGGCCGTGGCCGATGCCTATGACGCCATGACCTCTTCCCGTCCTTATCGGAAAGCCATGACCCATAACCAGGCCATCAGGGAAATTAAACGGGGCGTCGGTACCCAGTTCGATGAAAAAATCGTCCAGGCCTTCCTGCAAACCTCGATCGGTTCGGGGGTAGACCAGAAAAAAAACATTCCGAATAAAATGGGGGAAAAGAAAACATGGAACGTCCTCCCGAATTGACCAGAGAAGATAAAAGAGATGCCTTCCGTATCGACGATTCCTTGCCGGTCATGATTCACACGGTCGAAGACCTCGAATCCTCTTCCGCCGAGGAACCGGACCTGGCGGATTGGGAGGAATTATCGCTTTCGGACGCTCAAGGGGAAAACCTTAATCCCCTTCTCCAGAAGCTGTTGATCGCGGTGAATAAAAAACTGGATCGGGTTTTGGAAAGGCTTCCTGTTGATTTGGTCAAGGTCAAGGCCCAACCGATCAACCTCAGTTCTACCGGAATACGGATGGTTGATAAGAAGAAATACAAGCCTGAGCAAGAGGTCAGAATCAAAATGCTGTTGCCGACTCTTCCGGTTCAAGAAATTTTTGTGAGCGGTAAAGTCGTCCGGGTTGCCTCTTTGAAAAATGGCCAGTATGAGGTGGCGTTCCGTTTCCATGACCTGGACGAAGAGGTAAAAGATGAGATTATCCAATTTGTCTTAAAGCAACAACGGAAGGCCATTATGGCCCGAAGGCAACAAAGAGAAACCGATGGATCCTAAAAAACAAAAGACCTCTGATACAACACGAACCGAATCCCAGGATGAAATCTCTCCGGAAAAATTAGAGCCTCTTTGGTTACAACAGGAACTAACCCGGTTAGGGACGTTGATTATGGTCGGAAGGATCACCCCGGAGGTCATTCACGATATTAATAACCAAATGACCGGGATATTAGGTTACGCCGAATTGCTCTCCATGAAAAAGATTGAAGACCAGAGCATTAAAAACGGGCTGAAATCCATTTATCTTTCGGCCGAACGATGCAAAGAATTGTTGGCTAATTTATTGTCTTTTTCGCGTCAGGAAA
>CAZVHO010000276.1:0-3915 GCA_964627515.1 uncultured Thermodesulfobacteriota bacterium | reverse complement strand
GGGGCAACGCAGTTGACCCGAATACCCAGACGGGCCACCTCCGAGGCCAGGGATCGGCAGGCCCCTTCAAGTCCGGCCTTGGCAGCCGAATAGTTGGTCTGACCACGGTGACCGAGTTTGGCTGATACGGAAGAGATGATAACAATTGAACCACGCTTCATGGTGACCATTTTTTTAAGGACCGGTTTGGTGACATTGTAAAATCCATGCAGGGAGGTGTCAAGGACACGGGTCCATTCCTCGGGAGACATGAGGACAAAAAGACTGTCTGCAGCCACGCCGGCATTGTTTATCAGAATATCGATGGCTTCGTGGCGGGTTTGAAGTGCCTCCAGGTTTCTTTCGGTCTCTTCCCGATCGGCCACATCGAAACAGACGGTCTCTCCCGTTCCTCCGGCTTGGTGAATCAAGGCCAGGGTCTCTTCAGCCGCCTTAGAGTTGGTGTGATAATTGACAATCACATAATGACCGTTCCCGGCCAATTCCAGACAAATGGCCCGTCCAATTCCCCGGCTCCCTCCCGTTACCAGGGCGACCGGCATTGGCAATAAAGGTTTCATGTCTTCCTTTCTTTCTCTCCGAGTTGGATCCTCTGTCGGGTCTTAAGATTGGAGAGGACTTCCTCCCCCGGTTCCATGACCTGGATGATCGTTTTGCAAAAGAAGTCCGATTCAGATCTGACGTGACCTTCGTAGACGGCATATTCACCGAGTTGGTAAAGCTCGGCAATTTGGATAAAGAGTCTGTTCCCCACAGGAAAGCTGGAAGCAGAGAAGTCCGCTTCTTTAACGCCAACCAGGAATCCAAGTCGGTCGCAGGCCCCTTCTCCTTTACGCCATGTTCTCAGGGCAGCGATAGCCTGGGCCACAAGTTCGATACTGATCACGGAATTCACCATTCCATCCTGGTGAAGAGGCCAGTTGGGGTTTACTGTGGCTTCGGCCTGTAGGGTTTTTTCTATTGGTCTCTTTACCCATTCCAAGAGTCTCATACGACCCTTGTGCGGGATCAGAGGTCCAGCCGGAAAAAGTTCATTCTGGTCCATTTTCCCCTTCCCACCAACACAGTCTAACCTGTTCAAAAGGTGAGGCCACGATCAACGGACTTCCTCAGACGAACCGCCTTGTCGATAATTGTCCGGGAGAAAAGCTAATCCCCAGGAACCCGGGCCCATGTGGGCAGCGGAAGTCAGAGAAAGGAGTTGCAAGATGACCCTTACCTGAGGAAACCGGCCTTCTATCTCCGGTTTGATTTCCTTTTCCAGCCAATCTCGATTGTCTGAGTATTCGAGGAGCAGGGTGGCCTTCCGATCCGCCGGGAGCTCTTGTTCAAGATGACGGAAGGCAAATTTTACCTGGTCTTTGGTGCTCCTCACCACCCCCATTTTCCGGGCCCCATCCGAAAAAGGGCTGATAATGGGTTTGATGCGCAGGGCATCACCAAAAAAGGCCCCGGTCTTTGACATGCGGCCGCCGGCCGCCAGAAATTGCAGCTTGTCCAGAAAAATATATTCCTGTACCTTTTGTAGGGCGCTTCGGACAAAAGCTTCGACCTCCGAAGGGTCGTTGACCGTAAGAGCCATTTCGGCCGCGGCCCTGCTAACCAGGCCGAGTTTGCCGGAGGCCACCCCGGTATCTATAATGGTCATCCGGTCTTCTGGGTCATGTTCGGCCTTCCATTTCAAGGCTGCCTGGTAATTCCCGGTATAAAAAGAGCCTACACAGAGATAGAGGATCTGGTCGTAGAATTTCATGACGTTATTGTAGTATTCATGGCGTTCGGTCTCTGAGGCCTGGCTTGTGGAAACCTTGGCTCCGGCCTTCATGGCCGCAAAGAGCCTGACAGGATCGATGTAGGTTTCCGGGAAGCAGCGATTCCCTACGGTGATGTAACTGTCCAGAAGGGTGATTCCTAAGGCCTGTGCCAGCTCTCTCGTTAGGGAACCGGCGGCGTCTGTCATGACATGAATACTCTGTTTTTTTTTGGGTGCACTAAATCGGGAAGTCTGTTCCGAAAGATCATCCTCCGCCCAGTTAAGGATCGTTCCGAGGGAGGAAAGATCCTGTTTAACCTTGTCCCGGTCTGCGGCGTGGAGGTGAACCTTTAGGCAGCCCCCTTCGAACACGGTAACCAGAGATTCCCCAACATTCAGAATGTTTTTCATCCGTTCCGGCTCTTCCTGTTCAACCTTAAGAACCACATCAAAGCAGTAACCCTGGTATTCCGGGTTTTGCCAGGATTCGGAGAGGTCAAGGGATTCTTTAAGGTCGTCCATGAAAGAGGAATCGCGGACCTGGCGACCGGCCAGAATATTAAGCAAAGGATCGAAGAAGACCAACATACCGAGGGCCCCCGCATCGACCACCCCGGCCTCCCTGAGCTGAGGTAATTGCTCCGTGGTCATTTTTACGGCCTCCTCCAGATCGTGGATGACAACCTCCGCCCACTGGCCTGTCTCTTCAGGGGGGGTCTTCTTCAGGGAGGTCACCAGGGTATCATAGAGGGAAAGCATGGTTCCCGGTTGAGGATCGGGAACGGCCTGATAGGCGAGATAACGGCCGGCCTCGGCCGATTCGAGTAAGGATCCCAGGTTCTGATTCCTAAGAAACCCGGCCAGAAAACGAGCGGCAATATTTCCAGAATTGCCTCTGGCCGAGAGCAGGATCTCCTGGTTTAATACCTCGAAATCCAAGGAACCGTTCCTTAAAGCGCTCAGGGTGATAACGAGATTACGGCCCGTGTCCCCGTCCGGTACGGGGTAGACATTGATCCGGTCAAGGATATCGGCCCAAGCCACAACCCTTTCATACCCTGTGGTTAGGGCTTTAATGAGAGTATCCTGCATAGTTAATTCCATCATCGAATCTTCTGCTCCCACAGGGGTCCGGTGACCCCTTTTTTATGAAGGCGGGACATTAACCGCACGGCATGGTTTCCTCCTGAACCAATGATCCAGTTCTCGCGACCCTCAGCCTTTTCTTCAACCAACCGACGTATTTCTTCGCTTGTAATAAAGCGGGACCGATAGAACACCGATTCAAGTAGATCGGTAGACTCCGTAATCTGGCCCTCTTGCAGGGCCAAATCATAAAGCTTGGTATGGGGATAAATCCTCATGCCGCAGAAAAAAAAGATGACCGTTCTGGCAAGCTTTTCGGCATTTTGTAGAGTCTCCCTTACGGTTTCTTGGGTCTCCCCCGGACCTCCCAAAAGGATATAATGGGCCACATGCAGTTCGGCATCCAGGGCTGACGCATGGGCCTCAAAAACCTGATCCACCCGAAAGGGCTTTTGGTAGGCTGTCAACATGGCATCGGAAAGCGAATCGGTCCCGAATTCGGCGTGGGTCATCCCGGCTTTACGAAGCCTTTGGTAATACCTTTGAGGCGCTTGAGTAGGTGTCAGATAAGCCCCCCATGGGATGGCTATCCCTTTTCGGGTCAAGGCCCCGGCCACCTCCAGACTGTGGGTATAACTGCTGTTAAACACAGAATCGGTGACAAAAAGATACGCTGCACCGGCCTGCTCCAACTCTCTGGCCTGGTCCCCCACCTCGTCAGCGGAGATAAGCCGTAAAACCCTTCCGTCGATATGGGGATAGGTGCAGTAGATACATTGATAGGGACATCCCCGTTTTGTTTGCAGGTTCATCATGCCCCCGTGGGTTATATAAAATTGGGCTATCTCGTCGGATACCCGGGCCCTCTTAAATGGGATTCCCCAAGGTGGGGGAAAGGTTTCTGGGGCTTCCCCGGCAATAACGCCCGGGAGGTCGGAAAACCCTTCTCCCGATTCAAGGGCATCGAGAAGAAGAGACAACCGTTCTCCTTCACCGATAATACCGTATTCCGCCCTCAAGAGGTCCATAATTTTTCCGGGGAAGATGGTGAATCCGCTTCCGCCGAGGACGATGGG
>CAZVHO010000275.1:0-3938 GCA_964627515.1 uncultured Thermodesulfobacteriota bacterium | reverse complement strand
TCCTTATCATACATTACCCCCGCATTCTTCTCAATCTCCTCCAACGCCGCCTCGATCCCCAGGGCCGGCCGGTAAGGACGAAAGGAAGCCATGGCCTCCACCACGTCGGCCACGGCGATGATCCGGGCTTCGAGAAGGATATCCTCCCCTTTTAACCCCTGGGGATAACCGGAGCCATCCATTCGCTCATGGTGTTGGAGAACCATATCGGCCAAAGGCCAGGGGGATTCCACTTCTTTCAGGATCTCATAACCGTATTTGGAGTGTTCCTTGATCAAAGAAAATTCTATCTCACTGAGCCTGATTGGTTTGCTCAGGATCTCCGCCGGTACCGATATCTTACCGATATCATGGATGGCGCCGGCCAGCCGGATGCCTTCTATCCTATCCTGAGGAAGCCCCATCTCAGAGGCAATGGCCCTGGCCAAATCCGTGGTCCTTTTCTGGTGGCCTGCCGTATAGGGGTCTCTGGTCTCTACGGCCGCCACCATCACCTGAATGGTGGTCCCGATGGCTTTCCGAAGGCTTTCCAGGGACTCATTCAGCTTTTTTTCTGCTTCCTTGCGCCGGGTGATATCTTCAGAGAGGCCTTCATAGAATAGAATTTTCCCCATCGAATCATAAACTGCCCGGGCATTATTGGAAATCCAGAATGTCGTCCCGTCTTTCCGTTTCAGATGCAGTTCGTAGTCTTTGACCTCGCCCTTTTCTTCCAGGATACGGCTATATTCCCTGCGCTGCTCCGGATCGACATAGATCTGTTTGGCAATATCGGTGACGGTTTCAATCAGTTCCTCCGGGGAACCGTACCCATAGATGCGGGCCAAGGCCGGATTGACTGTCAGGAAACGCCCAGCCGGAGTCGCCTGGAAGATGCCTTCGACGGCATTATTGAATATGTTGCGATACTTTTCCTCGCTTTGACACAAGGCCTCCTCCGCCCTACGGTGTTCGGTGATGTCGAGAATCACCCCGATCAGTCCGCTGACCTGACCATCCGCATTTTTGAAGACAGCCTTGTGAAAAACCACATCATGGACCAGGCCCCGGGCATCTTTTACCTGGGTTTCATAGACCTGCACCCCCGGATGCTGTAAAAGTTCGAGATCCTTGGCCTGGTAAATTGCGGCCAGTTCCCTGGGAGAGATATCGAAGACGCTCTTGCCGACAAGGTCCTGTCGGGTCTGGCCGAAAAACTCCTCGAAAGATTTATTGACGTCGAGATATCGGCCTTCGGCATCCTTGTAAAAGACCGGTGCCGGGATGGCGTCCACCAGGGTACTGAGAAAAACGCTCTTTTCCTTCAACGCCTCCTCGGCCTCCTTGCGCTGGGTGATATCCAGAATAGTGACCAGCACCATAGGCTGCTTTCTGATCGTCAGTCTCGTGGTAAAGAGGAGAAAAGTTAATGTCTTTTTTTTATTTTTTATTGAGACCGGCAGACTGACCTCTTCATGATGGTGACCGACCCCGGTTTCGAAAGTGTCCCTCACGATCCGGTGAACCCAACATTGCAGACAGAACGGTCCGAAACCGCATCCTTTAGGGTCATCGAAGGCATGGAGACAACGAAGGGCTTCACCGCCCTGCCGGCAGATCATCTCTTCGGAGGATTGGCCGACAAACCGGGTGGCGAAGTCATTTACTTTTTGAACCCTTCCCTTTTCGTCCACAAGAATCATAATGAGTGGCGAATTCTGATAAATCGCTTCCAATTCCTCCTGAGATTCCTTCTTCTCCCGCTCCGCCTCTTCCCTGGCCAGCCGTGTCTTTTTCTGCTCCAGGGCCTCCATGACGGCAAAAGGCAGCCTTCTGATGCTCTCCTTGATGACGTAATCGGTGGCCCCGACTTTCATACAATCCACGGCCGTCTCTTCATTCGTCGAGCCGGTCAGGATGATAAAAGGAATGTCCGGATCATGTTTCAAAGAGAGCCTCAAGGCCTTCAGTCCGTCGAATTGCGGCATGGAGTAGTCCGAGATGATCAGATCGGGCCGGAATTCTTCAAGTGCTTTCAGAAACTCTTCTTTGGTTTCCACCCGGATGGAGGTGAAATGGAGCCCTTCGTTTCGAAGTTCCCACTCGGCTAATTCCGCATCGGAGGGGAGGTCTTCCACAAAAAGAATTCGAATCAGGTCTTCGTTATCCATAGAGTTTCCTTTCTCGGACCTATTCAAAATATACAGACCATTTTTTTTCTTCCTTCCCAATCTGACACCTCAAGCTCTCCTAAATTGGGACCACTCAAATAAGCTTTATTTTTAGGCCGGCTTTCCCGGCTGCCGTTGTTTGTCGCTTATCGGAAGATACAAACAGTTCCGCCCTCCATTCTAAGGCGCAGGCAATATGAAGCGCATCCATTGAACGAAGCGGATGGGCTTCGAGCAGCCTGGTAGCGGTGGCAAGGACCTCGGGAGTCAAGTTGATGATTTCAACATCACGAATATCATCAGACAGGTGTTCTTTAATGGTTTTATAGTCCCGGCGGGAAAGTTTTTTTTCTCGTATGCGGCAGTTTAAAGCGGAAATGATCTCAGGAACACAAATTACGCTAAGGGAAAGCGCCGTTGCTTCCAGACAGAGTTCATCGGCCTGTTGGCTTCCTTTTTCCTCTACGTATCTTTTTGCAAAGGCCGAAGCATCAAAAAACGTTTTCATCCTCGCGCACCTCCAAAATGGCCGAAGAAAGACTTGCACCCTTGACGGTCAGGCGCAAGCCGGGCTTTTTCCAGGACGGTCTTGCGGCTTCCCTGGATAGAGGCGTTATCTCCGCAATAGGTTTTCCGTGACGCAAAACAACAATGATCTCGCCTTCCTCGATGGCAGAAAAGAGGCTTGAAGCATGTTGTCGAAACTCAGTGAATGTTATTGTTTTCATCTGACACCCCCTCATTTTATGTACAGTAGTGTACATTATAATGCACAGAATGTCAAGGTTTATTTTTAGGGAAAATTAAGGCCGGTCCGGCTGATGCCATTCAATTGACACCATCGGGTCTACCCCCTGGGCCCTCCGGAAAAACTTTATTGACTTTTTTTTATTTCTTATGTTATGCCATTTATGACATATATCAAAAAAGACACATAGAGGTTTTTTTATGCCATCAGCACCTGCAACTTGCATCTTGCAACTTGAAACTTTCTTTAATTAATCAGGGGAATGCCTATGGAGCATCAAATATTAATAGAAGAAAATCGGGAAAAGCCAACTTTCCGTAATAATTTGATTTTGTATTTCAATTACCTATTGGATAAGAAGTCCAATTATTTCTTCCTCAACGAAGATACTCTTGAAAACCTATTGGACCAACTGAACAATCTCGTCATGATCAAAGACGTCTCCTACTGGCTGACCGTGGCCCGTATCAATGAACTGGCCCTGCTTTGTACCGAAAATTACGCCAACAACGGTGAATTGAATCTGGTAGGCGACCTTTTGTTGAATCCGAGACTTATCTTAATACACCTCCGCGGCCAGAATCGACCCCTGATCAAAAAACGGCACACCCCGCTAACCGAGCAGTTCCGTTTTGTCGCCGAATCCTTTCCGGAAGTCGTCCAATGGTTAAAGGCTGAAACCTCTTTGGAAATCAAGACCGAGGCCTTGCTCCCATTTCTACATAAAAAATTGGAGGAATCAGGCTATTTCAGAAAAGAATTTTTTAATTTTCTCAACAAACGGAAAACCAGGATTGCCGAATTGACCGGATTCCTGGCTGCCGCGGGGATATCAGACAGCCTTGATCTTTACCTCTGGCGTAAAAACGTCCGACCGTCGGACCGGGAATTGATGGAGTCCAGATTCTGTTGTTGCAATCTGGACCGTTTCCTGGAACTGGGGCATCAGGTCAGAAAGCTTGCTCAAGGCCCTTCGATGCCTGCCAGATTCCAAATTCGGGAGTCTGATAAATGGAATAACGGTATTTTTGTCGATCAAA
>CAZVHO010000274.1:0-3953 GCA_964627515.1 uncultured Thermodesulfobacteriota bacterium | reverse complement strand
TTAACAAGATTAATCAGAAACAAAAATCCCCTTCAGGTCAACAACCAAATCATCAAATATTCCTACCTTCACTTGATCCGCTCCCGAATAGACTTCCGGCCGGCCATATTTCCCGTTTTCGGAAAGCCTGTATACCATGACGATTTTATCGATCGGATGGATGATCCAGTATTCGAGTACTTTATTCTTTTCATAAAGGTTTAACTTGGTTATATAATCCTTAGATGCCGTAGAGGGCGAAAGGATTTCCATGATCAGATCGGGGCTGCCCTTACAACCCTTTTCATCCAATTTCGAGGGATCACAGATAACTACGATATCCGGCTGCACGACGGTCCGGATCTCCCCGTCTTCTTCATCCCCTTCAGGCAAGCGGACATCAAATGGGGCGTGATAGAGTTCGCATTTTTTTTCTTCCAGATATTGGGAAATCTTCTTGACCAAGGCTACAGAAATTTTTTGATGGCTCCTGGAAGGGGCCGGTGTCATATTATAAACAACTCCCTCAATCAACTCCCAGCGCTCCCCATCCAGCCATTCCAGATAATCCTTGTAAGTATACAACCCATTCTCTTTTTTATTTGGATAACCCATAACGTCTTCCTTTTTAAAATGAGATTTTTTAATTATAGCAGAACGGTTTAATTATACAAAAAAAATAGTGAAGAAAAAATTGACTGGCACCCGGCTGCTGGCTTGACAACGGCAGATGAAAGGGGATAAAGGGTTAGACAGACCCGAGTATATGGCGAAAGGGTCCCAAATTTTGCTCCCGGAATACAGGTTGAAACGGGTCATTTTTTTTGCTATGGTTGTTTGCTGATCACCTGAAGATAAAACAGCCAAAGGAGATTTTATGGAACCCATTAAAAAAATTTTGGTTGCTGTCGATTTTTCTGAATATTCCAAACCAACCTTAAGTTATGCCGGCCATCTGGCCCATACCCTCCATGCTGACCTGGTCATAGTCAATGTGATCAATCAGCGGGATGTGGAGGCCATCCGAAAGGTCGAAGCCGAAGGGGTGGGGGCATCAGTAGAAAAATATATTGCCCTTCAAAAGGCGGATCGTGAAGCGTCAACCGATCAACTTCTTTTAGAAACCGGTTGCCAGGGCCTCAATATCATAAGGGTGTTTCGTATCGGGGTTCCCTGGGTGGAGTTGTTGGAAGCGATAAAAAAAGAACACGCGGATCTGGTGATTATGGGCACCAAAGGGAGAACCAATATCAGCAACACCCTTTTAGGTTCAACCGCAGAAAAAATTTTCAGGCGATGCCCGATTCCGGTGTTGTCCGTCAGATCGAAAGAACACGAGGCTATTCTTGTCCGACGGCTTTCCTGATTGAGGCTCATCCTATCCAGATTGGCCAGGTGATTCCACATAACGGGGAATTACTTGGCCACGGTTAAAAGTTTCTTTTCAAAGGGTCTTTCTGGGTCTTCATCCATTGCTGGCTCAGGCTGATAGGGAGATATAAGGAAAATCGCCGAAAAAATTGAAGCCTTGGATGATGCTACAGCATTCCGGCCAGATCTCGAATCAGCTTTTCGCTGTCCTTCCAGCCCAGGCAGGGGTCGGTAATGGATTTCCCGTAAACCGTACCGGTCGGCGGCTGGGAGCCTTCTTCGATAAAACTCTCGATCATCAGTCCCCGGACCATTTCCTTGAGCAGAGCCGAGTGCCGGCGGCTATGCAGCACCTCCTTGGCGATACGGGGTTGTTCGGCAAATTTCTTATTGGAATTGGCGTGGTTGGTATCCACAATGATCGTCGGATTGGCCAGCCCCCGCTTCTGGTAAGTCTTGGCAAAAAGGCTCAGGTCTTCAAAGTGGTAATTGGGGACTGCCAGCTTATAGTGATCAACGGCCCCCCGGAGAACGGCGTGCGTCAGGGGATTGCCGGTAGTCTTTACTTCCCACCGGTTATAACTGAAAGTATGAGGCGCTTGTGAGGCCTGAATGGAATTAAGAGTCACCTCCAGGTCGCCGGAAGTCGGATTCTTCATACCCACCGGGACTTCCAGGCCGCTGCAGGTCAGACGATGGGCCTGATTCTCCACGGACCGGGCGCCCACGGCTACATAGCTTAAAAGATCCTCGATATAGGCATAGTTTCCGGGATAGAGCATCTCATCGGCTGCCGGAAGGTTCGATTCCCGGAGGGCCCGGATATGCATCCTCCGGATAGCCTGGATGCCCTCAACCAAGTTCGGCTCCTCCGTGGGGTTCGGCTGGTGGACCATCCCTTTGTATCCCAGGCCGGTAGTGCGGGGTTTATTGGTGTAGATTCTGGGAATAATGATGATCTTTTCCTTTACTTCGTCCTGCACCCTGGCCAGCCGGGCGATGTAATCGCAGACCGCCTCTTCATCATGGGCCGAACAAGGACCGATGATGAGCAGGAATCGGTTGCTCTCCCGGGTAAAAACGGCTTTGATCTCCTGATCGCGTTTTTTCTTGATCCGGGCCAGGTCCTGTGACAACGGCAGGTCCGCCAGGATCTCCCGGGGGTTGGATATCTCTCGAAGATATTTGAAACTCATAGTCGCTTATGCTCCGTATTTGAAAAGCTTGGTACTCTCAATCCGTCTTTGTAGACTCCCGCTATCCTTCCGGTCTATCCATTCTTTCAGTTCTGAAAGGTTTTTCATATAATTCGTAATGACTTTTGGGGTATGCGGGTTCTGCGTAATAATCTCCGCGTAGAGTCTGGAATTTGACCCAAAAATTTTTTTTAGAATATCCAGTTTTGTTTTCAAGATCGGGGTGGCATATTGTTGCAACTCTTCCAGACCAAACCCGGACCCGGCCAAGGTCAGGCCCAGGGTAATGGAATTCAAATGATTCAGGCCCTGGACCAGGGCCATGCAGGCGTCATGATGGTCCGGTTGGGTTTCAATCAGAATGGCCCCATTTTTTATGAAAATTTCCTTTACCCAGGGAAGCCACTTCCGGCTGCGCACCGGGCAGAGGACTATATTATGCCCCTTCAGCGTCTTGATCCGAGGCCCGAAAAGGGGATGAAGCCCGATAACTTCCGAACAGGAAGAGGCCAGCATGGCCTTGACCGGTTCTGCCTTAAGAGAGGTCACATCCATCAACAGAGATTCTTTAGGCATGTGCGGTCCAATGGCCCGAATCACTTGCCCGGTGACACCGATGGGCACACTGACGATCACCACCGGACACTGTTGCGCCATGGTCGGCAGGTCTAAACCGGAAGTCCTTCCAGCGGTCTGAACCGGAAAGCCTTCTTTGGTAAAAAAGCGGGCCATCCATCGACCCAATCCCCTGGTCCCCCCGATGATTCCGATTTGGATCTTTTTCATTTCTTATCAACCTTTCAAGGCCTTTTGCCTTAAAAAGTGATCGGCCACAACAATGCGCACCATGGCCTCACATACCGGAACGATACGGGGGATGACCGCCGTATCGTGTCGGCCTTTGATCGACAAAATAACCAGATTCCCTGAAAGATCGATGGTCTGTTGCGCCTTCCTGATGGAAGGGACCGGCTTGCAGGCCACCCGGATCACCAGGTCGTCACCGTTGGTGATGCCGGCCAGGATCCCTCCGGCCTGATTGGTCAGGAAACCCTCCGGGGTGATCGGGTCATTGCACTCCGAGCCCGTCATTCGGGCGGCCTCAAATCCGGCACCGATTTCGACCCCTTTAATGGATCCGATGCCCATCAGGGCCTTGGCCAGATCGGCATCCATCTTATCGAAGACAGGCTCTCCCAGACCCGCAGGACATCCCTTGACGATGATCTCCACGATCCCTCCCAGAGAATCCCCTCTCTGTGCGGTCTCCAACAGCTTCTTTTCCATTTTTATAACGGCCTGGGGGTCAGGACAGTAAAGGTTGTTTGTTGAAATGGCCTCTAAAGAGATCCGCTCGGCCTTGATGCCGCCTATTTCCAGCGTATAGGCCAGGACTTCTATGCCTTG
>CAZVHO010000273.1:0-4011 GCA_964627515.1 uncultured Thermodesulfobacteriota bacterium | reverse complement strand
TTCGATGTTCGATGTTCGATATTCGATATTCAAGAGGTTCTTTCAAAAGTCTTAATTATGCAAAATTAACACCCAATAGGTCAGCCGTCCCGGCTGACTATCTAATGGTTTCAACACAATCGGCCTTCGGCCGATCCGACTAATGTCAGGCAGGATGCCTGACCTATTTTTACTATTTGCCATAGACCCACACGGACCATTACAGGCTTTTTCCCATGCGGACTCCGTATAACTACTCTACAAGCATTTTGAAACTTGAAACTTTATTTTCGAACTAAACCCTCACGCCCCAAGGAATCTCAGAATCCCTATCCAGTATCCAGTATCTTTTAAAGAACCGCCCGCTCTCCCAGATTCCCATAGCGGTGATAGTTGTCACAGACCGACTGTTCCCGAAAATACCACAACAGCTCGATGCGGCCTTCCATCAAGACTTTTGACCTGGCGATATAAAAACCGGCTTGGGCTGGGGCCTGAAAAACTTCCCGGGGAACACGGTCCGGCGAGGCGTAGCGGATACGCGCGATTTGGGGGATCATCCGGACCAGGTCTTCTTCGGTGTGCCGGTCAATGGGGACAGGGCCGCTGAATTTCCGGCCTTCCGGGCCGGAAAGAAAATCGATGGCTGGAGTGTTCAGATCCGGAGGGGCACTGATTATAAACGGGCACCCGACGATCCTGGCCGCCGCAATCCTGGCCAGGATCTCAAACAGGCTGTCCTTGGGATGGATGCGGACCAGGACCGTTCCGACGGGCCTATAGCCGAGCCGGTTATCCTGGCCCCGAAGATGAAAATAATCTTTTTCCTTAAAAAATTCGTTTTCCGCCTGAAACAGATAGCTTCTCACGGCCCGAATGGTCTGTCTGAGATCGGGTTCCCATTCAAGCAGTTGTCCCCAATCCAGCTTTTGTTCCCATTCCAACATAAGCCTTAAAAGGGCATGATCCTTTTCAATGGCACCCGTTGAAGGAGGACCGGTTTCCTCAAACTCCATAAACTGGACCAGATAGTTGGGTCCGCCGACCTTTA
The DNA here is from genome assembly GCA_964627515.1 of uncultured Thermodesulfobacteriota bacterium. Lineage (GTDB taxonomy): Bacteria > Desulfobacterota > RBG-13-43-22 > RBG-13-43-22 > RBG-13-43-22 > RBG-13-43-22. The sequence goes on along the minus strand of CAZVHO010000273.1, from coordinate 2,981 downwards.
TTCCCGATCCCAGACTGGACTTGCCCCAGCCTCCGAAAGGCTGGCGCAAGACCCTGGCCCCGGTGGTCTCCCGGTTGATGTAGAGGGTCCCGGCTTTAATCTTCTCTTTCCAAAGTTCCTGCTCCCGGGGGTCGATACTTTCCAGACCGGAGGTGAGCCCATAGCCGGTTTGATTGGCCATCTCAATGGCCTGATCCAGGTTTTCTGCGGCCATCACTCCCAAAAGGGGTCCGAAGAATTCGGTCAGGTGCGTATAGCTGCCCGGCTGGACGCCCCACTTGATGCCCGGTGTCCACAAGTGGGGGTTTCCGGGGACATTTTCCGGCTTCAAGGCCCAGGATTCCCCGGATTCGAGCCGGGTCAAAGCATTGATCAGATCCGACTCCGGCGGTTGAATCAAAGGCCCCATCCGGTTTTGAAATTCCCAGGCCGATCCCACAGTTAGGCTCCTGACGGCATCGACCAGCCTTTTTTTGAATTTGGGGTCTTTATAGACTTCTTTTTCCAGGATAAGCAGGGAAGTGGCCGAACATTTCTGGCCGCTGTTGCTGAAGGCCGATTGTACGGCATCCTTGATGGCCTGGTCCCGATCCGACATGGCCGTCAATATGGTGGCATTCTTGCCGCCGGTCTCAGCCGCCAGATAGAGGTTTGGGCGTTGTTTTAACAAAGCCCGGCCGGTGGCGGTGCTGCCGGTAAAAATCAGGCCATCGATATCCGGATGAGCGGCCAGTTTTGCTCCGGCCGTCGACCCGGAGCAGGGTAAAAACTGCAAAACCTTTTTGGAAATACCGGCCCCCCAGAAACATCGACAAAGGATAAAGCCCACCAGGACGGCGGCCGAGGCCGGTTTGAAGATGACTGTATTGCCGGCGGAAAGTAAAGCCGTAATCCCCCCGCAGGGGATGGCAATGGGGAAGTTCCAGGGTGAAATGACCAGGCCCACCCCTTTCCCCCGGCCCTGAATAGAGTTCCTCTCAGAGAGATCCCTAATCGACCAGGGATAGTATTCGGCGAAATCGACGGCCTCGGAAACTTCCGGATCGGATTCGGTGAATATTTTTCCCGTGTTGGCCGCAGCCGCACCGATCAGGTCCCCCCGGGCGGCGCGCAGCTCCCGGGCCACCTGCGAAAGCACGGCCCACCGTTCTGAAAAGGGTTTGGCCCTCCAACCATCCGGATCGGCCCTGGCTATGGCCACGGCCTGATCGATGTCCGAATCGTTGGCTTGCGCACAGGCAGCCACCTGGATGGCGTCAGGATATTGAGAGGGATCGAAACAGGCCCACAGGGACCTGCCCTGGAAAATTTCCTTTCCCCCGATCACCAGGGGAATTTCGATGGGCGGATTTTCTTTTTTCTTTTTCCATTTTCCAAGGATCGTTTCGGCCCATTTCCGGTTGGCCGGCAGGGACCAGTCCGTGTCCGGCTCATTTTTAAATGCCCCCCGAAAAAGGGCCCCCTGCTTCCCTGAAAATTGTTCCTCCAACCGGTTTTGATTGCGGTGGGATTTACTCCGGAGCAGGTCGCGAAAAGAAAAAGAGGCCAGGAATTGTTTTTTCAGAAATTCCCATTCTTTGGAATGGACTTCCAGTCGGGGTGCATAGCGCAGATAATTTTCCTCAGAGGTGTTTTCATCCAGCCGCCGGATAAGGTAGGCGATGGCGTTGATAAATTGTTCTCTGGTGGCCACCGGGGCATAAAGAACGAGTTCCTGTCCGGTTTCCTGAATGGCCCGCCGGACGTGGTCGGCCATCCCTTCCAGCATCTCAAAGGAGAAGTAAGGGGTAACCCCGTAGGTTTGGGCCAGACGGTGGGCATAGGCCAGTTCAAAGAGATTGTGGGAGGCGATGCCGAGATGAACGGCTTGAATGTTCTCCGGTCTGAAGCCATACTCCATCATACGCCGGTAATTGCCATCCACGTCGCCTTTGCAGTTGTAGGGCGCCAAGGGCCAGTTGCGGATGGCGGCCTCGACCTGTTCCATCTCCAGGTTGGCCCCTTTGACCAGGCGGATTTTGACCGGCCTCCCTCCGGCGGCCTGCCTTTTTTTTGCCCAGTGCGTTAAGGTCTGCTGGATTTCAAAAGATTCCGGAAGATAGGCCTGCAAGGCCAGACCGGCGGAATAGTCCTGAAATTCTTCCTGGTCCAGGGTTCTTTGAAAGGCTTCCACCGTCAGTTCCAGATCCCGGAATTCCTCCATGTCCAGATTAACGAACTTGGAGACCAGGGTACCGTCTTTCGACCTGAAAAAATTTTCACCGGCCGCCCGGTACAATTGGGAAAGGCGTTCATGGAGGATGTCGACGGTATATTCAAAGGCCAAAGGCTGGATTTGGGAAAAAATGGTTGAGATCTTGACCGAGATATATTCGATTTCCGGTTCCCTCAAGGCCTCCAGATAGGATTGGAGACGAAAAAGGGCTTCCTCTTCTCCGAGAACGGCCTCTCCCAGATGATTGATATTCACCCGCACATTTTCCATTTTTCTTTTCTGCAGATAGGGAAGAAAAACCTTCCTCTCACCGGGAATGACCGATCGGGAACTGTCTTCGCGCATCTTCTCCACCATGGTGGGCACGGAAATATGGGGAAAATGCCGGCCGATCCCTAAGAATAGCCGCATGAGTACTTTCTCGGTGGTATTGAAGAAATGCGGGACCCCGTATTGCTGGAATATATAATTGACCTGATCGGCCACCCGCTCGTCATCCTGAGAGCGAAAGCTCTGGTCGATCATCTTCAGCATGACAAAACGGTCAGTGGGATGGTCCAACAGTCTTTTTAAGTGCTCATGGATGATTTTCTCTTCATGAGTCAAAAGCTGATTGGCCCGATTTTGCCAGGTTTCGGCTAAAGAGACGGCCTCGGTTTTCAGATGATCAGGGGGGTAGGGGTCCATGGGATCGACTCCTGTGCTTTAATACGAAAATAGATTTTTGGCACGGATTTCACGGATTACACGGTTAAAGCCATGGGAT
>CAZVHO010000272.1:0-4022 GCA_964627515.1 uncultured Thermodesulfobacteriota bacterium | reverse complement strand
GTGATTATACCATTCAAATACTGGCCGATGGAAAGACCTTTAAAAGAGAACAGGTCCGACAGGTGAAAGTTTTAAACCGACCGGCCCTTCAAAGTCCCCCGGCCCCCACCGCACGGGCCGTAAAGACAACCGCTCCGACCAAGGCGGATGAGATTTGGAAAAAGACCTTCATAAAATTGGGACTTATCCATTTGGGTTTTTTGGTAATCGGATTGATTTTTTGGGGGGCTTTAAAATGGAATCGGAAAAAAGCCGGCAAAAAAGAGAAAGAAGGTTCCTTAAATACTAATGATCCGTCTTGACCCTTTCTATTTTCTTTTGCTTCTGGAATTTTTGCTGATCCAATTGGCAATAATTATAATCCTCTTTTTAAAAGGGAGAAAGTTAAAGGACTCCTATTTGAAATCAGTAAAAATCATAAGAGATTTCAATTGGCAGCATGATAATCAAGGGGATCAGGAATTAAACCGAACCGAGGTTCCGAATCCCGAACCGCAGGCCCCCCTCCTGCCGGAGGGGGAAACCTGGAATCAAGGGTTTGAGGGGGGGGATAACGGCGAAATAAAAAAGTTACAAGATACCCTTCAGGAAAAGGTCGAAATTATTTTACAGATGAAAAATAAAATTGAGCAAATGGAAAAAAAATTTATGGATATGGAAAAAGAATACCTGATATTATTCGATCAATCGCAGAAACAAGAAGAGGCTTTAAGAAAATATGAAGGAGGCCAACCCAAACTGGACGAAATAGATTTTTAGCACGGATACTGAATTGGTCTAAATAAAACCCAATTCCTTCCCCAATTTCCCCCCAACCCTCATCTTTGGTATTGTCCTAATTTGCCTAATTCAAATTAGGACAATACCCCATCTTTTTAATTGTTGGTCTTCCCGGTCGGAAATGATATAATGCCGAATCATGAAAAGGGTGCTTGTGAAAGGTCCTTAAGGTGTTCCGGTGGAAACCGGATTCCAGACGCATTTAGGAGGAAAAAATGTTTAAAAGTTTACAATCCGTATTGATGGGCATTATGGTGCTGTTTTTGGTTTCCGGCTGTGGTTACAATACCATTCAGACCAATGAAGAAGCGGTCAAAGCCGCCTGGGGGGACGTGGAAGCGGCCTATCAAAGAAGAAACGACCTGATCCCCAATCTGGTCGAGGTGGTCAAGGCCTATGCCAAACATGAAAAGGAGACCCTGACGGCCGTTACCGAAGCCAGGGCAAAAGTAGGTTCGATCCAAATGAACAAAAATCTCTTGGACGACCCTAATGCCCTCAGCCAGTTCCAGGCCGCCCAGGGGGCCATGAGCAGCGCCCTTTCCCGGTTGATGGTGGTGGTTGAGAGATACCCGGATCTTAAAGCCAACCAAAATTTTCAAGATCTGCAACACCAACTCGAAGGCACGGAAAACCGCATCAATGTGGCCCGGGTTCGTTATAACAAAGCCGTCGAGGTCTTTAACGGCTCCATACGGGTTTTCCCCAATAGTTTGACCAATAAGTTCTTGTTAGGGCTAAAACTGAAAGAACCTTTCAAGGCCGAGGCCGGGGCCGAAAAGGCGCCTAAAGTAAAATTTTAACCAAAGATAAAGATGCATTTTCAGAAAGAATGTCTAAAGAATGAAAAAATCCATTCTTGCCCTGATTTTTGTTCTTTTCTTTTTCCCCTGCATAGGCCAGGCCCTGGAAGTCCCTCAGCTCCGGGGCTATGTCAATGATTATGCCGGAATGATCTCTTCGGCTACGGCAGCGCGCCTTGAAGGGGAATTGAAATCTTTCGAACAAACCGACTCCACGCAGGTGGTCATTTTAACCGTCCCCTCGTTGGAAGGAGAGACTATCGACAGGTTTGGAATCCAGGTGGCCGAGGCCTGGAAGATCGGGCAAAAAAATAAGGACAACGGGATTATCGTGGTCGTGGCCAAAAAGGAAAGGAAGATCCGGATTGAAGTCGGGCGGGGATTGGAAGGTCGTTTGACGGATTTGCTGGCCGGAAGGATTGTTGACCTGGTCATTACGCCCAGATTCAAGAGAGGGGATTTTGACGGCGGGTTTATGGCCGGGGTTTCGGCCTTGATCGACGCCACCAGGGGGGAATTTAAAGCCGAGGAAAGGCCTCCGGTTAAAAAAACAAGGGGATTCCACTCCTTCCTGATTTTTCTTGTCGCCGGTTTTGTTGTCCTCCTCCTGGTGAGCAGTTTTTCTCGCGTTTTGGGGGGCCTTGTCGGCGCCGCGGGTTTGCCGGCCATGCTTCACCTGGGCCTTTTTCCCCTGGGATTGGTTGCCCTGATTCTATCGATTCTGGTGGGAGCGGGAATAGGGGCTTTGTTACCTTCTCTCTTTTCAGCCGGAGGTAGCAGAGGGGGCGGGTTTTGGCCCGGCGGCGGTTTTTATTCATCCGGTGGGGGTGGGTGGAGCGGCGGCGACTCGGGTGGTGGCGATTTCGGCGGCGGAGGCGGCGACTTCGGTGGGGGCGGTGCCTCGGGAGACTGGTGATCTCGATTTTCGATTTTGGATTGCGGATTTCGGATTGGGGAATGAAAGGCAAAATGAAGATAATTTAGCCTCTTGCAAATGTCTAAGCCTAATAAAATAGGTCAGGCATCCTGCCTGACAGGATTGACAGGATTAATCTTTTTTACTCAAAATCCAGACAATCCGGTAAATCCTGTCTAAGAAAAGGATTCGGGGTAATGCCATGAAAGCCGACCGATTTTTTACCGAGGAAGAAAATAGAAAAATATCGGCCACCATCAAGGATATCGAATCCCGCACCGATGGAGAGATTGCGGTCATGGTAGTCGACAGCAGTAATCATTATCACGAAGCAGAGGTGTTGGGGGGCGTGATTTTGGGGAGTCTTTTGGCCCTGATCGTCACGGTTTTATTCTTTCATGACTCCCTCTGGGTCTATATCTCCTTAAGTATCCTCTTTTTTTTCCCTTTTGGCCTGCTCTGTGCCCGGTTCCCCAAATTAAAGGCCGCTTTCCTGTCCGTCAAAAAGAAAGAAGAAACGGTCAGACTCCGTGCCCTGCGGGCATTTTATGAAAAGAGTCTTTATAAAACCCGTCATCATACCGGTGTTCTGTTTTTCATTTCTTTGTTGGAAAGAAAGGTCTGGGTCCTGGCCGATAAGGGGATATATAAAAAGATGGACCAGGAGACCTTGAACCAATTTGCCGGGATGGTCTCCCAGGGGATCAAAGAAGGCCGGGCTTGCGATGCTTCTTTGTGTCAGGCCATAGAAGGGGTAGGCCGATTGCTGGCCGAGCACTTCCCTATTACCTATGGAGACACGGACGAATTACCGGATCAAGTCCTGACCGAATAAGGGGAAAGAATCGCCTACGGGGGCAGTCTTTGCTGACTTTTGTACCCGCCGAGTTTCCGCAGATGGACAAGAGTGGCTATGGCGGTGTCTTCAATGCTACGATGGTTGCCACCCAGTTGTCCCGCCGCGTCAAGCGCGGCAGAACAACGCGGTTGCACCTGACGTCCCCGCGTCCAAATAAATTTATTTAATACTATCACAAACGCTATTTATATGTGGCGTGCCGTTGAAATCATGCGCACCGTTGAGACAGAATTGAAAACGTTTCAATCTACCACCTATGGTAAACCTAAACTTATTGCAACGCATGGCAATCGCTTTGTACTCCATATGGCCTTTCATTCTAACTTGGATCCAAACAATGCCGATCTGGAGGCTACACGTAAAGCGATACCAGACGTTGTTAAGATGATCTTGATCGGCTTAATAAGTGCGACGATGAAGCTGTATGATTCCTCCTATCCAAGCAATCTATTTAAGAATTTATCTAAGTGTAAAGAACTCGCAAAGGAGATGGAATTCCTCTCTTAACAATACCCACCACCTCCATCTTTAAATTATGAGATCGTTTGTGCATTTCTGATGCCATTTTATTGAAATAATGGACTATTTTTTAAATTAGGACGGTATTGGACTCCATTAAATTTGCCGAGTATTAGAAAGTATGGTATTTTCTTTCAGGCGAAGG
>CAZVHO010000271.1:0-4046 GCA_964627515.1 uncultured Thermodesulfobacteriota bacterium | reverse complement strand
CAAAGGAGGAGAAGCAGTGGAACCTTTTCTCAGAATCATGCACATCGACTCCGATTATCAGGTTTTTTTGATGGTTATTAATGAAGGGACCAGCAAGGTTTCCAGTCTGTCTCTGGACGAGGCATTAGAATGCATAAAGACCCAGGATCTGGATTTGATTCTATCGGAACCTCAAAACATGGCGATTTTTGATAGAACCATTCCTTTATCCTCTATGCCAAATAGGGCCTGTTGTTAAGCGGGTTTTCTAAGAAGCCTCGTGTGAAAAATTAATATTGAGCACAATAGGTCAGGCATCTTGCCTGACACTCTGCCGATATTGGCATCTGCCGTAACCCTCTTCCATCAAACGATAGCGATCCTTAGCGTAACTTGGCACCTTCCGGATTGTTGATGACCAATACCCCGGCCTTTCCCTCCAGGGGACATTTATTTTCACAAATCCCGCACCCGATACATAAAGATTCCAGAATATAGGGCTGTTTGATCGTCACCATTTTTCCTTCCGGATTCATGACAAGGGCCTCCCGGAATTTAATGGCCTTTTCCGGAGTGGGACAGTGTTCTTCACAGACAATGCAGGGGGTTCCCTGGGCATAGGGGAGACATCGGTTTTTGTCAAAATAGGCCCGGCCGATAACGGTCTTTTGTTTTTCCTTTAAAGGGAGTTTTGCAATCGCTCCGGTTGGGCAGACCTGGCCGCAAAGGGTACAATTAAATTCGCAATAGCCTATACGGGGAACGAGCCGGGGAGAAAACAGCCCTTCCATCCCGGCTTCCAGCCGGCAAGGCTGAAGGGCATTGTTGATGCAGACCTTCATACACTCGCCGCAGCGGACACAGCGATCCAGGAAGAGCTTCTCCTTAATGGCGCCCGGAGGGCGGATCAAGGTCGGGTCTGGGTTTTTGGCTTCAGCCCGGATTTTTAAAAAGGTTGAAAGGATGAGGCCCGAGGAGAAGGTTCCGATAAAAGCCCTTCTGGAAATCCCCAAAGGGGCTTGTCTTTGTTCAGGTTTTTTGAAGGCAAAGGAAATCGCCTTATCCGGGCAGAGATTGAGGCAATCGAGGCAGAGGTTGCAGTCGGCTGAAGCAATACCACTCTCCTGATCGATAGCCTCCATGCGACATATTTGTGTGCAGACCCGACAACCCCGACAAGAGGTTTGAATGTGACCCCGAAGCCAGGAAAATCGGGATAGCAGGGCCAGAAGTCCCCCTAAGGGACAAAGGTTTTTACACCAGAATCGTCTCTCTATGCGCTCCAGGGCAAAGATCGCTATTAGGATGAGAAGGGATAAGAGGCTCAAATAAAAAAATTTTTGATTATAGGCTAACAGGGTATCCTTGAAAAAGGAATAAATCGATTCACTGATCAGGGATAGGAAGGAGGGGCCATGACGATATAAAAAATCAAAAAAGGAGCCAATCGTATAATTAAAAAAAGGATCTATGGACAGGGCCATTCCCCGGACCAGAAGAGAAAAAGGATCAAAATAGCCGACCACCGGGAAACCCAAAAAGGCGGACAGAAGAATGAACCCTAAAAGGAGATATTTCCAGCTCCGGCGGTGGGCGTTTGTTTTTTCTTTTTTAAGGGGGATAACGGTATGGAATAAATCCAGGAAGGTGCCGAGAGGGCAAAACCAGCCGCAAAAAAAACGCCCGAGGATGAAGGTCAGCCCGATGACGATCAGAGATAACAGGAGCAGGGAGATCAAGGCCCTGGCAGCCAACATGGCGGCCGCAGCCACCAGGGGATTCAGGCGGAAAAAGATATTGACGGCATAGGGGATTTGGTCTTCACCCTTATAATCGGTCAGGCGGAAGAGGACCAGAAATAAAAGGAGAAAAAGGGTTTGGGCTATGCGTCTCCAGTAGAGGAGGGGAAATGTTTTATTCCTTCGGTTTTTCAACTCCGAACTCCGAACTTTGAACGTTCCCGGGCATTCAATACCTATTTATTTGTTTTGGTGGGTTCCGCTACGCTGCACCCACCCTACGGGAATTTTTAGAAAGGTTTTTACTCCGAACTCCGAACTCTTAACTCTGACCCCCCCGACCCCTGATCCCTGATCCCTGATCCCTTACCCCCGGCCCCCTTTCACGCCTTAACAACCTTGATCTTCTTCAAGTCCATCTCACCCAACCCTAATTGATAAGCTGCCTGGGTCGACTCGATTTCCTCGGGCTTTAAGTGAAAGAGGGTGGTGGCATAAGCATCGGCCGCCACGATATCGGTGGAAGCGATCAGGCTGTTGAGGACTTTGACATCTTTCAGGTCCCCACCTTGAGGGCCATTCCGGAGCAGGATTCGGGTAGCGTCGATCACGGTCAGATGGGGTTTTAATACGGTATTTAAGTCGGCTATCCGCTGGCCCAAGGAAAAATGGATCTTGCCCCGGAATCCGCCGATGACTCCCATGATATTTTTTAGCCCCAGGCTTAATCCGGCCCCACCATGATGTTTGGCCACCGGCACATTGATATAGCAGTCGGCCTCCAGGGCCTCTTTATAAAATTCCCAGTCGTTGATGGATTTCCCTTTGGCGATTCGAACAGGGATGAATTTCCGGTTGTCCATGTAGGTGCAAATGGCCCTTCGATCCCCCAGGGACTCCACGGCCTTTTTGATCCCGCTGTTGGCATAGCAGCGGCGTTCCTCATTACAAGGGCGGTCAAAAACCAGCACCTGGGCGGCCCCGGCTTCCAGGGCCAGACGTACCAGGGTCTTAACCACCTCCGGATGGGTATTGGCCCCTTGTTCAGGGGAACGGTCCCAACCGATGTTGGGTTTAACAACCACCCGCTGCCCCTTTTTAACAAAGGACTGAATACTCCCCAAAGGACCGAGGACTTTGGAGACCAGGGCCCCGTAATCGGTCCCCTCGGTTATGGAGACGATAGATGCCCGGGTTTCGGCCCTGAGCTCAGGAATCAGGCGAAACACAGGGGGGGACAGGGTCAGACCCGCAGTCCACAAGGCGCATTGTTTTAAAAAAACACGTCTATTCATGAGGGCGTTTCCTTTTTTGGGAAATTAGTATAATGATAGGCATCAAGCAAACCAATTTCAAGGAAATAATAATATTACAGTGACACTTTTCCCGTCATTCCCGAATGTCTTTATCGGGAATCCAGGTTTTTCCAGAAAATGAAAAAAGTCATGTAGGGTGGGTGAAGTGGAACGGAACCCACCAACATAATAAATATCTTGTACCTTATTATGGGTTACAAATTGACTTTGACTATTTTCCATTGTCCGGGTGGGTTGCACTCCGTTCCACCCACCCTACGGGAACTGCCGGTGATTGCGGGATTATGAGTTTGGATTTGAAGTTTTCTCTTAATGCTGATAATCTAAAACCAGGTCACAAGATTCAAATGAAAAGATATATTCAAAGAAACGTTTGCAAAAAAGAAGAGACAGGAAAAGTGGAAATCAGCGTTTGCCTGGCCACCCATAATGGAGAAAAATATATCGCCGAACAACTTGAATCGATTCTAAGACAATTAGGGAAAAGGGATGAAGTAATCGTTTCGGATGATTCATCGACGGATAAGACCCTGGCCATCATCGAAAATTTTCATGACAGCCGGATCAAAATCTTTCCCGGCAATGCATTCTATAATCCGATCTTCAATTTTGAGAACGCCTTGAAACAGGCGGCCGGCGAGGTGATCGTCCTTTCGGACCAGGACGATATCTGGCTGGACCATAAACTCGATGTCATCAGGCAGCGCTTTCAGAACCGGCCGGCGGAAATTTACACCATTGTCCTCGATGGGCAAATGATCGATGAAACCAATGCCGTGATCGGGGAATCCATCTTTGAAACCCTTTCCTCGGGGAAAGGTCTTTTAAAAAATTTAAAGAAGAATACCTATATGGGCTGCTGTATGGCTTTTTCAAGGGAGCTTCTGGAGATTCTACTGCCTTTCCCCAAAAAAATTCCCATGCACGATTCATGGATCGGTTTCCTGTCAGAACTTTTTGGTGTTGTGGAATTTGTCCCGGAGAAAACCATTAAGTACCGAAAACACCGGGT
>CAZVHO010000270.1:2496-4051 GCA_964627515.1 uncultured Thermodesulfobacteriota bacterium | reverse complement strand
TATGACTACGTCTGGCAACGGAGCGCGACCGGAGATTTCCTGAATCCAGCCAGGGTTGCTTAAGAATTTCAGCTAATCCCATCTCATAAAGTCCCTTGTAACCGGCATCGTGAAATAATGCGTATCGCTGTACCACAGCCTTTTTGCCGTGCTCGTTAAGCTACGATTGGCATTTTTTACCCGGTGGCGTAATTGAATTCGTCGTTCGGTTTCTGTAAGTTGATCTTGAACTTCTTGTTTTCGAGCCTGAACTGCAAAATAGGTTTGGGCAATTCCCACCTCCGGTTTTGAAGTATCACCGTTCATGGCAACGAGATAACAGCCATACCTTGTTAAAAAATAGTCTCCTCTTTCTCTTTGTGCACCACTTCCGATCTCAACCATTTTCCCCGTTTGGAGAAAATGGTTATCTGGATTTATTCCGGCACTTTTGCAGGCCTTCATTGGGGAACCGGAATCCTGCGTATGGCAGATGCTTGTGCCAAGACCGGTTCAATTCGAAGGCCCGCACAGTCGGGTAAGCATTTTCAGATATTTTTAATAAAAATGATATTTTTTCGTCATCAAACCGCCACATTAGACCCTTATCTTGTTCCCATGAAAAGAACAAAAATAGGCTGAAAAAAAAGGAGGGTTTATCATGGGCTATTACATTCATAGTGTCCCCGGACGGTTACGGGTGAAGACGCCCCAGATAAAGGGGAACCAGGAGAATGCCAGGGACGTGGAGGGTTTGTTGAAATGTTTTCAGGGGGTTGACAAGGCCTCGGCCAATACCCTAACCGGGAGCATTGTGGTTAATTACGATTCCAAAGCGGTCAGCGATCGATCCATTATCGACTTACTTGAGGATAAAGGCTATTTCAAATCGGACAAAGCGTTAACCAATGACCAATACATCCACGGCGCCGCCTCCAAGGCCGGCAAACTGGTCTGGGATGCCGTCTTCGGTTCTTTTGTTGGTTCCGCCCTGGAAGGGACTCCCCTTTCGATTTTATCGGTCCTGGTTTAAGACCCCTACCGCTTTTCCCGCTTATTATTGATAGTCGATTAGTTTGAAAATAGGGATCAGGGATCAGGGGTCAGTTGAAGAGAAAGTAGCAAGTTTCAAGTTGCAAGTTGCAGGCGTAAAAACTTTGAACCCTGTACCTTGCCCATCGCCCATCGCCTATAGCCTACAAAGATATTTTCATGATTCGTGGTGCCCCACCCCCACCCTGCCCTTCCCCCTTGAGGGGGAGGGTGAGGGAGGGGGCATGAGGGTTTAATATGAAATTGCCCCCCCAAAAAATAAGCATCCTTGCCAAACAAAAAAACTATTGGAGTAAACAGTTATTGAATGTTATATTTAAGCGTATGAGATAACGGGTAAGAAGGGGGAGTTGGCTATGGAAACTTTAAAGCAAGAAGCAATCAAAGTAATTTCAAACCTACCAGAATCAGCAAACATTGATGATATTATGTACGAACTTTATGTAATTGACAAGATCAATAAAGGCAGAGAGGCAGCCGAACGTGGAGATTCACTTTCTATTGAAGAATTAAAAAAAGAGAT
>CAZVHO010000270.1:0-2396 GCA_964627515.1 uncultured Thermodesulfobacteriota bacterium | reverse complement strand
ATGGCTTTTTAGATTGCAGAAGAGTTAAAAAGTAATTCATGTACTTCCTCCATATCTATTTCGATCAGGCCCGCATGAACGGCAGCGGTGAGATCGGTGTGGTCAGGAATGGCCATTCTCTCGCCAAATGGACACTCCTTACTTCCGGACCATCCAGCCGGGAATTGCTCCAGTTGATAGCCCTGGCCTGTGGAGGGACCAGCCTTTTCTCCCATCTTCCCTTTTCTATAAAGCGACTTTGCCGTCATTCTGGAATACCTTTACAGGTGGAATGTGTTCTGGCCCCCCATTCGCCTCATGAAGCCCCGATGACCACTGAAGCCTTTTGGGGCGGTGGCGTCCGACTTGAACCATTGGGCGTCTTGCGAAGTTTGAAAAAAACAGAACTCCGTTTTATCCCTCCAGACCTGCCTGCCCATCGGGCCAAAACCGGTCTCGGCAACTCCTGGTTGTTCCTTCTGGGCTATGGAGCAGACATAAAATGTCATGTCGGGACCGATGATTTTGATTTCAACGATCCTTTTTTCCGTCTCAGCCGATTTCATTCACTATTCTCCAACAAGGCCCGGGTAACTGATCCGGTCGAATTTCTGAACAGAATACACAACCGGGCCGTCAAATATAAGCGCCTGGCACCGACCCAGGCACTGGAACGTCTCTCTCTGTTATCCAAGACCTATCTGGCCATAGACACCTCCGGTTGGATGGAAAAAGAATGCGATTTCAGGCTGCAATGGTCTTATATGTCATCATGGCAGCAACAAGCCATGCTCCCGATCCTTGATGCGGTACGGCATCTGCTCGGGGCCTTTCCCACCTGTGCCAAGCCATTAGATCTTCCGGGCCTAATCCTTTTCGACCGCCCAGATCGAGTCTGCAACCTGAGATATTTCTCTCGGTGGATCGAATTTCTGGATGAGCTGTTTCCTGAAATGCAATTTCTGATGACCGTGGGAGACCAGGCCCGTGTTCTCTTCCCTGGCCGGCTGCTGACCAAACACTGCCAGATCCAGAAGAGACCTGAGCCGAAGGAGAAAAAGCCGGCAAGAATACCGAAAGGGACCATTCTGCTCCTGGACGTGGACAGCCGGTTACCGAACCTGGCGCTTATGAAACTAAGCCGATACTTCAAAGAACAGGGAAAACGCGTGGTCCTGGAGCGACATAACGCATTCCGGAAAGGAGTTGAAGCCGTTTATGCCAGCGCTGTCTTCTATCGGCCCCTTTCGCAAGCCCGTCTGAAAAAACTAAGGAAGCATTACGGAGAGGCACTCCTGGCCGGCGGTTCCGGTGTTGATGTTCATAAGCGTCTTCCGGCGGAGGTGGAAAAACTGCCGGCAGATTACAGCCTCTATCCGGAATTTGGAGACTGTGCGATCGGTTTCCTTACTCGCGGATGCCCCTTTCACTGCCCTTTTTGCATCGTTCCCGCTAAGGAAGGCAAAATTCGCCAGGTCGCCCGTCTCGACGAGCTTCTGCAGAAGGGCAGGCGAAAACTGATCCTCCTGGATGACAATATCCTGGCGCACCCTGAGGCCGGTGAGTTGCTCGAGGAAATGGCCTCGCGCCGGTTGAAGGTCAACTTTACCCAAACCCTGGATTTGCGTCTGCTGGATCAGGAGAAAGCCCGGTTGTTAAAACGTGTCGATTGTTCCAATCTCAGATTCACCCGCCGGGTCTATCACTTCAGTTTGAACGATAACCGTAACCTGATTGAAATAGGTCAAAAATATCACCAGCTTCAATTTACCGGCAAAGACAATGTCGAATTCATCTGTATGTACGGGTTTAATACCACCCTGGCTGAAGATTTGGAAAGATTTCGTTTTTTACGTTCCCTGCCGGGTGCCTATGTATTCATGCAGAAATACCAGCCTGTTCCAGGTGGCCCACCTCCTCAGGAGGCAGAATTTTTTGACGAAAGGGCGGATGATCGGATCGACGAACTCACCCGCATTGTTTTTGCTCAAAACATGAAAAGTATGGAGAAGTACTATCGCTGGGTCAGTAGGCAGTATGCCCAAACCTTCGGCAGACTTCATCAGGGGCTTGTGGATACCATCTTTAAATATAATTACCGCCAGGAACGGGGACGTTATCTGACCACCCTGGCCCCGTCTTAAGCGGCTTGAGGTTCTGCTCTGCGTTTGGCGAGACACCTGATGAATGACGCTTAAAGATTTAATTGAGATATGATATAGTTAGCCGATAGAAAATTCCCGGTTAAATTTTTAAAAATCGTCAGAAGGATAACCCCCCAAGCAGAAAAAGGCTCGATAAGGAAACGATCCGGGGATCGAATGGATGCAGCGGAAAAAATTTGACTGGTGGCTGACTGGAGTCTGTGCCTCAAGGGTCTTCAATGGCCTTGTTTTCATGACCTATGCCGTAGCCCT
>CAZVHO010000269.1:1872-4071 GCA_964627515.1 uncultured Thermodesulfobacteriota bacterium | reverse complement strand
TTATATCTCCCCCTTAAATTCCGGCTGGCGTTTTTCCAGGAAGGCGGTCAATCCTTCTTTGGCGTCGGAACTGGTAAAGGCGATGGCAAAGGCGTCCACTTCCATGGCGCAGCCGTTGAGCAGATCCACATCAAAGCCCCGGTTCATGGCCTGTTTGACAGCCCGAAGGGCCGCCCGACTCTTGGAGGCCATCAGCTTGGCGGTCTTCAGGGCCTGGCCCATTAATTCTTCAGGCGGAAAGACCTTATTGACCATGCCGATCTCTTTGGCCTGTTGGGCCGAGATCATCTCCCCGGTCAGGCACATTTCCTTGGCCAGGCCTTTTCCCACCAGGCGGGCCAGACGCTGGGTCCCGCCGAATCCGGGGATGATCCCGAGATTGATTTCAGGTTGCCCGAATTTGGCCTTTTCCGAGGCATAGATAAAGTCACAGGCCATGGCGATTTCTGTTCCGCCTCCTAAAGCAAAGCCATTTACGGCGGCAATGATTGGGATCTCCAAAGCCTCCATGGCAAAAAGGACCTCATGCCCTGAAGCGGAGAAGCGTTTGGCCTCCATAGGGTTCATTTTGGCCATGGTCGCGATATCCGCCCCGGCCACAAAGGCCTTGTCCCCGGTCCCGGTCAGGATAACGGCCCGAACTTCTTTATTTTTGGCAATCTGCCTGAAGGTTTCGCCTAACTCTTCCACCACTTCGGGATTCAAGGCATTCAAGGCCTTGGGACGATTAATGGAGATGGTGGCTATGCCCTCCTGAATATCCAACAAAATGTTATTAAATGTCATGATCTCTCCTTTCATAAAAGAACGGTTCAAGGTTCACGGTATACGGTTTAAGGTTTGAGGTTTAATACGAGCGGTCCTTGCAAAAGTTTAAATTATGCAAAATTAGCATGCAATAGGTCAGCCGTCTCGGCTGACTATTTTCTAATTTCAACCTATTTTCAGGCAAGATGCCTGACCTATTTAAACTTTAACTTTTGCAAAAGACTCCCGGTTAAATTTGGTTTTTCCTCGCACCTTGAACCTTATACCTTATACCTTTTAGTTATTTCCTTTCCAAAATCAAAGCCGCTCCCATGCCCCCACCGACACACAGGGTGGCCAGACCCAGAGCAGACTGTCTTTTGATCATCTCATAAAGCAGGGTTACCAGGATCCTGGCTCCGCTGGCCCCGATGGGATGACCGATGGCAACGGCCCCGCCGTTGACATTGACCTTTTCCGGGTCCCAGCCCATGGCCCGGTTAACAGCCACGGCCTGGGCGGCAAAGGCTTCATTGGCCTCGATGAGATCCAAATCTTTTGCCGAAAGGCCGGCTTTCTCCAAAGCCTTTTTAGAGGCCGGAATAGGCCCGGTGCCCATGATCCAGGGGTCCACCCCGGCTGTGGCATAGGAACGGACAAAGGCCAGGGGCTGAAGGCCCATCTCTTTGGCCTTGTCTAAGGACATGACGACAAAGGCAGCGCCTCCATCATTAATACCCGAGGCGTTGCCGGCCGTCACGGTTCCATCCTTTTTAAAGGCTGGTTTGAGTTTGGCCAAGTCTTCCATGGTCGTGGCCCTGGGATGTTCATCGGTGTTAAATAAAATCGGATCCCCTTTTCTCTGGGGAATAGGCACCGGGACGATTTCATCCTTGAACCGGCCTTCAGCTATAGCTTTCTGGGCATTTTGCTGACTCCGCAATGACAAGCGATCCTGGTCTTCCCGGGTAATGTTGAATTGTTCAGCCACCTTTTCGGCGGTGAGGCCCATATGGACCTGACCGAAGACATCGGTCAGCCCGTCGTAGATCATCAGATCCACCAATTCCCCATTACCCATGCGGGCCCCCCAGCGGGCCTGCCTCAAGGCATAAGGGGCCATACTCATACTTTCCATCCCTCCGGCCACAACGATATCGGCATCGCCTGCTTTGATGGCCTGGGCGGCCATCATGACCGATTTGAGCCCCGAGGCACAGACCTTGTTGATGGTGGTGGCCGGAACTTCCTGGGGGATTCCGGAATGGATCACTACCTGGCGGGCCGGATTCTGGCCCAGGCCGGCCTGAAGGACGTTGCCCAAAATAACCTCGTCCACCTGGCCCGGAGAAACTTGCACCCTTTTCAGGGCCTCCTGAACGGCAACAACTCCTAATTTAACGGCCGGTATCTCTTTTAAGGTACCGCCGAATCTTCCCACCGGCGTACGCG
>CAZVHO010000269.1:0-1772 GCA_964627515.1 uncultured Thermodesulfobacteriota bacterium | reverse complement strand
ACTGCCTCTCCTCCGCCCAGACACAAAGAGGCCATGCCCCGTTTGGCCCCGCGGTCCTTCATGGCATAAAGGAGGGTCACCAGGACCCTGGCTCCGCTGGCCCCGATGGGATGTCCCAGGGCCACGGACCCCCCATGGACATTAACCTTCTCGGGATCCAGTCCCAGTTCCCTGATGACCGCAATGGTCGAAGAGGAGAAGGCCTCATTGACCTCCTGAAGGTCAATGTCGCCATAAGACAGCCCTGCTTTTTTAAGGACCTTGGGGATGGAAAGTAAAGGGGCCACCAGGACATATTTGGGGTCCAACCCCGAGGCCCCCTGGGCCCCGACACGAGCCATAGGGATAACTCCCAGTTCCCGGACCTTGCTTCCGGACATGAGGACCAGGGCCGCAGCCCCGTCACTGATCTTGGAGGCGTTCCCGGCAGTCACTGTCCCGTCCTTTTTAAAGGCTGGTTTTAAGGCTGAGAGGGCCTCCAGACTGGTTTCCCTGAGGATTTCATCCTGGTCGAAAATCAAAGGGTCCTTTCCTTTACGGGGAATGGAGACAGGCAATATCTCTTCTTTAAATTTTCCATCGGCCCTGGCCTTAAGGGCCTTCTGATAGGAATTAAAGGTAAACAAATCCTGGTCTTCCCTGGTTACCCCATATTTTTCGGCACAGTACTCGGCGCTGACCCCCATCAGAAAATCGTTGTTAATATCCCGCAACCCATCATGGTCCATGGAGTCTATCAAAACCCCGTTGCCCATACGATAACCGGTCCGGGCCTTTTCCAGATAAAAAGGGGCCCGGCTCATATTCTCCAGCCCGCCGGCCACCACCACCTCGGCATCCTTCAAGGCAATGGCCTGGGCCGCCAGCATGACGGATTTTAAGCCTGAACCACAGACCTTATTGACCGTAATGGCCCCCACCTCATAAGGAAGCCCGGCCTTGAGC
Organism: uncultured Thermodesulfobacteriota bacterium; assembly: GCA_964627515.1. Taxonomy (GTDB): domain Bacteria; phylum Desulfobacterota; class RBG-13-43-22; order RBG-13-43-22; family RBG-13-43-22; genus RBG-13-43-22. Next base: position 827 of record CAZVHO010000269.1, on the reverse strand, counting down.
ATGGCCTGACGGCCCGGGTTTTGCCCCAGTCCGGCAGGAAGGACATTGCCCATGATAACTTCGTCCACCTGCCCTTTAGTAAGTCCGGCCCGGAGGATGGCCTCGGTGATGACCATGGCCCCCAATTCAGTGGCCGTAAAAGGGCTCAAACTCCCGTTAAAAGACCCCAGCGGGGTCCTGACCCCACTGACGATAAAGACCTCTTCCACCATAATTCTACTCCTGCGGGAAAATTATTTTTCCATCGAACATCAAATAGTTATTAAACCTCATTTCCCTTGTTGGACGCCACGAATCATGAAAATATTGAATGTCGAATGTCGAAGGAAGGTTTGTTTTGAACCCGTAACCCGCAACTCGTAACCCGCAACGTTATTTTCGTGTTAACCTTATCGGGTTTTAGGCCGATTTGTCAAATCTTTTGTGACCAAAATCACTAAAGATTTGACAATACCCTTCGCCTTTTTGGTTAATCAGCTTTTCTCCGGCCGAGGTCCGTTCTGTAGTCAAACCATAAGACGTCCGCAGGGAAAAAGTCGGAGGAAGTCCATGTGGGCCTGTTGCCTAAGTAGATCCGAATAACTACTTATAAATCAGCGACGGGAACCAGAGGGTCAGCGGCGGCCAGTAGCAGGCGATCAGGAGGGCGGCGATGGCCACAGCGACCAGGGGCATCACCGCCCGGCCTACCTGCCCCAACGGCAGCCCGGAGATCCCGCAGGCCACAAACAGACAGATGCCCACCGGCGGGGTCAGCATCCCGATAGCCAGGTTGACCACCATGAGCACCCCGAACTGAATGGGGTCCACCCCCATCTGGGGGGTAA
>CAZVHO010000268.1:0-4101 GCA_964627515.1 uncultured Thermodesulfobacteriota bacterium | reverse complement strand
AGTGGTAAAAAATTTTCTTGCCATTTTGAGAAGAATTTGACTCTTTAGTTACTAAAGGAGGGTACCGTGTCCCTGTATTTTAGCCTACGCATGATTAGTCGCTTATTGGATTGAATGCCTTATTTTCTTGGCCCAGAGAGAAAGACATAATAATGAAAAAAGTAAAAGTGGAAGAAGCCGTGAATTCAAGAACCATTCGGCCGGGGGATCGTATTTATTGCTCCGGAAACGCCGCCACACCCCAGGCGCTTCTTAAACAAATGTGGGAGGATACCAACATAAGGGATGTGGAAATGTTGAGTGTTCTGCTGCTCGGTGACATCGGTCCCTTGTTCGGAGAAGAGGCCTGTAAGAGGATTACGCATCGGGTTATTTTTAATGGGGACCATTCCAGAAAAGCGGTCAACGAGGGCAAGGCCCGTTACCAACTCCTTCATCTCTCGGATATCCCCAGACAAGTGAGAAAATACCTGAAACCGGACGTTGTGCTCCTGACGGTCGCCGGCCCCGACAACGGCGGGAACTACAGCCTGGGCACAACCGTTGAAGCCGTTCTGGCCGCTGTTTATACGGCCAAAGAAAATAATGGAATCGTCATTGCGGAAAGAAACCATCGGATGCCCTTCGTGCTGGGTACAACGATTCATGAATCCGATATCGATTTTATCGTGGAAAGCGACTATGATTTGCCTCTCAGCCCGGTTAAGGAACCGGATGAACGGGCAACAAAAATTGCCGACATCATTTCCGCGCTTTTTATCACCGATGGCTGCACCCTGCAGTATGGGATAGGAGAAGTACCGGAAGCGGTTACCGATGCGATCATCCGAAAAGGAACAAAAGATCTTGGCATACGCACCGAGCTGTTCTCCGACGCCATGAGAAAGCTGGTGGAAGAAGGGCTGGTGACCAATCGTTATCTGACCAACCGCTTTTCGATAGCCAGTATTTTTCTTTCTGGCAGCCGGGAAGGGTACCAGTGGTATGATAACAACAGTTCCCTGCAGAGCAGGCCTGCAGACCGGACCAACGGCATTCTCCATATTGCCAGGGAACATAAAATGGTGGCCATCAACAGCGCTATAGGAGTCGATCTCCACGGCAATATATGGGCCGATTCTTTGCAAGCCCGAAATATTTATAGCGGTGTCGGAGGGCAGGCCGATTTTCTGAGAGGCGCCTATCTCTCTGAAGGAGGCATTCCCATCATCGCTATGAAATCCACCACCCATGGTCTTTCAAAAATAGTCGACAAATCTCCCGAGGGAATCACGACCACGGCTATTCCGGCTGATCCGGTTGTCATCGTCACCGAATATGGCGCATTTGATCCGAGAGGGCTCAGCATCACCGAACACGCTGTCGGAATAGCCTACCTGGCCGCTCCGGATCATAGAGAAAAACTCCTTAAACACATTTTTGAGAGCAATGTTTTCAACAAGCCGGCCAGTGTATTGCGAGAGGGCAGACCTAAAGGATTTATTCCCTATGAGGCCATTTGAGGATTGGAAAGCCAGGAAATTGGCTGAAATCTTAGACCTCCAATTATGGCAAGGAGAACTTTCCAAAAAGCCCATCTCGCCGCATCCCATCCTGGACCAGTTGCCAGGGCAAAACCTTAACGGTTAGAAGGGAGGGCATTATGAAATTGGAAATTATTTCCCATGAGCCAAAAGGGGTTTCTCGTCCGACGCCGATACTTTTTGTCCATGGGGCCTGGCATGGGGCCTGGTGCTGGGAGGAATACTTCCTGCCGTATTTTGCCGGAAAGGGCTATACCGCCTACGCCTTGAGTTTACGGGGGCATGGAAAGAGTGAGGGACCGGCCCATTTCAGCCTGCTGCGCATCGCGGATTATGTGGCGGATGTGGCCCAGGTGGTGGGCCAATTACCGGAAAAGCCGGTCCTGGTCGGACATTCCATGGGTGGTCTGGTGGTCCAGAAATATTTGGAGGCCCATACCATCCCTGCGGCGGTGCTGCTGGCTTCGGTCCCGGTCAAAGGGGTGTTCCAAACGACCCTGCGAATCGCCCGTCGTCACCCCCTGGCTTTTTTAAAAGCCAATCTGACCTGGAGCCTTTATCCGATTGTCGGTACGGCCGAAATGACACGGGAAGCCTTCTTCTCATCGGACATCCCTCCTGATAGGCTCAATAAATATTTCAACCTCCTGCAGGATGAGTCCTATCTGGCATTCCTGGATATGATGCTTTTCAACCTGCCCAAACCTGAAAAAGTCTCAACGGATCTGCTGATACTCGGGGCGGAGGACGACAGTATATTTCTTCCCGTTGAAATCGAAGCCACGGCCAAGGCTTATAACAAAAGGCCTGAAATCTTCAAAGGAATGGCCCATGATATGATGCTGGAAAATAAATGGCCGGCCGTAGCCGATCGAATAATCGAATGGCTTGGGGAAAAAGGAATATAGGGGAGAGGGCCGTGATCCGGAAATCTTAGATCCCCTGGGCACTGGTCGAAGGGTTCACATACCCCCAAAGTTAAGACTATCCCCTGCCACCATTGGCATCAAACAAGAAGATACTTTTCCCCCGATAAAGAATGCATAGGACGGAGGTTCAGATACTAAATTTTATTATTAACCCTAAGGGTTATTTATTTTCTTGACATTAGCCGGGCGCGATGATAATTTCTTTTAAAAAGAAACAAGACCGGAAAACCTTTTCGAGCGAGAAAGCTTTGATTAAGGCCTTTGGCCAAGAACAGGCCCGGAAAATTACTCAGCGACTGGCTGAAATACAGGCCGCCGACAATCTTGATGTCCTACGCACCCTCCCGCAAGCCCGCGCCCACGAATTATCCGGAAACCGTAAGGGTCAGATTTCCCTCGATGTAAAGCATCCATATCGATTTATAATTCTGCCGGATCATGAAGACTGCCCTCGGAAAGAGGATGGTGGCCTGAACTGGAAAAAAATCACTAAGGTTAAGATTTTAGGAATTGAGGATACCCATGAATAGGAATGCCGACCAATCATTTCAACCGGATTATGCCGTACCCCCCGGTGAAACCCTGAAAGAAACACTGGCAACGATCGGTATGACCCAGGCGGAATTGGCTGAAAGGACAGGCCGCCCCAAAAAAACCATGAATGAGATAATTATGGGAAAGACGGCTATTACCTCGGAAACGGCCCTCCAATTAGAAAGGGTATTGGGTGTGCCGGCATCTTTCTGGAACAACCTGGAACGCAACTATCAAGAGGGGTTGGCCCGGCTTAAGGAAGAAAGTTACCTAAAAAAACAGGCAAAATGGCTAAATGGATTTCCCCTGGCGGACATGGTAAAATTGGGCTGGTTGCCAAAAGAGGATAACCCGATTAAGAAATTACGGGCCCTTTTGAATTTTTTTGGGGTGGCCGGCGTTAACGAATGGAAGGCTTTATGGGAAAACCCCCAGGCGGCCTACCGCAACTCAAAGGCATATCAAAGCAATCCGGCAGCCGTGGCTGCCTGGTTACGCAGGGGTGAGATCGAAGGTCAGAAGGTTGACTGTCACCCTTTTCACCCAGGCTCCTTCCTGTCGGGTTTAAAGAAAATACGGTCCTTGACCGAAAAGGGTCCCGAGGTATTCGAACCGGCCATGAAGGAAACTTGCGCGAAAAGCGGCGTGGCCGTGGTTTTCATTCCGGAACTCCCAGGAACACGCCTTTATGGAGTCACTCGCTTCCTGAAACCTTCGAAGGGCCTCATTCAGCTCAGTTTGCGCGGCAAAAGCGACGATCATCTCTGGTTCACCTTCTTTCATGAAGCCGGACATATTCTGCTCCATGGGAAAAAGGAAGTCTATATCGAGGCCCAAGGGGATGGTCACCGAGAGACCGAAAGGGTTTCCAAAGAGAAGGAGGCCGATCTGTTTGCCCAGGAAATGTTGATCCCCAAAGAAGTCTACAAAAATTTATTAAAAGAAAACGACTTCAGCCTCGACACGATCCTGCGATTTGCAGAGAAGATAGGGATTGCCCCCGGGATTATTGTTGGAAGGCTCCAACATGAAAACATTATTTCCTTTGCTCAGGGCAATAAGCTCAAGAAACGGTTTCGATTTTCTGAAGGAAAATCTGTCCAAAACCGAAAGGC
>CAZVHO010000267.1:0-4252 GCA_964627515.1 uncultured Thermodesulfobacteriota bacterium | reverse complement strand
TTGGAGGAAGCCAGGCCCTGGGCAAAACGGTTTCCGCCTTTATCCATTGAAAACCAGGTCAAGAAGAATTATAGTTAAATAAATCGCCTATCCGGCGCAATCAACCCGAGGCTTTGAATCGTGTCTGAAATTTATCCCTTACAACCTGAACAACTCCCTAAGATCCCTCTGGCCTTAGAAGGCGTTTCTTTCCGTTTCATACGGGAAAACATGATCGTTCCTTTGGAATTTAAGAATAATGTTTTGAAAGTGGCTATGGGCAATCCTGATGACAAGGCCACGATTGACGCCCTCCAGGTGGCTACCTCTGCCCAGGTGCAGGTCTATAGTGGAGAGGCCAAATTGCTTGATGAATACATCGGCAAGTTTTACGGCCAGGAACCCCAAAATATTACCCGCATCATCGAGGACATGGGAACCAGTGACCTTGAATTCCTGGGTGAAGAGGAAGAGGACATCGGACACCTCAAGGACCTGGCCTCCGAAGCGCCGATCATCAAATTGGTCAATATGGTCATCAACCGGGCGGTGGAAAGCCGGGCCAGCGATATCCATATCGAACCTTTCGAAGACGAACTGAAGGTCCGCTACCGCATCGACGGGGTATTACACGATATCGAATCCCTTCCCAAGAAGCTGCAAGCCGCTATTCTATCCAGGCTTAAGATCATGTCTAAACTGAATATCGCCGAAAAACGGCTGCCTCAGGATGGACGGATTAAATTAAAGGTGGCTGAAAAGGATATTGAATTGCGAGTATCGACCATTCCCGTTCTTTACGGGGAAGGGGTGGTTATGCGGATCCTACAGAAAGAAGGGATAACCATCGACCTTAATCTCCTGGGCTTCTCCACCCAAACCCTGCAGATCTTTAATCAACTGATCAAAAAACCTAATGGCATTATATTGGTTACCGGACCAACCGGGAGCGGAAAGACCACTACCCTCTACGGTGCCCTGGACAAGATCAATACACCGGACAAAAAAATCATCACCGTGGAAGACCCTATCGAATATCAGCTTAAAGGGGTTAACCAGATTCAAATGAAACCCCAGATCGGGTTGAATTTTGCAAACACCCTGCGGCATATCGTACGCCATGATCCCGATATCATCATGATCGGAGAGATCAGAGACCTGGAGACCGCGGAGATCGCTATTCAATCGGCCTTGACCGGGCATCTGGTTTTTTCCACTTTACATACCAACGATGCCCCCAGTGCCGTTACCCGTTTGCTGGACATGGGGGTGGAAGGTTTTCTCCTTTCATCGACGATACGAGGGGTTCTGGCCCAACGGTTGGTCCGGGTGATCTGTCCGGTCTGCAAGGCCGTGGAAACCGCCCCTTCGGTTCAGGAAGAGTTGAGCCAGATGCAGTTGGGCAACATCCGGACTATGTATAAGGGAACCGGCTGTGAACATTGCGCCTTTACCGGCTTTTACGGGCGCATCGGAATTTTCGAATTATTCATCGTCGATGATGAAATCCGAAGGATGATCCTTAAAAATGTGGACGCCCACCAGATGCGTGAAGTGGCCAAACAAAAAGGAATGAAAACCCTGTTGGAAGACGGACTGGAGAAGGTCAGGGAAGGCGTAACCACTTTAAATGAAGTGCTTAGAGTCACCCAAGAAGTTTAACCTGAACCCGTTACTGGTTACTCGTTACTGGTTGCTGGTTAAAACAAACAAACACAAGCAAAAAAACGAGCAACGAGAAACGAGCAACGAGCAACGAGCAACGAACTAATGTCGGTTTTTTCATATCGGGGAACCAATATTTCGGGCGCTATCCTGGAAGGGGCCATTGAGGCCCCGGATGAACAGGCGGCCATTGATCGGCTGAAAAATTCCGGGATCATCCCTTTAAAAGTCTTCATCCCTGGAAAAGGGTTCAAAAGATCCCTCTCCTTAAAATCAGCCAAAGGAGACATCCTTAGTTTTACCAATGAATTAACGGCCCTGTTAGAGGCCGGTTTGCCATTGGACCGGAGTCTTAACATTTTGTCCGGCATCGCCGAGAGCAAGCAGAACCAAGCCGTTATCCAGGATATTCTCCGGTCCATCCGGGAAGGCGGGTCTTTCTCCGAGGCCCTCCTGAAGCATCCAAAGATTTTTTCGAGACTTTATGTCAATATGGTCAAGGCCGGTGAGGCCGGTGGGATTCTGGTTGAAGTTTTGGAGAAACTGCATGAGTTTCTGGAATCGACCAAAGAACTCAAAGAGCAGGTCTTAACCTCCATGATCTATCCGATTATTCTGGTTTCGACCGGCGGTCTTTCGATCATCATACTGCTTACTTATGTTCTTCCGAAATTCTCGGTTATTTTTTCTGAATTGGGAAGCTCTCTGCCCTTATCGACCCAGATTCTGCTTTCCATAAGTCAGGGTCTGAAATCCTATTGGTGGATCGCCCTGGCCTTGCTGGTTCTCTGCGGCATCCTTTTCCGGACCATTATCAAATCGGAACAAGGGCGCCTTCAATGGGATCGTTTAAAACTTATCCTGTTAGGGGACATTATCAGAAAGTTGGAGACGGCCCGGTTTTGCAGGACCCTGGGGACTCTTTTAAAAAGCGGGGTACCCCTCCTGCAGGCCTTGAAAAATGCCCGGGATGTGGTTACGAATCAGGTCATCGCCCTGGCCCTGGAAGAGATTTCCAAAGGGGTCAAGGAAGGAAAAGGGGTTTCCTTCCCTCTTTCCAAATCCGATGTATTTCCTCCCCTGGCCTTATCCATGATCAAAGTCGGAGAAGAAACCGGTCAATTGGACAAGATGCTGATGCAAGTGGCCGTGACCTACGAAAAAAGCCTGCGTGTTTCCATCAAAAGATTTGTCGGTTTTCTCGAACCGGCCATGATATTAGGCATGGGGCTGGTCATCGGCTTTATCGTGTTATCGATGCTCATGGCTATTTTTAGTATGACAGAGCTGCCGTTTTAAAAAAACCAAAAGAGAATATCGAATATCGAATATCGAATAACGAATGTCGAAGGGAAAGACAACTTTATAATTCGAAGTTCGGTGTTCGAAATTCGATATTCACTATTTTTCGTTTGGGAGGACTATAAAAAGAATGTCGAATATCGAACAGGAAAAAGCAATTCCCAACGAAAAGAAAAAATATGATCTTGAGGATCGATTAATAGATTTTGCTGTTCGAATTATTCGGGAGGCAGAGGGTTTGCCAAAGACTAAGGCCGGAAATCACATTTCCGGTCAACTCATACGTTGCGGTACGTCACCCGCGCCCAATTATGGTGAAGCCCAAAGTGCAGAATCGCACCTCGATTTTATTCATAAAATGAAAATATGTCTCAAGGAATTGCGAGAAACAAGGATATGGCTACTTATGATCGAAAAGGCAAACATAGTTAAGAATAAATCAAAGTTCGAATCTTTGCTCAGTGAGAATAACGAGTTGATTTCAATTTTTGTAAAGAGCGTTCGGACAGCGAAAGAAAAAAGCAAAAAGAATTTACCTTCATGATTCGATATTCGATATTCGATATTCGATATTCGCTTTTTAAATCTAAAAACCAATCCGGATTCACCTTACTGGAATTGATTATCGTCTTAATCTTAAGCCTCTTGATCCTCGGCCTGGTTTCGCTCTCTTTCACCAGCTTGTTTTCTTCAGCTAGGCTCCAGGCCACGGTCAGGGAATTTTCCGCCACCCTCAGACAGGCCAGAAATCTGGCCAAGATCAATGGAGAACCACAGGGGGTGACTATTGATCTGGATGCGAGAGAATACGGTCTCGACGGGCGCAAGGTCAGGACAATCCCTTCAAACCTGGATTTCAAAATAGTTGATCCAACGAACGGGGAGATCCGTAGCGGCCGATATCATCTTATTTTTGAACCCGATTGGGGAGGGGAAGGGGCCGCCTTTCAACTGGCCAATAAAAAAAAGGCTATATGGATCAGGTTGGATCCTTTGATGGGGACGATGGTCAGCAAGTGAGAAAAGCATGATAAAAGGAAAAGAGAATATCGAATATCGAACACCGAATATCGAATGACGAAGGAAAAAACAAAACGGGGGAACAAATAAGTCGTGAAGGGAAAGGCGTACCAAAGACCAAAGCAGCGGGAAAAAGAATTTAACTTCATGATTCGATATTCGATATTCGATATTCGATATTCGCTTTTTAGGCGTTCTTCTTCCGGCTTCACTCTCCTGGAAGTTCTGGTGGCCTTATCTCTCCTGGGGATAGCGGTCATTTCGGTGATGCAGCTTTTTTCCGCAA
>CAZVHO010000266.1:0-4288 GCA_964627515.1 uncultured Thermodesulfobacteriota bacterium | reverse complement strand
ATTACTATGCCGAGATCGATCCGGAAAAATGTCTCAGTTGCGGGATCTGCGCCGAAGAACGCTGCCAGGTGAAGGCCATCGAAGAAGGGGAAGAGGCTTTTCGGATTATTCAGGAGAAGTGCATCGGTTGCGGCCTTTGTATCAGCACCTGCTCCGGAGAGGCCATTCGGCTGGTCCATAAAGATCAGGAAAGGATCGTACCTCCGCCCATCACAGAAGCGGCCTGGTTTGAAGAGCGGGGTAGGACCAGGGGGGTGGACTTCTCGGCCTATAAATGAAGGATCAATTCCAAAAGAGTTGGGGATGATCTGAGGATTCAAGGGGACAAGGGTTCGAGGATTCAAAGGAAAATCCCCGCCCTCTTTCTCCCAAATTATTGGGAGGAGACCCTAAATGAACCTATCTCAGGTTCTCTCAGACATATAAAACCGAACCCTGTTTCAATATATGGAGATTCTGTCTGCCGACCTTTTTTATCTCCTGGGGGATCTCCGGTTCAAACATCGATTTCATGTGGGCAATATAGACAGGGACATGGTGTAGGTTAAAGGTGTCGATCCGGAGCGGGATGCACTTTTATCTTTGTCTAACGTTAATCCTTTCTATAGAGCCATTTATTACCCACAGATTCTGCTGACGAACCGAATTTTCTTAAAAGTGCGCCCAATCTTTTGTCGAATAAATAAGGTCACCTACCATATGGTCTTGAGCGAGAAACCAGCAAAGGCTTTGTCGGAGGTAACCAGGGACATATGCTCGATTATGGTTTGAGCGGCCAGCATCCTGTCAAACGGGTCCCGATGATCATTGACCAGACTACCCGCAAGGAGCGCATGGTTCAAGCCCATCGGCAAAACTTCCATTCTGGCCTTTCGCAAAAGTCCCGGCAGGTCATTGACTATATCCTCCGCCCCTGAGAGCTTGCCCAACCGGAACTTCGTTGAAATCTCCCAGGCCGATACGCTGCTTACAAGTATGGTATAGCCTGCATTGCTGATAACCTGAACGGCCCTTGCCGAAAGACGGGGATCGTTGAAAAACCACCACAAAAGCACATGAGTATCTAAGAGAAACCGGTCTCTCTTAGGGGTTATTGTCCCCATGCCTGCATCTCCTCTTCCGGTAATGGATCGAAAAACCGGTCATCAAAGCGGCCCTTGATAATTCCCGGCTGTCTCGGTCGGGCTTCTTCACAAGAAACGAGCCGGGCAATAGGTTTTCCTGCTTTGGCCAGTATCACCTCTTCGCCACCGCTCACCTGCTCCAAAAGACGGGAGAGATGCGTTTTTGCTTCATGAATATTCACCATGATAGCCATCTTGTTTTTCCTTTTTGGTTATGACTTATTCATCTCGCAAGTGATGTTAGCTTAGTCTGTTAGCTAAGTCAAGAATATTATCTTGTTCAACCCCTTCAGTTGGGTTCCCATACTGAGACCGCAGGATCTGGGCCTGCCAAAGGGGACAATCTCTCTGCTCAGCTCGTTTCCGTCTTGGCAGCGTGCAGCCGAAGGGCCTGCAAGTAGCCGTCTATGGCTGGCGGGACCGAGGTAAAGCGAATTATGCGGTATAACCGTGCAAAAGCAATATGGTCTGACCTTTGCCTCCCTCAAGGTAGACAATATTATGATCATCGATTTTAACTCCAAACACAACCAGATCTTGTTTGGGCATTCCAAAATTCATACGGTATAGGTCCGGAAAAAAATCACACCCAATCCGCCGCCGCCGGCTACCACAATAGTGAGGATATACATAAATTTCAGCCAACCCCAGCGCACATTGGTCTCTTTAGACATTTTTTTTCTCCTTTGAGTGGAAACAGCCCCGCGAATCGCGGGGCTGTACTACATAAAACAAATCTATTTTCGCCCTAAAGATTTCCGGTAGGGTGGGTGGAACGAAGTGCAACCCACAATATAAAAAGGAAATGAATACCTTATTTTATTTGGTGGGTTCCGTTTCACTTCACCCACCCTACCGTTTCTGGTTTTCCAGTTGGGGCGATTACTTGTAAAAACTGAAGTCAACCCCGCGGGCCAGAGCCCGTTTTTCCCACCAGTCCATCTCGTCTTTGGCCGGTGGTTCCAGTTCTTCCGGCGTCTTGTGGATAAGCCGCATGGCCTCTGTGGAGCAAGTCGATATACAGAGGCCGCAACCGATACACTTCGCCCTGTTGACGCTGTAGGACCCATCGACCTCCTCAATGGCCTTGACCTGGCAACGCTCGTCCGCGCAGATCCCGCAAGCCGCGCACAGGTCCTGGTCGATCTCGGCGTAAAAGTGGGAATTGATCACGCCGGTGAGGCCGGCACTTGCCGCCACTAATTGTCCGTCACAGCACCCGCAGCAATTGCAAATAAACCAGTGACCGTTCTTTACATTGCAGGTCATGTGGACCAGAGCGGCCTCCTCAGCCTTCTGAAGGAGATCATACGCCTCCTGCTTGGAGATGATCCTGCGTCCCCATGGATCATTGTCAAAAAGATCAGGCTCATCCCCGATGGCCATGCAAATCTCTAACGGCTTGTCGCATCCTTTACCGAGCAGTCGAGTCTGCTTCCGGCAAATACAGTCGCTCACGACAAATGATTTTCCATTCTCGATGATGCTGGAGACCTTCTCGTAGGGGAGAGCCTCATAGTTCGCCGGAATTTCTCTTTCAATGGGAATAACCTGCATTAGTTGGGGCTTATTCATCACGAGCTGCGGACCTAAAAACGGGGCGTAGCTTTCACATAACTGTGCGAACTCCTTATCCATTCGTTTTAGCTGATACTCATAGATGCCGATAACCCAGGGCACCATTCGAAAAAGTTGCGTTCCTTCTGATAGCCGACTTTCAATTTGTCCCTTTTCCCACATTGTTTCCAACTGCTCGGCTAAGCTTCCCAGGGGAAGGCCTGAACGCTGGGCAATCTGTTCTGCGGTCTCATAGGTGAGTTTCAGTCTGCAAAAAAGCTCCGCCTCGTCAGGCTCGAAAACTTTCTTCAGCAGTTTGATTTCAACGCCGCTTTCCGTAGGCGGAAAACCGTTGGGAAGGGTGTTGAGTACATTGGCCAACTGGCGGTACGCTTCATCATTCATGGATTTCTCTCCTTTTTTAAGTGTCGTTTTGAAGTGATCATGCCGGACTCTACCTGCACATCGTAATGAATATCCAGGGGACCTTCGACCTTACATTGTAATTGGTGCGGCCTTTAAATCGGCTGCATCGCGTCGACTTTCATGAAGGCATAAGGGGCAAAGACCATGGGGTCCACCTCGGCGACCACACTACCCGGCAGCATGGTGTTGGTTCCATTGGTATAGACCGCCCCCAAGACGCGTACGATCTCCACTTCTCCCCAATAATCATGATCCGAAGACCGGAACACCAGTTCCGCTTCACCCATTTCCAGGGAGTTCGGACGGAGTTGAACGATTTCCCGGATGAGCTGCGGAGGGTAATCGAAACCGTTTCTCTCAGGAGCCGGGAAATATTTGAAGTTGTAAACAACCATATCCATCCGGGCCGCCATTCTCTCCATCATCATCTTTTGGGCGGCCTCATCGTTAAACCTGCCGGTCAGTCTGGCTCTGGCCTCAAAGAAGCGGCTGCCATGCCGCTCCGTCCAACCCTCCACCACTTCTCCATCCCGCTTGAAGGATATATCGGCTATCTTCTTGGGGTAACCGAAGACCTCCCGGCCCAGGATCAAGGCCATATCATTGGTAACCGGCATGGCCAGGCAGTAAGCACCCTCTTCGCCGTTGTATTCTGCCAGCAGGAAGAGGGCGCTCTCCAAATAGGTCACCCCAAAATTAGTCCTGGGATAGTTGGCTACAAAGGCACCACCGAAGGGATCTTTGGCCGGCTTAAGGGGCGGGGGAAGCAATCGCGTCACAATTTCCGGCTTGGTTTCAAAGTAGACCGTCAACATTTCCGCGTCATAAAACACGGCATTCGGCTGATGATTCCTTTGGATCTCTTCCATCGATTTGACAAAACCCATGATTTTTCCCCTCCCTTTGTTATGTTCGTGAATAGACGCTTATTGCCATTACATCGACAAAGTTTTGTCGATCGGTAAAAATGTTTTAAACTTCAGGCTGTTAAGTGAACTGTCGCCCATCACCTTAAGACTATTGCGGGTTATGGATTGCGGGGTTAAAAAAAACCTTTTCACCCGCAACTCGTAACACGTAACACGTAACTCGTAGTGGAACATTCTTATTTGAAGGGAAGCGTGATGGTGACCGTCGTGCCTTGATTTATGATACTTTGAATCCCAACCGTCCCTTTGTGG
>CAZVHO010000265.1:0-4312 GCA_964627515.1 uncultured Thermodesulfobacteriota bacterium | reverse complement strand
GGGGCTTTCGATTAAAAGCGTTTTGAAAATCGAATTGGATAGACTGGGCTACGGGGTATTGGGGGGTTTGACCGGAACATTAGGGTATACCTGACGGGGTGAATAAAAACGTTCCGCCCGGCTGACCACAGGCTGAAAATGGATGGTCATTTCAAAGGAAGGGTAAATTAGATCCGGCGACCAGTCGGTATCCTGGGCGTCGGTTGGGGTGTTACATTTGGGGCAGGAAACCATGGTACAGGCGCAGGGTATTCCCTGCCCGGGACAGCAATAGCAAACCAGACCCCCGTGTTGTGTAGAGCCGGAAACCAGCCTCAGGCTGAACGGGGCGCACAGGAGAACCGCAAGGGCTATGATCGAAGGGATTAAGGGGGCTCTTTTCATCTCACAAAAGCCCCTTGATAATCCTGTCCAATCCCTCTTGGTTGGGTTCACCCAGGATTTTGAAGCGGATGATGTTTTCCCGGTTGAGCACATAAGAGGTCGGTATACCGGAAACACCGAATTGCCGGGCGGTCGATGACCGCGGATCCAGGAGAACAGGATAAGTGATTCTGATATTTCTGAGATACTGTTGAGCCGCTTCTTTGGTTTCACCCACATCAATAGAGCAGGGTAAAATCCCCTTGGGGCCGTAATGCTGGTGGATGGTCTCGAGAAGGATCATCTCCTTGCGGCAGGAAGGGCACCAGCTTGCCCAGAAATGGATCAGGGCCACCTTGCCCTTGAAGGCGCCGGGAAGGTTGAATGGGTTCCCTTTAAGATCATTCAGAGTGCTCTCCGGTGGCCTGTCACCTATCCTCAATGCTGCTTCAGCCCTGGAGGATAGCCATCCGGGGGCTACTAAGGCCAGTCCGGCTGCGACACCGGTTCTGATAAAATCCCTTCTTCGGATATCCTGGTGACCGGGTCGGATGCGGCTTATCATGTTTATCTTCTTTCTGGTCCATCAATCCCGCCTCTCTCGGGATTGAATAAAAATCATTATTCAGGCGTTCTTCGTTTACCCCGTTAAATTTGGTTTTTATTAAACCTGGGCGTCTGCAATAAATATTATAACTATACCTATTCTCGCAGATAGAGAAAATAAAGTAAATGATGTATATTCTCTTCTTAATGAATGTATTTTGATGAAGGGATGGATTGTATTTTGATATCATTTTCGTTGACACCCAATCCATCCATAGCCTATATTCATTACAAAAAAATAATTCTTTTCTCCCGGAATCATACGGATTTATCCGGTAATTTCCAAATAGGATGTAAACCATGGAAGAAGCCAATAACCCCATTTAAGAATACAAGGAGGAAAAATCGAATGAACGGAAAAACAATATATCAACAATTATCGGAATCCATAGGGGCCGGCGAATCAAAATATATTCCCGGGATTTTTGAAAAAATGGCCGATGAAAAAGAGGCCCGGGTCCTCTTGGCCGCCGCCCCGCCGGCCACGCTTCAGGAGATCGCCCAAAAGACCGGTCTCACAGAGGAAGAGGTCGAGAAGATGATCGATCCCCTCTTCCGGAAAGGTCTGCTCTTTAAATCCAGGAAGGGAGACGAGATCAGGTACTACCGGGTCCGCAATCTCTTTCAACTCCACGATTCCACGGCCGTTACCGTGAATCCCCCCAAGGGAATGCTGGAATTGTGGAAGGCCTTCATGAAAACGGAATTCGACGACTACAGCCGGATGGTAGAACAGGTCTTGCCTGCCCCGGCCGTCAGAGTGATTCCGGTGAATATATCCATCAATCCCGAGACCCAAATCCTGGCCTTTGACGACATCCAGAACATCGTAGCCAACGCCAGAACCCTGGCGGTTACCCCTTGTTCCTGTCGCCTCATCGACGGAAAATGCGGCAAACCGGTGGAGGTCTGCGTCCAGATCGATAAGGCCGCCGACTATGCCATAGAAAGGGGGACTGGGCGCAAACTGGAAAAGGAGGAGGCCTTGCAATTAATGAAGATGTGCGAGGAGGAAGGCCTGGTCCATGTGGGTGACAACAAAAGGGCCCCCGGCCATGTGATCTGCAATTGCTGCAGCGACTGTTGCCTGAACTGGCCTTCGGTCAGGACCGGCCTGGGAAAATTCGTGGTGCCCAGCCGCTTTCGAGCCCAGGCCGATGCTGAAAAATGCTCCGCCTGCGGGATCTGTCTGGACCGCTGCCATTTCGAGGCCATCAGCCTGGAAGGGGAGAGAGCCACCGCTGTTGTCAATGCAGAGAAATGTATGGGCTGCGGGGTCTGCCTGGTCACCTGCCCCGAAGAAGCCCTGACCCTGGAGGAGGTCCGGCCGGCCGAATTTGTCCCGGCCTGATGGGGCTTGACCGGCTCAGCGGACAAGGCGACAAAAATATCTTCACCCCGGATATGCCCCATGCCCCCTTGGGTCCCCCCGAAGCTTGACCGTTGCGTAAGGGCGGGTTTAAAACCCGCCCCTACAGCCCTCTACGGAAGCGGTTGGCTTTTTATAACCGGATATAATCTTTTGGAGCAAAGTTCGTTGCCATGGTCCAAACCAAAGCCGTACAATCAACTATTCGAAATACAGGGATGGCATCGAACCCATTTTTTTCAATCCAAGGGTTGAGAAAAGGTCGTTTTTCGGCAATTTCTTTTTTTAATTCCAGGTCATTCACCAAAGTGGCTTTCCCGAGTACCCGGATTTGAATGTTTTTTTCCCGGTTATGAAAACAGACTTCTATATTGGGATTCTGCAGCAACTGTTTCGGCAAATCTTTCCCGTCGACCGTCTGAAAGATAATGCCCTGTTCATCGGCCCGGATCATGCCCATGGCCCGGACATGAGGCCGGTTGTTTTCCGAAGTGGCCAGATAACAAATGGGGTTGGTATTTAAAAATTCAAGTATTTCTGTTTTATTCATAAATTCCTCCTGTTATAATTAATTTCCAGCTCGCAGATTTTTTTATCGGATCTATTTAACCATCAACCCAAGCCATCGGTCAATAGTAAAAAAAGGAGGGGGAAATATGAAGACCTTAAGTCTTGTTCTTTCTGGAGTCTTGTTGGTGTTTTTCCTGTTAATCGGTTGCGTGGCCTATGTCCCCGGCCCGCCCCCGGACGGCGTTTACGTCCCCGGCCCGCCCCCGGAACCCCTCGTGGATGTACGGCCGGCCATCCCTTATCCCGATGCGGTCTGGATTGGAGGCTATTGGGGTTATCACGGCGGCAATTGGGCCTGGAGACGCGGGTATTGGGATCGAAGACCCCATCCGGGAGCGACCTGGCATTCTGGACGCTGGCATCACCACGGTCCCCGGGGATGGGGTTGGAGACCGGGCTACTGGAGATAACCTTTATTTGTTTTGATGCTTGGCCACAAACCAATCGATGAGATTTCTGGCAATACTGATCTTGCCGGGAATCTTGGGGAGTCGGTCAAAAGCAAACCACTTAGCATCCAGGATCTCTATGCCGTCCGCCCGGATCTCTCCGCCGGCATACTGGGCCGTAAAGCCGATCATCAGGGAATCCGGAAAGGGCCAGGGCTGGCTCCCGAAATAACGGATATCCTTGACTTCGATGCCGGTCTCTTCTCTGACCTCCCGGGCGACCGTCTCTTCCAGTGTTTCTCCTGGCTCGGCAAAACCGGCCAGGGTACTGTAAAATTCATCTTTAAACCGGGGGGAACTGGCTAATAGACACCGATCCCCCCGTTCAACCAGAACAATAACCGCCGGTGAAATACGCGGGAAATACAAAATTCCGCAGGCCGGACATTCTTTAGTCTGGATACCGTCTTTTCCCCCCATCTCCCCCCCACATTGGGCGCAGAATCGGTTTTTTCGGGACCAGTCGAGAAGGTGGATGGCCCGGAAAGCCATGTAAATCATATCCTGGCCTAACCGCCCGTGAAGCGGCCACAGGTCAAAAAAAGTCATTCCCTCCGGGATCTCCGCCGGATCAGACAGCACAGCGCCATAACAAGGCTTTCCTTCCAGGGTTCCAAGATAGATTCCTCCCTGGGGATGAAGACCAAGATCATCCAGGCCGCGGGAAAGGGGAATAATCATCCGGTCGCCCTCAGGAAAAAGGAGCATTTTCCGTCTATAAAAAACAAACCACCGGGCCGGCACTCTTTTTTCGGCCGGCTGGGCTTCTGGGGGAATTAATTCATTTTCCATAATTTTCCATAAAATAAACCCATTATTTATCGGGAATATTTAACAATATTTTTAAGGAACTATAAAATGGAAACCCATGAATGGTCAAGGGGAAAAGAAACCTTTTCTCCATAGACCCCCCCATGGGTTTTCTTGACACAACAGCGCCTTTCTCCTATACTTA
>CAZVHO010000264.1:0-4432 GCA_964627515.1 uncultured Thermodesulfobacteriota bacterium | reverse complement strand
TACTCACCGAGAGTCTTGGCCTGGGGATCCAGTCTGACCGATGCCGCCACCCCGTCTCCGAGAACCCCTTTGATATAGAAGTTCAACGCCAATAAATTGGGAAAGTCATAGCGCTCGACCTCATAGGGCCGTATATCCTTGAGGAGTTCCTTCAAACGGTGGGTGGTCAAAAAATGAAACAGGAAGGCAAATGCCTCTGGCGTCTTAGCCCAGACCCCGAGATTGGCGTTTCCCCCTTTATCGCCGGAGCGGGTGGCGAAAACACGGCCCAAGGGCATCCGGATGGTTTTGCCCTGGGGTGGGGGTGGAGGGCTTATAGGAAGCCCCTTAGCAAAGGGAGTAAAGGGTTCGGCCGAAAAGGATTCAACGATGGTCTCCCGGTCTTCCACAACCACTTTCTGTTTGATCTGATTGGCCGAAATCAGGCTCGGCCAATGGCTGATGATGGGTGTCCCCTTGGACGGCGGCTCCGTACCGGCAAAACCGGGAATGCTGGCTAAGGCCAGTTCTATGATTTTTGCCGACAGTTTGGCTACTTTTTTGGCGTCGGGGTCGATGACCGAAAAGCGCAGATAGGCGAAGGCCTCTTCATTCGACCGGGGATCCTCTTTATCAGACCGGATGAGACTCACATCGGAAAAGGTGAATTGGTCCCGGCCCCCAAGACTTTCGAATAAGGTTTCCTCAAGAATCCTTGCCTTTTTTTCAACGTCGAGACCGGTCAGAAGAATGGTCTTGGAATTGCGGTAACCCCCAAGGGTATTCAAACACACCTTGGCCGTGGACGGCGGGGGCTCCCCTTTTACACGCGTGATTCTGACCCGCTCAGGTCCCTCCTGGGCTATGTCGATGGTGTCGAAACGGGCGATCACGTCCGGGGTCAGATATTTTGGCTCCCGGATTTCATAAAGGAGCTGGGCCTTTACCGTATCCACGGAAACCAGGCCCCCTGTACCCGGATGTTTGGTGATCACACAGGACCCATCGGCAAAGATTTCGGCCAAAGGGAACCCCACATTACTATACGAGGGGACCTCATCAATAAAGGAGTAATTTCCTCCTGTGGCCTGGGTCCCGCACTCGATGATATGCCCGGCCACCGTGGCGCCGGCCAGCCGGTCCCAATCCCGGCGTTCCCAACCGAACCACCAGGCCGCCGGTCCGACGACCATAGCCACATCGACCAGACGACCGGCCACCACAATATCCGCGCCCTGTCTCAAGGCCTCGGCCACGCCCCAGCCACCCAGATAAGCATTGGCCGTAATGGGGGTGATCTTTCCTTCTTTCAGCGTAATCCCCTTATCCAAATGGGTAAGGGACTCTCCCTGGTCCTGCAGCGCAGCAAGACGGGGCATTAGATCGTCTCCCTCTATATAGGCGATCTTCGGATTGAGTCCCAGGGCGGCAGCGATCTTTTTAAGCTCCCTGGCCAGGCCCTGGGGATTCAATCCCCCGGCATTGGCCACGACACGAATCCCTTTATCGAGGCACTCCCCCATGACCTGTTCCATCTGGATCAAAAAGGTATGGGCATAGCCGGCCTCCGGATTTTTCATTTTCTGTTTGAAGAGAATCGCCATAGTCAGTTCGGCTAAATAATCTCCTGTCAGCACATCAATGGGCCCTCCCTGGACCATTTCTTTGGCTGCCGACAGGCGATCGCCGAAAAACCCGCTGCAATTGGCGATTATTACTCGGTTCCTTTTTTTTGACTCTTTGGCATTCATGAATCCTCTCAAATTACCGGCCCTTGAAATTGGACGGGCGTTTCTCCTTATTGGCCATCTTTCACATACGCCTCTTTCAAAGCCGATTTCATGACTTTGCCCAGAGGGGTGAGAGGAAGCTCTTTTCGAAAAACGACATGCTTGGGTATTTTATAATCGGCCATGTGACAATCTCCTTTCTCATTCAAAAATAGGGGTCAAGGATTCCAGGATTCGAGGATTCAGCCGCTCGATTTCATCGAGCTATAGAAAAGGTTCCCCTCAGGGGAACCGCGGGGTTTTAAATTCCAAACCTTTCACTTGAATCCTTGGCCCTGGACCCCTTGAATCCTTTTTCATGTTTCATGGTGCCCCCATGGGACATGAGGGTTTAATACCGGATAATCTCAAAATACCGGATATCCTGAATGTTTCCTTCCATCTCAGCCTGGTCTTTAAAAACTGCCCGAACCTTCATTCCGACCTTGATTTTGCTTTCATCAATCTCATTGATCAGATGGGAAAAGATGTTGTCCGAACCGTCGAGGTTGATATAGCCGTAGGTATAGGGGATCGGTCTCTGCCGGCCCGTTGCCGGATCGATAAAAGGATAGTTGACCACGGAAAAGGCTTTGATCGTTCCCTGATCGGAGAGTTCCACCAATTCATCCAGCTTCTGAAAACAGGGGCCGCAGATCCGCCGGGGCGGGACTAAAACCTTTTGGCATTTTGGGCAGCGAATCCCCAGAAAACGTCTCTTCTCCCGGATCTCCTGAAAGAAGCGGCTGCCGTATAATCCGATGGACCATTCATAGGGCATGGCCAGGTCCCCTGAATTCAGGGTCAACAATTCTCTGCTTTTTTCATTTTCCATTGGACGCTCTCCTCTTTCACGGTTTCTCGCTGCTCATGATAATGGCATCGGACCACCAGCACCCGCCGAAGCCCGTGGCCAGGGCTGTTTTTACATCCGGGACCTGGCGTTTATCCCCCTTGCCCATGATCTGCAGGGCGGCTTCGGCCGTCCTCAATAGGGCCGTGGCTCCAATACAATTGGTACTCATAACTCCGCCGGAGGGATTGATGGGCAGATTGCCGCCCATATCAGAATGGCCTTCCCAGACAAATTTCGGGCCTTCACCGGGTCCGCAGAAACCGAGCACCTCAATCCACTTGAGCCCGGCATAGGAATAGGGGAGATAGAGTTCGGCCACATCCAGTTCTTCCACCGGATGGCGGATGCCTGCCTTTTCATAAACCTCCAGGGAGGCCCTCTTAAGCGAAAGGAGACCGGTGTTGTAGTCTACGTCCCCGAACCAGGTGGTGGCATGGCGCACGGAACAGGCCTTGATCCAGGCCGGTTTGGGGGCGATCTTTTCGGCCGTTCCTTCGGCGGCAAAGACCACGGCACAGGCCCCGTCCGTCCGGGGACAAACATCCAGGAGCTTGATCGGATAGGCCAGCATAGCCGATTCCATGACGTCTTTGATGGTGATGGGCCGGCCATGAAGCTGGGCATAGGGGTTGTTCATGGCGTGGGTCCGTTCCCGGACAGCCACCCTGGCTGCATCTTCCTGGGTGGCCCCGTATTGCTCCATGTAGGCCGAGGCCTCCGTGGCCAGGCTGGGGATGGCCCCCGAATAGGAAAATCGGTCCCAGACGGGATCGCTACAGGTGATGATGGCCCCGGTAGTATCACTTTCGGAATTCTTCTCCCAGCCGATGGCCAACACCTTATCGAAAAGACCGGAGGCCACATGGTAGTAAGCCGCGATGGCCACCGATGTGCCGGTGGTCCCCCCGGTGGTCAATTTCATGATCGGTTTCATATACCCGCCCGAGCCCTCGACACTCCAGGTGTCCACGTAATTGATGGACTCGAAATGGTCCATATTGCCGATGACGATGGCATCGATATCCCTGATGGTCAATTCGCAGTCCTTTAAGGCCCTTTCCACGGCCTCATGGATCAATTCCCTGCCGTTGACATCCAGCCTGTGGCTGCGATGATGGGTTTGACCCGTCCCTACGATAGCTACCCGTCTGGCCATTTATTTTCTCCTTAATTTTGACAGGATTTACAGGATTGACATGATCAAAGAAAAAATCCTAAGAATCCTGTTAATCCTGTCAAATAATATTATCGATCCCTGCCCATGATCCAGATGCAATGGCTCTGCCCGCAGGGGCCGTTGATACCTTGGGCCAGGGCCGTTTTTACGCTATCGACCTGATGCTCCCCGGCCTCTTCGCGGATCTGGAGCACGCCCTCGATGATCCGGGCCAGTCCGGCCGCCAGGACCGGGTGGGCCGACAGGACACCCCCGGAAGGATTGACCGGAAGCGATCCATCCATGGTCGAGATCTTCTTTTCAATCATGCGGCCCCCTTCTCCGGGCCCGCAAAATCCCAGGCCTTCCAGCCACAGGGGTTCCATGTAACTGAAGGCATCGTAAAGCTCGACCACATCGATTTCTTTTAAGGGATCATGGATGCCGGCCATGGCGTAGGCCTTTCGGGCCGCTTCCCTAAGGGCTATCGGTTCGGCCAGGTCGCGGTCTCCTAAAAAATAGGCCTCGGAGCAATGGGCTATCCCTTTGATCCACACGGGCTTCTTATGTGCTTTTCTCGCCCTCTCTTCATTGGCGATGATGATGGCCGCAGCCCCGTCGCTTATGGGACTGCAATCGAGTAGTTTGAGCGGGTCAGCGATTTTCCGCGAC
>CAZVHO010000263.1:0-4456 GCA_964627515.1 uncultured Thermodesulfobacteriota bacterium | reverse complement strand
ATACCCGAATTTCCTCAAAAACTTCGGGTCCTTGCTCCACTCTTTTTCCACCCGGACCCACAACTCCAGAAAGACCTTGGTCCCCAACAGGGCCTCCATACCTTCCCGGGCCTGTTGGCCAATGGCTTTTAACATCCTGCCCTGCTTCCCGATCAGTATCCCCTTTTGTGATTCCCGTTCGACGTGAATCGTGGCCTGAATATCGATCAAGGGCTTGTCCTCTCTCGGCTTGAAGGATTCAACGGTCACGGCCACCCCATAAGGAATTTCCTGGGAGATTAAGCGAAAGACCTTTTCCCGGATGATTTCCCCGGCCAGGAATTTTTCCGTCAGGTCGGTGACCATGTCCTCGGGAAAGAAGGGCGGGCCTTCGGGGAGGTTTTGAAACAGGCTTTTCTCTAACTCCTCCAATCCTGCCCCGGTCAGGGCCGAAACCGGGATGATCTCCTGAAAAGGGAGTACCTGGGAAGACTGTTCCATGAGGGGAAGCAATTTCTTTTTGTCAATCAGATCGATTTTATTAATGATCAGAAAAATCGGGACCTTGGTCTTGGACAGCCGGAAGCGAAGGTTCTCCGGAAGGGAAGTCCGGGCTGAAAAAGGTTCAATCAGCAGACAGATCAGGTCCACTTCGGCCAGGGATTTCAAAGAAATTTGGATCAGGGATTTATTAAGCAGCCCTTTGGGTTCCAGGACCCCAGGCGTATCCAGAAAGATTAATTGTCCCCCCTTAACATGCTTTACCCCCAGAATACGGTTCCGGGTGGTTTGGGGGCGGGAGGAGACGATGGAGATCTTCTGCCCCAGAAGGGCGTTAAGCAAAGTTGATTTTCCCACATTGGGGGCCCCGATGAGGGCGATAAATCCGGATTTAAAAGACATGGATTTATCTTATGGCCTCCAAACGCCTTTGTCAATTTTTTCCTGGCCGGTCTGAAAAGAAAGCCCTTTGGGGGGTTCTTAAATCAAAATTAACCGGGCTAATTTAGATTGACAATCAATATTAGCCATGTTAATATTTGCTTAAGTGCCGGATCAGTTCCTTTTAGTGAATGAGCAATCATTTTTGATCGTTAATGATTTATAGGAGATAGGGCATGCTTGCCATTGAAGTCCAGAATAGAATTAAACAATTCAATCCCTGGATAACCAATCCTGATAAAGCCGAAAGCTTTTTGGAGCGATTTTTCCCAAAGGAGTATGTGCCTCGCAGGGTCGAACCAATTACTATTCGTCCGGATCGGGCCCTTTTGGTAGTAGGACCCCGCCAGTCCGGAAAATCTACCCTGATCTGGCACCTTCTTCGCCCCATGGGTTCACAGGTTCTTTTTTTAAACATGGAAGACCCCTTATTAAGAATAGCCTGTACTGCTGCTGTTGAACTGGCCTCGCACCTTCAGGAAAAATACCAATTCATTAAGGCAGTCTTTCTTGATGAAATCCAACACCAGGAAGAAGCTGGATTGTTTATCAAGGGTTTAATTGATTTAAAATTCCATATCCCCCTTTTGGTTACCGGTTCATCCTCCTTCCATTTGAGGAGTAAGACCAGAGAGTCTTTGGCCGGCAGGGCCACCCGGAAACTCCTTCTGCCCTTCAGTCTGGACGAATTAATTAAGCATAAAAAACCTCAGAACCCTGCGGCCCTGGAAGCCCTCGGGGAAGAGATTTTAACTCATCAACTCGTCCTGGGAAGTTACCCGGCTGTTATATTGGAAAAGGACGATCATCAGAAAAAGGCCATTCTGAGCGATTTGGTGGAGGCCCTAATTTTAAGAGACGCTTCGGATCTATTTAAAATAAAAAGAGTGGATGCTTTTCGGAAATTATTAACCTTATTGGCCGGACAGGTGGGGAGTCTGGTCAACATATCCGAGATAGCCGCCCTCTGCCAGGTGGATGTGGGTACGATCAATGCCTATCTGGAAATTTTAGAAGAAACCCATATTGTAAAAAAAGCCTATCCCTTTGCCGGGGGGAAACGTCGTGAAATTACCGGCGCACCTAAGATTTTTTTCCTGGATAATGGGATTCGAAATCAACTGCTGAACAGCTTTTCTCCGGAATTGGATTTAAGAACCGACAAGGGGGCCCTTTTTGAAAATTGGGTTTTTGCGGAAATTAATAAATGGCTGCCCTCGCAAGGAATGGTGAAATTCTGGCGCAGCAAGGCCGGGGCGGAAATAGATTTTGTCATCGAATATGGGGGAAATCTCTTTGCCCTGGAGGCAAAATACTCTGCTTTAAAAAAGGCGGCACTATCCCGATCTCTTTCGAGTTTCCTGGATGCCTATGGCCCTAAAAGGATGGGCATAATAAACAGGACCTTCACACAAGACGTGGCCCTTGGAAACCAGATGATCAATTTTATAACCCCCCTGGGTTTATCTGAATGGCTCGCCGCCATTTTAGAACCCCCAATCCCCTGATCGATCCAACATCTTAACGGTCTCATTATTGTATTTACACATGAAGGGGAAATTCCTTCGGTGATTCTTTTGCGTAGCAACGAGATTATTGTAATTGCCGTCCTCTCAACCCGGCCCCCGAATGGGGGCCTTGACCTTGGGTCGGCAGAGCCTCCCGTGGCAATTACAAATTATTTTTCTCTGGGATCTCTGTGCGCTCTGCGAGAGATCGTCTTTGGGTTGTGTCTGGTCTGTATTGAAGCATCCTGTCGATATTATTTTAAAACTGTTAATAACTGGGCCGAAGTTAAAAAGGTGAAGGGCAGTCCATCCAAGGTCTTAGAGTCAATCTATTGTAGGTTTTTAACCTGATTCCTATCCGGGTTCCTCTTTTCAATGATTCTCAGATAGAGAAAATCAAAAGAAAGCTGGATTGGAACACGCAAAAGCACCGTCCTCATCCGTTGAAAAAGATTTTTGAAGATCTTAATGAAACCATTGAAGGAGCTAAACGCTATTATGGATTTCTGAATCCTGAAAACCAATTCAAAGATCTGGACCAATATCTATTATCCCGGCTCCGGGTCCTGATGATTACCAAAAAGGACAAGGGGCAGTTAAAATATAAAAATGAATTGCAGGACTTGATGTCCGATTTTGTTTTTTTCGGCGCCAATGAGGAGAAGCAAAAAAAAGCCTTGGTCCAGGAACTGGTAAAGGGGGTTTTTGATTCCCAGGGGGGAATTGCCGTCCAACCTGCGGCCAAACCGGTCCCTTTCCCTTCAGCAAACATTAGTGTTCCGGCTCCGGAAAAACAGCCAGCCCTCCCGGAAATTAATCCAGCTCCTGTTTCGGCTGCGGCTCCTTCGGCCATTTCGGCTGAGCTTCCCAAGGCGACGTCTGGAATTCCTGAAAAGTCCCTGCAATCCGCCGATCAGAAGGTAGCGTTGAAAAAGCGGCATCATGTCCGTAAGCAATTTCTGGAATCGGAATTGGTTATCAATAGCGCGGGAACCTTTATGGGACTTCGCGGTAATCGGGTGGTCCTTATTCGGGACCGGAAAACGGTCGATACCCGGCCTTTGATCAAAGTCAAAGGGATCCTGGTTCATTGCCAGGGGGTATCTATTTCTTCCAACCTGGTAGAAGCCTGTGCCAAATCAGATATCCCCATTGTCTTCAGTTCATTCTCAGGCCGACCCTATGCCATGGTCCATTCCCCGCTACAATCCAAGCCCGACCTTGGACTCTTGCAGCTCAAAGCATTAGAGAATGGATCGGCGCTTAACTGGGCCAGATGGATCGTCCTGGGAAAATTGAAAAATCAGTTAAATCTGTTGAAATTTTATCTGCGCCATCGTGAGGATGAAGATCCCGAATACAGTAAGGCCCTGGATGAGAAAGAGTTGCAGTTGGAGGAGATCCAGAAAAAGGTGAAGGAATTAAAACCGATGGTCCCTTACGAAGAGCAGCGCAACAGGCTTTTTGGGTTTGAGGGCCAGGCCGGAGTTTTTTATTGGCAGATGGTTCGTTTATTGTTGCCTGAAGAGGTCGCCTTTCCGGGGCGGGAACACCAGGGGGCCAAAGATCTGGTGAACGCCGCCTTGAATTTTGGGTACAGTCTGCTCTATCCCCGCATGGAGCGGGCCTTATTATTAGCCGGCTTAAACCTTTATGCCAGTTTATTGCACGCCCCTCAACCGGGGAAACCCACCCTTTCCTTTGACCTGATTGAAATTTTTCGGGCACCGGTGGTCGATCTGGCCGTCTTCAGCCTTTTGACCAGGGGCCGGGATTTGGCGGTCACAACCCAAGGCCTGTTGAATGCAGAAACCCGCAAGATGGTGATTGAGGCCGTGGTCGGCCGTCTGGGGACCCTGGTCCCTTATGGCGGAGAAAAAATCACTTTGGAGCAGGTCATTTATCGCCAGGCCCGGTTATTGGCCGAGAGTTTGCGGGAGAATGGCCGGTTTAAACCGTTTATCAGCAGGTATTAGTTCGAAAATAGATTTTTGGCACGGATTTCACGGATTACACGGTTAAAGCCA
>CAZVHO010000262.1:0-4515 GCA_964627515.1 uncultured Thermodesulfobacteriota bacterium | reverse complement strand
GGAGCATAAAGATTCAAGATGCTGATTGACGAAGTCACCCAATTTTTAAAAAAATATCCGCCCTTTCAATTCCTGGATGATTTCCAACTCAAAACCGTTGCCCGGAATCTTTCCATGGAATTTTATCCCCAGGGTACGGTTATTTTAAAACAGTTCGGCCCTCCCAGCGAATCGCTCCAGGTGATCAAAAAAGGGGGCGTAGAAGTCCTGATGCGCTCCGAAAGCGGAGAAGACCGCCTTATCGATTATAAGGGTGAAGGGGACAATTTCGGTTTCTTGTCCCTCGTCGGAAAAGAGAAGCAAAGGACCACGGTTATTGCTATTGAAGACACCATCTGTTATATCCTGAATAAAGAAACCGTCCAAAAATTGATTGAAACCAACCCGGTCTTTAACGAATACTTCCTGGCTTATCTTTCCCGGTATGTGGATAAAACCTACCAGGAAATGCACGACAAGAGCCTTTTTTACGGCAGCAGCGACCGGTATCTGTTCGCCACCAAAGTGGGCGATATCGCCCAGGAAGCCGTTACGATTCCTGAGGACACCTCCATTCAGGAAGCGGCCCGGGTCATGGTAGCCCATAAAATCAGCTCATTGATCGTTGTGGACCGCAGCCGTCTGCCCAAAGGGATCATCACCGATCGGGACCTTCGGGAAAAGGTGGTGGCCAAAGGCCGCCCCCTGACGGACCCGATCAAAAATATTCTCAGTCTTTCTCTAATTCGGGTGGAAGCCCGGGAATCCTGCTTTGAAGCTTTATTAAAAATGATTAAATACAACGTCCATCATATGCTGGTCATCGAGGAGGGACAGTTGAAGGGTATTATGACCAATCACGATCTGATGACCCTTCAGGGGATTTCACCCTTATCTCTGGCCAAGGACATCGTCAATCAAAAGTCCATCGAGGGATTGATCCCGGTCTCCCTGAAGATAAACAATATCGTCGGATTGCTTTTAAAAGAGGATGCCAAGGCCGGCAGCATTGCCAACATTATTTCTGAAATAAACGACCGCTTGGTCCGAAAGGTCCTGGAAATCGCCGAACAGGAACTGGGACCTCCGCCCCTGCCTTATTGTTGGATCGTTTTCGGCAGCGAAGGACGTAAAGAGCAGACCTTCAGAACCGATCAGGACAATGCCCTGATTTACAACGACCCGGGCACAGCAGAGGATGAAGAAAAGGCCGGGAACTATTTCCCTAAATTTACCGCCTTGGTATCCCAAGGTCTTCAACAGGTGGGTTTTCCCCGGTGTACGGCCGACTATATGGCCAGCAATCCAAAGTGGTGTCAGCCCCTCAAGGTTTGGAAGAGATATTTTTCCTCCTGGATCGATGAACCGATTCCTGATTCTCTGTTAAAATTTTTAATCTTCTATGATTTCAGGCCCCTCCACGGAAAACGCAGTCTCTCGGAAGAACTCAGAAAACATCTTATTGCTTATCTTGAAGATAGAGAAATCTTCCTGGGCCACATGGCCGGCTTTATGCTTCAGATCACCCCTCCTATCGGTTTTTTTAATACCTTCGTTGTGGAAAAAAGCGGCGAACATAAGGATAAATTTGACTTGAAGGTCAAAGGGCTCACCCCTCTTTTGAATATTGTGCGTCTGTTCTCCATGGAAAAAGGGATTCAAGAGACCGTTACCCTGGAACGGATAGAGGCATTGAAAAGCAAACACGACCTGGCTGAAAAATATTCCGAAGAACTGGAGCATGCCTATGAATTCCTCATGCTCCTTCGAATCCATCATCAGTTTGAACAGATCAAAGCCGGCCTGAAGCCGGATAATTTTATCAACCCCAATCAATTAAGCAATCTTGAAAGAAAAACCCTGAAAGAAGCTTTTCATCTCATGACCAGAATGCAGGGACTGGTGGCGGAGAAATATAAACCGTTTATTCGGTGAAGCACTGAAGATTCTCAAATTGCCATTCTGGGAATTTATTTCTACCTTTTCGAATACGCGTAATCATCCGCCTCTGGCCGGACGATTACCGATACTGGATTCTGGATAAAAACAAACAACCGATACTTGATGGTTTCGTAAAAACTCGTCATTCCCGCGCAGGCGGGAATCCAGGCCAGACCTAACTAATTAATCCCGCCAAAGGCGGGACCCGTTTTCACGGGAATGACGTAAATCAGCGCTTTTGGACTTTTTACGATGTTGTCATACTTGATAAAATCCCAGCATCCAGTATCAAGCATCCAGTACCCAGCATCATTTCAAAACAAGGAATCCCATTATGTCCGAACGATTGTTAATCGTCGAAGATGAGTCGACCCTGCGGGAATCTCTCAGGCGGGTTTTTATACGGGAAGGCTATGAAGCCGAGACGGCAGGAAGTGCCGAAGAGGCCGTTAAGGTCTTTGAAGAGGGCGCCTATGATCTGATCATCACCGACATTATTCTTCCCGGGATGGATGGCATTCAATTCTTAAAAGAGGTCAGAAAACGAGTCCCCGATGAACTGGTAATCGTAATGACCGCCTATGCCTCTATCGAAACCGCAGTGGGTGCCCTCAGAGCCGGGGCCTATGATTACATCCTGAAACCCATTATTCATGAAGAAATCAAAAAAATCATTCGCCAGGCCCTTGATGTCCGGGCTCTAAGGGCCGAAAACCTGATACTCAAAAAACAGATCGAAAAACAGTATAATTTCGAAAAGATCATCGGGGAGGGTCCGGCTATCAAAAACGTAATCGAGCAGGTAAAAAAAATATCAGACTCCAGAAGTAATGTCATGGTTCTGGGCGAAACCGGGACCGGCAAAGAACTATTTACCCGGGCCATCCATTTTAATAGTCCAAGGAGAAACAAGCCCTTTATCCCCATTAATTGCAGTGCCATCCCGGACAATCTGCTGGAGTCGGAAATCTTTGGGTACGTCAGGGGAGCCTTTACCGGTGCGGTTTCTTCCAAAAGAGGGCTTTTTGAAGAAGCCGATGGGGGGACGGTCTTTCTGGATGAGATCGCCGATTTGAGTCCGGCCTTGCAGGCCAAACTGCTCCGGGTCATTGATGACCATGAAATAAGGCCTTTGGGGTCGACCCAGAGCCGTAAAGTCGATATCCGTATCCTCGCCGCCACCAATAAGGATATTCTAACAGCCGTCAAAGAGGGCCTTTGCCGGGAGGATCTCTACTATCGCCTGAATGTCGTCACATTGACCTTACCGCCCTTAAGAGATCGCCAGGAAGACATCCTTCTTCTGGCCAGGTATTTTTTAACGGCTTATGCCCGGGAAATGGGCAAACCGGTCAGAGGGTTCCATGCAACGGCCATCAAACTGCTTCAGGGTTATCGTTGGCCGGGTAATGTCCGGGAGCTCCAAAATATCATCGAACGGGCAGTGCTCATTGCCGACCGGGATACGATCCTTCCGGAACACCTCCCGGAAGGATTGCGCGGTGCACCTTCCTTTTTAACCGAGGCCCTGTCCCAACCCCTGTCTATCGAAAACTATACCCGGGAATTCATCCTCCGGTATCAGAATACCTTTGGCGAACAACAATTAGCCGACCAACTGGGAATAACCCGAAAATCCCTATGGGAAAAAAGAAAAAAATGGGGACTTTCCAAAAAAGAAAAGCCGGTTTAGTACGAAAATAAAGTCTCAAGATGCAAGTTTCAAGTTTGGGAAATCTTGGACCTCGAACCCATTTTAATGCTTCATGGTGCCCTCTGGGGCCTGAGGGCTTAACATGAAAAGAGCATTTGTTTATGTAGCACAGCCCCGCGTTTCGCGGGGCTGTTTCCACTATCAAGTATTGAGTACGCATCCATTTTGACCGTTTTATTTTGGGGCAACAATTTTCCAGTTGCCGTCTCCCTCCGTTCCTGGAGACCCCCCTAAAACATAGGTTGTGCCGTTCATCAGCCAGATATAAACCGTCCCCGAAGGGGTGTATCTCCATAGAATGTCCGCGTTTCCATCACCGTTAAAATCAGCGACGCCTATGATCTCCCAGTTAATGTCACTCACCGTACCGGGTAAGCCTTGTCCGATTATAACCGTTCCATTCAATAACCAGATGTAGACCTGCCCACTCGTGACATGACGCCAGAGAATATCGGCCTCCCCGTCTCCGTTGAAATCCCCCACGCCTTCGATTTTCCAGCCTAGATCGACTATTCCTAACCCGGACAAGCCGGAACCAAGAAGTTTGATAAAACGGGGCTCGGCTTTCCCCGAGAGCTATATATAGCGGTAAAAGAATCTCTAATTACTGGCGGCTGCTCCGACGAGCCTTGTAGGGGCCCATTCTCGCAGCCGCCGAAAGGGGCTCATCAATATAATTTGGGGTTAGCCATTAAAAATCCGGATGCGCCATAAAAACCATGCTACAATGAGGCTGTACTCTTGTTAGTCATGGAGGTTGATAGGATGATTTCTGAACGCTACCCAGATCAAATTTCTGGCACGCTATCCTGCTATGACCGGATGATCATGCAGGGTACACTGCCCGGCTGGTGCTATGATCAAGGAATGACGTCCTTTCT
>CAZVHO010000261.1:0-4700 GCA_964627515.1 uncultured Thermodesulfobacteriota bacterium | reverse complement strand
ATATAGCCTGGATTCCCGCCTTCGCGGGAATGACGAGTTTTTACGAGACCATCAACTTTGATTTGATAAGGATTTCCCCATGCCCATTCCTGGAAATCTGTTGACCACGGCCATGGCGGTTATGCCCCACCGGGATGTCGATCAAGCCCTCCAAACCGCCTTGTCTTTGGATATACCCTTCTGGCCCCAATTGCCCCATGTGAGCTATTATGAAGACATGTACGTCCAGGCCTCGGAACACTTTCCCGGTATCCTTTTGGATCTTGAAAAAAGGACCTTGCGGTTTTCCCACGAAAAGTTTGCCCTGGAATTGGAAGAGGCATTGACGCACTTTGAAGAGCCGGATTATTTTGATATCAGCCCACAATATTCGGTCGTTTACCATCGCTACTTGGAACTTGATTTATCGAGCCACCCGGCGATCCGGGGCCAGCTTGAAGGGCCCATCAGTTTTGGGTTTAATGTCCAGGATGAGGAAGGCCGGCCCATCCTTTTTGATGATACGGTCCGGCCTTTTTTACTCGAATTCATGGCCAAGCGGGTTAATATTCAATTAAGCCGCCTTAAAGAAAAAAATCCCAATGCCTTTATGTATATCGATGAACCGGGATTGCAATTCCTGTTCAGTGCCATGGCCGGGTATGGAGATCAGGCGGCTCGAGGGGACCTGGAGGTTTTCTTTTCCCAGATTGAAAGACCCCGGGGGGTCCATTTATGCGGCAATCCCGATTGGGATTTTCTGTTAGGGTTGGACCTGGATATCCTCTCTCTGGATGTCTATACCAATGGAGAGGTTTTTTCCTCCTACCATAAATCCATCGGAAAATTTTTAGACCGGGGCGGCGTTCTGGTCTGGGGGATAGTCCCTACCAATTTCGAACCCTTTGAAAAAGAAGACCTGGATTCTCTGGAAGAACGGTTGATCGCCCAATGGGACTGGCTGGAAAAAAAAGGCCTGGATCGCGAATTTCTGATTTCCAGGAGCCTGCTGTCTCTGGCCACCTGTTGCCTGGTCAATCCGGATGGAGAGAAAACCGTGGAGCAGGCCTTTCGGATGATCCGGGATCTTTCCGCCAGGCTCCGCCGGCGTTTCCGGTTAGAGGCATCACCAAATTAGAATTTAGAAAGGCAACGGATATGCAAAATAGCGCCTATTCCTCGGGGAGAATGTTTATGGAGCGTCTCCCTTACCAAGAAGATCTCCTCCCGGTCCTTCAGGAATTTTGTATAAGACATCATATCGTCGCTGGATCTCTATCGGTCATCGGGGCCGTCAGCCAAGGGGCCTTTGCATTTTATGATCAGGTTAAAAGAAGCTATCAAACGATTACGTTAGATGAGGAATTGGAAATCGTTTCCTGTCAGGGTAATATCTCGATCTTGAATGAGAAACCTTTTGCCCACGCCCATATCCTTTTCAGTAAGACCAATGGGCAGGTGCTGGGCGGTCATCTGGTGGAAGGAACGATCCTGTTTGCCGGAGAACTCACCCTGCAGGAATGGATCGGTCCGGAACGCATCCGTGAGTGGGATTCTCAGACCGGCCTGAACCTTTGGAAAGGGCTTTTCTGAATCCTTCAGCCCCGGTTATTTATTGAAGCCCTCCGATGACGAAGGAACTCAATGACCCCGGGCAGAACAGAAATAAAAATAATGGCCAGGATAACCAGGGTGAAGTTCTTTTTGACCATGGGCAGGTTCCCGAAGTAATAGCCCCCGAAAACAAAGAGGGCGATCCAGACGATTCCGCCGATGACATTATACGAGATGAATCGAAAATAAGTCATTTCCCCGATGCCGGCCACAAAAGGGGCAAAGGTGCGAATGATCGGGATGAAACGGGCGATAATGATGGTCTTGCCTCCATGTCTTTCATAAAATTCATGGGTCCGGATCAGGTATTCTTTTTTAAAAAAACGCATCTCTTCCTGGTGAAATATTTTGGGCCCCACCCAGTTGCCAATCCAGTAATTCACCGTATCCCCGGCCACGGCGGCTGTTCCAAGGAGAAGAAATAACCAGAGGGGATCCAAGACGCCTCCGGCGGCAAAGGCCCCGGCAGCGAACAAGAGGGAGTCTCCCGGAAGGATAGGGGTTACGACCAGACCGGTCTCGCAAAAGATAATGATAAAAAGGATCAAATAGGTCCAAAGACCGTAATCCTGAATAATAATATTTAAATGTTGATCCAGGTGTAAAAAAAGATCAATCAGGCTGGTTATCCATTCCACAGGTTCTCTTCTTTTCCCCTTTCTTTAAATTGGGGCTACCATAACACACCCCATCCGGCCATTGCAAGGCAAGTTCACTTTGATTTTGGATTTTAGAATTCGGATTTCGGAATCAAAAACCCATTTTCATGTTTCATGGTGCCTCCACTTGGGGCATGAGGGCTTAGCAACGGCATAGAAAAGGGATTTCTTATTTAACCTCAAAATGGTAAATTGTATTGAAATAAAACAACCATAAAACAGGCAAAAGAGTGCAGGGAACAATAAGGTGACTGATCAAGATTTTCGTATTGAGGTCTCCTGTTATGCCGGTTACCGCTATCCGGAACGTCCCCTTTCCTTTAAGCTCCTTGAACGGGTCTTTACCGTAGAGGAAATCCTGGATCGCTGGTATGGAGAAGACTATCTCTATTTTAAGGTCCGGGCCGATGATCGGCGGGTCTATCTGTTGAAGTATGACCAGTATGAAGACCAATGGTTCCTGGCGGGGATGATCTAAAAACACAGAAAGAAGAGGTCCTTTAAGGACGCCATGTTTAAAAATAATTGAATTCATTTTAATTGCCCTTTATAGTTAATTATTAAATTAATCGATTAAGAAGGAGAAAAAAATGCGTAGTGATGCCATGAAAAAAGGGATCGAAAAAAGCCCCCACCGGTCATTGTTCAAGGCCATGGGTTATACCGATGAGGAAATTGCCCGGCCCCTGATCGGAATCGTCAACTCAGCCAATGAAATCATCCCCGGCCATATCCATTTGAACCAGATCGCCCAGGCCGTCAAGGCCGGAGTCCGCATGAATGGGGGAACCCCGGTGGAGTTTTCCACCATCGGGGTCTGTGACGGGATTGCCATGAATCATGAAGGGATGAAATATTCCCTGGCCAGCCGGGAACTGATCGCCGATTCTGTAGAGGTGATGGCCCGGGCCCACCCTTTTGATGCCCTGGTTTTGATCCCCAACTGTGATAAAATCATTCCCGGAATGCTCATGGCCATGCTTCGTTTGAATATTCCGGCCATCATGGTCAGTGGAGGCCCTATGCTCACCGGCCGGTGGCGCAAGAAAGATGTCCACCTGGTCAGCGTCTTCGAAGGAGTCGGTCAGGTCAAATCCGGAAAGATGAAGGCCAGGGATTTGCTGGAACTGGAAGAGGTGGCCTGTCCTGGATGCGGTTCCTGTGCCGGGATGTTTACCGCCAACTCCATGAACTGTCTGACCGAGGCCATCGGTTTGGGGTTGCCGGGAAACGGGACCATTCCTGCCGTGTCAGCGGCTCGCATCCGTCTGGCCAAGCAGGCCGGGATGAAGGTGATGGAACTTTGGAAAAAAAATATCTGTCCCCGGGACATCGCCACCATGGCCGCCTTTCAGAATGCCATCGCGGTGGATATGGCCCTGGGATGTTCGACCAATACGGTACTCCACGTGCCGGCTATAGCCCATGAAGCCCATCTGGAACTGCCCCTGGATCTGTTTAACCAGATCAGCCGGAAGACCCCCCATTTGTGCAGCCTGATTCCCGGAGGGCCCCATAGTTTGCAGGAGCTGGACGAAGCCGGCGGGGTTCCGGCCGTCATGGCCGAGTTGATCAAAATCAAGGCCGTTGATATCCGGGTGATGACGGCCACCGGCCTTCGCCTGGAAGAAAATCTAAAAGGGAAAAAAATATTGGATGAGGAGGTCATTCGTCCCCTCACGCGTCCCTATCACGCCGAGGGAGGGATTGCCATCCTCTATGGAAATCTGGCTCCCGAAGGGGCGGTGGTTAAACAATCGGCCGTGGCCCCGGAAATGATGACCCATACCGGGCCGGCCCGGATTTTTGATTCGGAGCAGGAGGCCCAGAAGGCTATATTAGGGAAGAAAATAAAAAAAGGCGATGTGGTGATCATCCGCTACGAAGGTCCAAAAGGCGGCCCGGGTATGCAGGAAATGCTTTCTCCGACCTCGGCCATCATCGGCATGGGGCTGGGCAAGGAGGTGGCCCTGATCACGGACGGCCGCTTCAGCGGCGGCACTCAGGGAGCAGCCATCGGACATGTCTCTCCGGAAGCAGCCGCCGGGGGACCGATCGCCCTGGTCAAAGAAGGAGACCGGATCGAAATCGATATCCCCAAGAAAAAGATTTCATTGCTGGTCTCTAAAGAGGAACTCAAGAAACGGAAGAGGCATTGGGTCCCTCTTCCCCCGAAGATCCAATCCGGATATGCTTTTCGTTATGCCCAGATGGTGACTTCCGGAAGCAGCGGGGCGGTTTTGAAGGAACGGTTTTAGTGAAAAATACCGTTCGACGTCGGAATCTGAAAGCTTTTTGTCTCTCGCCCGCTACGCTCGAGAGCGCAGAGTGCGCGGAGAGAAATCTTTTGGGTCTGAATCCCTGAGAGGGGGATTCAGACCTGCCGGCTTAGCCTCCGGCAGAGGGCGACAGCGCCTGACCGGTTTTTCATTGCGGTCCTCTCAACCG
>CAZVHO010000260.1:3282-4720 GCA_964627515.1 uncultured Thermodesulfobacteriota bacterium | reverse complement strand
AGAAAATCGGGGTCCCCGTCGTAGTCAAGGCCGACGGACTGGCCGCCGGAAAGGGGGTCATTATCTGCCAGACTTTGGACGAGGCCAGGGCGGCCATCGAATTAATCATGCTCGACAAGGCCTTTGGGGAAGCCGGGGAAAAAGTCCTTTTGGAAGAATATCTGACCGGTGAAGAGGCCTCCTTTCTGGCCTTCACCGACGGACAAACGGTTTTACCCATGCCTTCCTCCCAGGACCACAAGGCCATTTTCGATAACGATCAAGGACCCAATACCGGAGGAATGGGAGCTTATTCACCAGCACCGGTCTTGGACCAAACCCTTTTCCAGGAGGCCCTGAACCAGGTCATGATCCCCACGGTCCGGGCCATGGCCAAAGAAGGCCGAATTTACAAGGGAGTGCTCTATGCCGGATTGATGATCAACAACGGCCGGATCAAGGTCCTGGAATTTAATGTGCGTTTCGGAGACCCCGAAGCCCAGCCCTTGTTGATGCGGCTTCAAAGCGACATCGTGGAAATTTTTGAGGCCGTGGTCAAGGGGACCTTGGATGAAATAAAAATTTCCTGGGATGAACGCCCGGCGGTCTGTGTGGTCATGGCCGAAAAGGGCTACCCCGGGACCTACCAAAAGGGACATGTCATCAAGGGGTTGGAAAAAGTTAAAGGCCTGGAAGATGTGGCGGCCTTTCAGGCCGGGACAGACTTAAAAGAAAAGGCCGTGGTTACCAATGGGGGGCGGGTCCTTGGGGTAACGGCCCTGGGAGCGGATATCCCCCAGGCCATACATCGCGCCTACCAGGCCGTTAAAAAGATTCATTGGGAGACCGCTTATTATCGTAGCGATATCGGACAAAAGGCCCTGAAATACGACCGGAAGGAGGCTAAGACCGCTCCTCTGGTGGGGATTGTCCTGGGCAGCGATTCGGACCTTCCGATTATGGAAAAAGCGGCCAGGACCTTAAGAGAGTTTAAAATCCCTTATGAGTTGATTATTTCTTCGGCCCACCGCTCGCCTAAAAAGACGGCTGAATTTGCCCGAAAGGCCGAAGAAAAAGGCTTTAAGGTTTTGATTGCCGGGGCCGGGGCGGCCGCCCATTTGGCCGGGGTTCTGGCTGCCGAAACCACCCTGCCGGTTATCGGGGTCCCGATAGATTCTTCTTCCTTGAAAGGTTTGGATTCTCTGCTGGCCATGGTCCAGATGCCTTCGGGCATTCCGGTGGCCACTATGGCCATCGGGGCCGCCGGGGCTAAAAACGCCGCTATCCTGGCCGCCCAGATCCTGGCTTTGGATTCTCCGGCCCTGGCTTTAGCCTTGAAGACTTTTAAAGGAAGTCTGGAAACAGAGATTGAGGAAAAAAACAAAAAGGTCCATACGGTCTGGCCATGAAAATTATTGCCGACTTCCACGTCCATTCGGCCTATAGCCGGGCTACCAGC
>CAZVHO010000260.1:0-3182 GCA_964627515.1 uncultured Thermodesulfobacteriota bacterium | reverse complement strand
CATGAAAATTATTGCCGACTTCCACGTCCATTCGGCCTATAGCCGGGCTACCAGCAAAGAGATGCATCTGAAGACCATGGCCTATTGGGCCGGGTTGAAGGGAATCAATCTACTGGGCACCGGGGATTTCACCCATCCGACCTACTTTGAAGAAATCAAAAACGATCTGGAAGAAACCGGTCAAGGGCTCCTGAAGCCAAAAGGAGACGATTCCCCGGCCGTCCAATTTATTCTGACGGCCGAGACCAGTCACATTTACACCCAGGCCGGCAAGGGCCGCCGGGTCCACATGATGATCTTTGCCCCCAGTATCCGGTCGATAGAAAAAATTAATCTCCATTTGGGACGCATCGGGAATATCCATTCCGACGGCCGGCCTATTTTCGGCTTCTCAGCCAAAGACCTGGTAAAAATAGCCCTGGATATAGATCCGGAATGCCTGGTCGTTCCGGCCCATGCCTGGACCCCCTGGTTTTCGGTCTTTGGGTCCCATTCAGGGTTCGATGGTCTGGAGGAATGTTTTGAAGAACAAACCCCTCATATTTTTGCTATCGAAACCGGCCTTTCTTCCGACCCGGCAATGAACTGGCGCTGGTCGGCCCTGGACCGGATCAGTCTCATCTCCAATTCCGATGCCCATTCACCGGCCAAAATCGGCCGGGAAGCCAATCTCTTTCAGTGTGAGATGACCTTCAAAAGCATCGTCCAGACCATCAAAGGGAAAAATCCCAAACACTTTTTGGCGACTATCGAATTTTTCCCGGAAGAAGGGAAATATCACTTTGACGGCCATCGGACCTGCGGGATCTGCTATTCCCCAAGCCAAACCCGGGAAAAGGATTATCTCTGCCCGGTCTGTGGGAAGCCTTTGGTGGTCGGGGTCATGCACCGGGTGGAAGCCCTGGCCGACCGTCCTTTGGGATGGACACCCCAAGGGGCCATCCCGGTTTTACATCTCGTCCCTCTGGAAGAAATACTGGCCGAGGTGTTTGAAGTCGGGGTCCAATCTCGCAGGATCAGGAAAGAATATCTGCGATTGATCGAACGGGGAGGTTCTGAATTTCAAATCCTTTTGGATCTACCGGAAGAAGCATTGCGGTCTTTTATGGAGGACCGCCTGGTAGAAGGGATTATGCGGGTCCGTCAAGGCCGGATTGGGGTCAAGCCGGGTTATGACGGGGTCTATGGTCAGGTAAAATTATTCGAGGATGATGTTCCCCCTTCACAACCCCCCTCCCAACTCAATCTTTTTTAAAGAGTTTTCTGAGAAGGTCTATCCATCCATCTTCCCGGCAATGAGCACGGCATTGGTCCCTCCAAAAGCAAAAGAATTGGACATTACTGTTTTGACTTGCACGCCTCTTCGGGCGTTGTTCTGGACAAAATCGAGGTCGCACTCCGGATCAGGATGATCCAGGTTAATCGTGGGGGGAATGGCCTGATTTTTTATGGCCAGCAGGGAGGCAACAAATTCAATGGCCCCGGTTGCCCCCATGGTATGGCCATGCATCGATTTGGTGGAACTGACAGGAATCCTGTAGGCGTATTCGCCAAATACCTTCTTGATGGCCTGGGTCTCCAATAAATCATTCAACTGGGTTGCTGTCCCATGGGCATTGATGTAGTCTATTTTTTCGGGCAATAAACCGGCCTCTTGGAGTCCTTCTGACATGGCCCGCACCTGCCCTTCAAGAGAGGGACGAGTCAGATGAAGGGCATCGGAGGTTGAGCCATAGCCAAGGAGTTCTGCGTAGATAGGGGCCCCCCGGCTGACAGCCCGTTCCAACTCCTCAAGGACCACCATGGCCGCCCCCTCACCCATTACCAAACCGGTACGGTTTTTGGAAAAAGGTTTACAAGATTTTGAAGGGTCCTCACGATCTTCATCGGCCAGTATCCTCAGGGATTCCCAACTTCGATAACATCCATAGGTCAAAAAGGCTTCGGTCCCGCCGGCGATCATCAGGTCCACATAGCCGTCTCTGATTTGCCGGAAAGCCTCTCCGATGGCGTTTCCGGACGAAGCACAGGCCGTGGATAAGGTCAAACAAGGTCCTGAGAGACCATACTCTATCGATATGTTGGAGGCCGAGGCGTTATTCATCACCATAAGGACCGTGAATGGCTTCACTCTATCGGCGCCCTGTTTAAAAAGCTGATCGTACATTTCCTCTATGGAGTTTCCTCCACCCATACCCGAACCGATATACACGCCGGCGCGCTCTTTCTCTTTCGGCTCAAGAGAGAGTTCAGAATCTTTCCAGGCTTGAGAAGCGGCCGCTAAAGCGAATTGGCCGGTTCGATCCATTATGGACACCTGCTTTTTAGTGAAATAATCGAATGGATTAAAATCGACCTCAGCGGCAATTTTTACTGAAAGGAGGTTTGAATAGGCCGAAGAGATCCTTCTGACTCCCGACTTGCCGGCCAGGAGATTGGCCGAGAAGTCAGGGATATTATTTCCACAAGGGGAAATAATGCCAAGCCCGGTGATGGCGACCCGCCGTTTCATAATAATAGAATCTCCGAAATCAGGTTAAATTGTATCTGGTTAGCTTTTTGAAACTTTATTAGACATTATAACTTTATGCCCCGGCCTTCTGTTCCGATACGAACCGGTCCACAGCCTCTACCATGTCCTGTATCGTAGTCACCTTAAATTCCCGGTCAGGAATTTTAATATTAAATTCATTTTCGATATCAAACATGAATTCGATCATATCCAGTGAATCGATACCTAAAAATTCGATCACCGTCGTAGGTTTAAGCTCTTCAATGTCGAATTCGAACTTGGCTGCAAAAAGTTCCATAAGTTTTTCCAGGGTGCTGGGCATAAGTGTTCCCTCCGGTTCCTAATGATGTTCCGAAGACTCGTTCTAAAGGAAAATCCGCCCTGAAAATACACCAATTCAGATAAAAAAGAAAGGCTAAATTGACTCAAGGAATTGGATCATAATAAATGGGATGGGATAAATTTTGGTGAGTTCGTAAAAAGTCGCCGAAACCCCCATTTCGTCATTCCGGCCTCCGTCCCGGAGGGGACTACACCCCGGAGGGCGAAAGCCGGAATCCAGTGTTTATAATTGGTTACACCTGCCCTGGATTCCCGCCTGCGCGGGAATGACGAGTTATTACATAATCATCAATTTTAGTGCGAAAATAGAAAATCAGGCATGAGGGAC
>CAZVHO010000259.1:0-4722 GCA_964627515.1 uncultured Thermodesulfobacteriota bacterium | reverse complement strand
GCCCATGGCCCATGGCCCATAGCCTATAGCCTAAAATAGCCTAAAAAAATTTTCAACCTTCTCGGTGCCTCCTGGGCATGAGGGAGATTGTCAGTTGTGAATAAGGGAAAATGGGTTCATAGCCAGAAAGGCATTGCCCTGCTTACGGTTTTGTGGGTTTTGACCGTCTTAATGGTCATTGCCTTTTCTTTTTCCTATCTGGCCCGCACAGAGACCCATTCCACCCTTAACTTTAAAGAGGGTATAAAGAATAAATTCCTGGCCGAAGCAGGGATTGAGCGGGGGATAATGGAACTCTTTTACCGGCAGAAGTATTTCGGATCCACTCTTCTGCTGGCCGGAAATGAATTCTGGAAAACAGACGGTCACCCCTATTCGGCCTCATTAGGAGAGGGAAACTATAGGGTCGGAATTTTTGATGAATCCGGCAAAATAGACCTTAATTTTGCTCCGGAGGTTTTGCTGAAAACCCTGATCGGCAACCTGGGCGTCGGAGAAGGGGAAGCGGACGTTATCGTCGATTCTATTCAGGATTGGAAGGATAGGGACGATTTTCACCATCTCCATGGGGCTGAATCAGACTACTATTTGTCGCTTCCCCAGCCCTATAAAGCCAAGAACGCACATTTCGATACCCTGGAGGAACTTTTAATGGTAAAAGGGGTAACCCGGGATCTTTTTTATGGTGCGGAAAGGCAAAAGGGTTTGATGGATTTCCTGACGGTCCAGAGCAGGACCGGCAAGGTCAACCTCAATGCCGCCCCGAAAGAAGTCCTGATGGCCATTCCCGGAATGACGACGGAAATAGCCGATGCTCTTATCGCCTTTCGCCAAACCCAGGAGATCAGGAATATCCAGGAGCTGACGAGTATATTGGGCGCCGGCCAGGCCCAGATCATGCAATTCGGTACCATTGCATCAAGCAATATTTTTACTATTGAATCCTTTGGATTTAATAAAAAACCCGGGGCTGGGACTGGAATCAGGGCCACCATCACCCTGCTGGGAAACAACAATTACAAAATTTTATATTATAAAGCGCCGGTAACCCTAAAACAAAATGCGCCTATTGTAGAATAACATGACGATATCATCCTCCCTATTTGACGGTCTTGGATCGACCCTGACGAGAATCGGATCCCCGATCGGCAAGGTTCTCTTATTCAGCCCTGCCGATGATGCGGTCGCTTATAAAAAATGCATCGCCCTGGCTATTGATAAGGGTGAGGTATCCTTTGCCGTCGGATCGAAATTCCTGTCCCGCCTGAAGATCAGCAGAGTCAAAAAATATCCTTCGTCGGAAGGGGATTTCCCTAATCCCGCTTTTTTGGCCTCCTCTCTTGCCTTGGCCATGGCTGAATTAGGGGTGGAAAAAGGTTCTGTTACTTTGAGTATCCCCAAGGCCTGGGCCGTCATCAAAACGGTCGAATATCCTTCCAGTATCCTGGAGAACCTTTCTGATGTGATGGCCTATGAGTTGGATAGAATCACCCCCTTCACTCCTGAAACGGCCTATTATGATTTCAAGGTTTTAAAGGAAGATCAGGGTCGGGTCTTTCTTCTGATGGCGGCCGCCAGGGCCGATTTGATTGATCCCTATATCAGGGTCATCCGGGAAAAGGGATTTACCTTCGATCAAATCACCATCAGCCTCTTGGGGATGGGGTCTCTCTGCCGGTACTTCCATCAATCCCGCCAGGGGCTTTTTATCGAAATAGATAACCACCAGTATGAAGGGGTTTTAAGTCTGTCCGGTTTTGACCTAGAAGTCTTTTCAGGGGCTTTCCCCGATGACACCGACCAGAAAAAATGCGAACAGATCAACGGGGTAATAGAATCGCTGGCACCCTTTTCAGGTCAAAAGGCCCCTTGGGGGGAAACCTTTATTAACCTGAAGGATAAGGCCCCGACCTTGAAAGAATCGCTTAAGTTGCAGTTGAGGCACCCGGTCCGGTTTTTGGATGAGGTCGATTTCGGGTTTGGAACTTTGGGAGTGGAACAAAAAAAGATTCCTTATAGCGCTGTTGGAGGGCTTTTGGAATCCTTATGGACCGGTTCCTGGGGGTTGAATTTATTGGTTAAGGGTCTTCACCGAAAGCCAAAGCCTCCCTGGGTGATTACCCTCCTTCTGGTTTTGACCTTCGGTTTCCTGGTGGGGATGTATTGGACGCGCCCGGTTGAGATAGAAAAGGAAAGACTCCAAAATTTGGGAAAACAGATCGCCTTAAAAAAGGTGGAAGTCAACAAGATTGAGTCGCTAAAAAAAGAAATTGAAGTCGTATCAGGCGAGATCGAACTGGTAAATAACTTCAAACAGACCAAACCTCTCCATCTGGATGTTCTGAAAGAGCTCACCTTGATGCTACCGAAAAATGCCTGGCTGACCCGGTTCAGGGTTTTTGAATCCCAGGTCAGTATTGAAGGTTATGCCCCTTCGGCCACCCTGTTGATCCCCAAGCTGGAGGGGACTAAATTCTTTAAGAAGGTGGAATTTGCCGCCCCAACCCTTAAAGATTCAAGACAGAATATGGACCGTTTTCAAATTAAAATGGAACTCAAAAGCCAATAAACCGTGAGAGTTGGAAAGAACCATCTTAGCCGCGGAAACACACAGCGCAGTATAGCCGCAACCAAAGACAAAAAACTATCTCTCACATAGCGCGCAGAGATCGCAGAGAAAGACAGAGATCTGACCAGTAGTTGTCGTTGGGCCGCAGGCCGGGCTCTCAGGAAAAATCGGCCTCTCCCCGATTTTTCATAAAAATTTCGCCTTTCTCGACGATCTCTGCGAACTCGAGCGACCGGAGGGAGCGGGCGAGAGAATAATTGTAGGGTTTTATATGAAAAAAAATAAGATTCTGATGATTGCCGTCCCGGTCCTGGTGATCCTGATCGGGCTGGTTATTTATCAATATGTCTACCTGAATATTCAGGACTCCCTGGCGGCCATCAAAGAGGAACAAGACATGAAGGCCAAAACCCTTCAAAAATATCTGGCCATTATCGCCGAGGGACCGGGTTTCCAAAAGGAGCTTGTCACCCTTAAGGAACAGAGAAAAACCGAGTCCATAAAACTGATCCAGGGGGATACCTTTTCTTTAGCCGCGGCAGCCCTTCAGGAAATGACCAAAGGCATTATCACCAGCCGGGGGGGGGTGATTTCCAGTGAAAGGGTAGGGAAGGAAGAAGACCTGGCCCTGGCACCTGCCGGTCAACCGAAGGAGGACCCCAAAGGGCTGAAAGGAGAAAAAGGTCCCAAACGGGGGAAGGAGAAAGCTGAAGAGAAAAAACGCTTTAAGATTATCAATGTGATTTTTGATTTTACGGCCCCTGAAGCCGGGGCTCTAAGGGATATCATCTTTTTTATTGAGACCAAGACGCCCTCTCTGGTTATCAAAGAGTTGGACTGCCGGGTCAGGAATTTTAAAGAACCGAAGGAATTGATGGTGAAACTGGAAGTTTCCGCCCTTTACGGAGGCAAGTAAAGTGGACCTCAAGGCGTTTTTAAAAAATTTTAATCTGTTGAACGTGTGCTTGATCATAGCTTCCCTGATCTTTGCCTATGGTTTTCTTTTCCCGCAACGCGAATCTAACGGGACCTTCACTCTTCCCCCATTGAAAAAAAAGCCGGCCGAAAAAACGCAGACGGTCCTCCCGAAGGCTCAAAGCACCTCCCCGCTGGACTATGGGATTATTGCCGATCAAAATCTCTTTCATCCGGAGCGAAGGATTCCCCCGGAAAAAAAGGCGGAAGCCGTTTTGCCTAAACCTGAATTTATTCTCTTTGGTACCTTGATTACCCCTGATTTGAAGGTTGCCTACTTGGAAGACAAGAAGGCCCCGGTCACCACTCCGGGGAGGGGAAAACGGCAGACCGCTTTAAAAAAAGGGGAGTCTATGAGCGGTTTTATCTTAAAAGAGATTATGGCCGACAAGGTGGTCTTGGCCCGGGGGGAGGAAACCCTTTCGGTTTTCCTTGTTGATCCCAAATCCCCAAAGACCAGAGAGGTTCCCGCAGTATCCCAGGCCAGGCCCCAGCCACCCGGCATCCCCGGTCCTGCCCTTCCTGCGCCAACTGGGGGGCAGCCGTCCAGACAACCGATGCCATCCGGCCCGGGTGCTTTTCCTGCTGGTGGAACACCCATATCCCCATCCCC
This sequence comes from uncultured Thermodesulfobacteriota bacterium, assembly GCA_964627515.1. GTDB lineage: Bacteria > Desulfobacterota > RBG-13-43-22 > RBG-13-43-22 > RBG-13-43-22 > RBG-13-43-22. The sequence continues at coordinate 565 of CAZVHO010000259.1, read as the reverse complement.
TGCGCCAACCGGGGTTATGCCTTCTCCGGGGCCCTCTTCTCCCGGCGGGATAATACCTTCCATGCCCACTTCGCCGGCCGGTCCCACCAGGCGATCCAGATCCCTGCCGCTTACCAGGCCGTAAAACACTGTTACAGGTTACGGGTCCCGCCTAAGGCCTGCGCGGGAACGACGAGTTTTTCCGAATCCTTCGGAAATATTAGGCGCTGTTAGCGGACTTCCTTAAATTTTCTGTCTTCCCCTTAAGGATGGCCATTCCCAATTCAAAGGTATTTTTAAAAGGTTCCTGCCGGTCTTCTCTGAGATGCAGGGTCAAGGCTTCATTCGGGCAGACCCCGGCACATAAACCGCAGCCGAGACATCTATCCCGGTCCACCAAGGCGGTTTCCTCAACGGTTATGGCTTTGACCGGACAGCGGTCGAGACACTCTTCACAGGCGATACAATCCTCCACATCAACCCTGGCCTCATAGAGGGCATTCATGTATTTTTGTTTGTCATGGCCTTTGGAGACCATCCCTTTCATCGAGGCGCAGCAACAGGGACAACAGTTGCAGATATTGGA
>CAZVHO010000258.1:0-4729 GCA_964627515.1 uncultured Thermodesulfobacteriota bacterium | reverse complement strand
TGGGGACACAGGACTATCTCCACGGCGAGAAGAAAAGGGTTAGATCTTGCAAAACAACAGTTGCCATTGATCACCATGTTCACTTCTCTGCATTATCCGGTAATCACCATCAATTTATAAGGGCAAATTCTGTAGTTGAATTGCTGAATACTGGTTGCTTGCTATACGTATACGTAATAAAATATATTGATCACTTGAATATCTCTGTCGTTGAAGATTGCCTTTTGAACTCTTCCGTTCTAGTCAAAATGAAGATTTGGGGACTTCAAGGAAGTAACCTTAGATTAAAACGATTCATCTCAGCGGACGTTTAACGCTTTCTCTAAATGTAAGCTCTGGTCAGGGTTGTCGAGGATCTCCAGTCGTCCTTGGTGAGCATCAACGATTTTCTTCACGATGGGAATCCCGAGCTCTGGGCAGAGTGAAGCTAAAAATACTTCCTTTCCCGGGTGCCCTTTCAGCCCATATCCTGCCTGCATGCCCTTCTATTATCATTTTGGCAATGTTTAACCCGAGCCCCGAGCCCCTTGAGTCTCTGCTTACGCGGTAGAATGCCTCAAATATGTGGGGGACTTGATCTTCTGGAATGCCTATGCCCGTATCCATAAAGGAGACAAGTATTTCATTGCCTCTGTCTAACAGCTCGACTGTAATAGTTCCTCCTTCGTCAGTATATTTTATCGCATTGTCGAGAAGGTTCCTGATCACACGACTTATCTTATCCGCATCGGCATTAATCATAGGAGGCATTGTTCCTTGGAGTTCACTAGATATCGCGATCTTTTTCTTTTGTGCCTTTAATTGGACGGCTTCGATGCTTTTCTGGATCTCTGCTTGTATATTGCATGGAGCAAAAATAGGCTTATATTCCTTTGCTTCAAATCTCGCAAGTTCCATAAAGTCAGATATGAATTGTGACAAGCGCTTAAGCTCATCACGGATGATTTCAAGATAGTCTTGCTGCTTCTTTCCCAGGGCTCCGGCTTTGCCTGAAATAAGCCTCGACAAGAAACCTTCTGACGTGATAACGGCATTTTTCATATCATGGGCGAACATGGCGAGGATATTCTTTCGCTCTCTTTCCAGCCTCTTGAATCTCGTAATGTCTTCGGCTACAAGGAGGATCATTTTCTTACCAGTTACTTCTTGATGGATCTGACGGGCATTAAGTTTCATTATTTTGTGTCCTACCGTAGGAAAATCATGTTCAACTTCAAAGTTATTAATATGGGCGTGTTTGGGCAAAATATCCTCAAGCAATATCCGGAGCCGGGGAATGTCCCACTGTCGGTTTCCCAGGTCGTAGATAAGATTTCCTATAGTTTCCTTTGGCTTTACTTTGAAAGTATTATAGAAGGAACGGTTAGCCGAAAGCAATTTCAGGTCTTGATCCAGCACCAAAAGTGGATCACGTATTGTTTCGATAACGTTCTCTGCAAAGCTGCGGGCACTCTGTGCCTTGGCTTCGGCACGCTTGAGCTCCATTTTGGACGTCTCAAGCCTCTTGATCAAATCTCGTTGTTCCCTCAGGTCATCGATCAATTCTTCTTTTGTTTTTTCCTGGCCGGCCATGGTAATAGGTCTCCGAAATGAAAGGGGCTGTAAATATATTTTTTGTGCGAAATGTGCCTTTCTCCAGTGCTCCCCCGTATGGCTTACCCCGCGTGTCACCCCTTCCACCCTTATGGTGTTGAAATTAGCCTTTTTCGCTCAATAAGTTGCACAACTGATTCCTGAGAAGTAACTTGGTTTTTTGAGATAATGCCTATTCGTACAATAAAATATTAGTGAGTTGCTTCTCAAGAATCCATAACTTTTCAACGTCCCTTCAGGACTTCTATCAACAGCTTAGAGCTTTGGGAACCGTATGCGACTGACCATTAGTGAGCCGGAAACCGCGAAAAGCAGAACCATCGGATGAAGCGTAAAGCCGGCAATAACGACCTGTCCGAACCAGAGGGCATCATGCAATGCGCCCTGTGAGGCAGCCCAGAATATCAACAATACCAATACCAGTGACGTTGGGATAGGAGTTCCTTCGAAGTATTTCACCTTACCTGCCTCCTCAGACATCGCCTCGGCCGTAATATTGTAGCGCGCCAAGCGGGATACTCCGCAGGCAACAAAATAGATCAAGACAATACGGTCGTATAAACCCTGCATACCGCATCCATACCCAATCACAGCCGGGGCTACGCCAAAAGAGATGGCATCAGCGAGAGAGTCGAGTTCACGACCCATTCCGGAAGTCTTCTGTCGCCACCGGGCAATCCGTCCATCCAAGACATCGAAGATTAAAGCGGCAAAGACCATCCCGCACGCAAAGTAAACATGCCAGACATCGGTCGTTTGTAGGTACGTCAGCATAGAAAACAAAGCCCCCGTACCGCAGATCGCGTTTGATAGTGTGAGCCAGTCGGCCAGATGGAACTCTCGAATCATGGAGAAAGGCTTATGGTGTTTATGTATCTTCATGGCGGACAGAATCTCCCTCTGTGTCAAGTAGTGATGACGTCGATCGGGCGCTTGTGACCCCTCCATTGGAATCAATCCCTTCCTATAACGACTCCGGTCACCAGGCGGTCTTACCTCCCCTGGTCCGCGCCCCCCCAATCGATGGCGTCCGATTTAATTCGGGTATCCTGCACATAGCACAGTTTCGGGTCAGACAATGAACGCCAGGTCTTGCAGTGTTTGCCCTCAAGCCCTCTCATGGCGCAGGTATAGGGACAAAAGGCTCGGGTGATGGAGCCATTTGTGCTGATGACCTCATATTCGTTAGGTTTCAGTTCGCCGTCACGATTCTCCACCATGGTCGTGGCAATTCTCTCGGTTTCAATGTTCTTTATCGCCGAATTTTCTCCTTGCGTCTTTTCCCCAGCGTATGCACTTAGGGTCAAAAGAACAAAAAGGGTCAAGGTTATCATCTTTTTCATGGTTCCTCCGTTATCCTGGTATAAAGAGTGCGTGATTCCTGCTGTGAGCAACCAGTTATTAAATTGTTAGCTGGATAACAACAGAAAACCGATGTTATCCAGCCAGATTATAGAGGGGACTCCTAAAGCCCAAGGTAAAATCCACCCCAGTGGGGAACCTGGGGACATTGCTCACATGTTGACTACCTTCCCTTTTCTCCCCTATGCTCTCTCATGGGTTTCAGTGACCAGGCCACGGGATTCGCGCAATACTCTTTTCTCGACGCATCAACCGGATAGTGGGTCCGCTCAACGTCCACCGTCACCGTGAAACAGGTATCCATACGCTGAAAGGTATATTGACTTCGGGGAAACTGGAATTCAATCAACCCACGGGGGATGGCTGCATTCTCAATCTGTGCCACAATCTGATCACGATCCTGTATCCGGATATGTCCCCGGATAGGCCTCCCGTCATTTTTTAGTCTTACCGTAAATTTGATCTCTTGGCCGGGAGAAACAGGATCGGGATACATCTCGAGATCTTCAACGTACAGTTGTACACCCCCTTTATTGCTCAGTGTCCATCCCGCATTCGTTCTTTTCGCGCAGAAATCGGTTGCCCCGCTTAGAGATGTCCTGGTCCGTTCGCTTTGGACCTCTATGGCAAAGCAATGGTCTGACCCGGAGAACCGATAAGTCGTTTCAGGAAAATCAATCTGATTGTCGCCCGGTCTCAGGATAGTATCCTTTGCCTGACTGATAATCTGGTCCCTATCCGTGACAGCGAGGGTAACTCTACCGGAATGCCTAGAGCTATTCGAAATAATTGCCCGAAAGACAACTCGCTGGCCGTCACGAACAGGGTCCGGGGAGATCTCCATTTGAAGGACCTTGAGTTGTTCGAGACGAATACTCTCTTCTCCTCTTCCCAAAACCCCCTCCAGGATCTTATCCAATTGAGCCTCAACCAGAGCAGGAACAATAAGGAAACCTCCTATCAAAATAATCATCCACCATTTTTTCATCATCTCTCCGCCTTTCTTTAGTCACTTACAAATATGACAACGGTTTGCGTTTGTGAGTTTGATTCGAGTAGACAGGTTTCTCCCGCGGAACTCCTTGTATCTAAATTTTTTCAGAATACCAAACACCTTTGCAACTAGCTTACCAAGAGCCGGGGAAAACGAAAATACCTGAAATTAAACCTGATATCATACGGTTGATTACAAAGAGAGAACTGCAGAAAAGTATAAAACGATTTATTCGACCTCAATATTTGGTGGAACCTCCGTATATTGAGGGGAACTTTTATAGGGGTCGAACCACTTAATGGCTGTTGAAATTCGGTACTGCTTTTTTCTCCTTGTCCCCCCTTATTTCCTTTCTTTTGCGCTTAAAGACAACGGTCTGCGGTTTAGGGAACGCCCGTGCACCTTCTGGTTGTAATGGAACCGGAGCCGCTGGGAGCAGGCGGAAGCCCAACAGCATGGTCACGAGAATCAGCAGGCCGATCGTCGTCGTCTCCTAAACGACCTTACGATTAAGCAAGGGGTGGGCACTCGGAGGGAGTCTCTTCCCCCACTGGGCGACGGCGGTTTGCGGGACCTCTCTCTGTCAACTGAACGTCTCAAAACGTCTGCCTCCGGTCTGACTTAGGGGTTGCCCCCCACCTTTCTCCACTTTATTTCGTATTCTATCCACGTCTACATCCTTTACATACTCAATGATGTTGCGCCATTTTTTATGAAATCCATACCCGCCTTTGACCATTTCTTGAATCGCCTCATCTTTCGTCCATCCTTGTTCTATAA